>NZ_SDXQ01000018.1:0-70300 GCF_006964045.1 Arthrobacter sp. TS-15 | reverse complement strand
AAACCATACGGCCGCAGTTCCGGTTTAAGGGCCAGAATGTGAGAGATGGTTGGGACGCGAAAGGGACCGGTCCTTCAACCGGTCCCTCTCGTGTTCAGCACGTCTGTGTGTTCAGCGCGCGGGCGTCATTAGCCGCGGCAGAGCTCGCCGTACTTGGTGCCGGCTTCCTGGTAGGCCTGGCCGAGCTCGCCAAGCTTCGCCTCGTCCGGGGTTTCCTTGGACTGCTCATCCATGTACTCCAGGATGGCGGTGACAACCGGCTTCATTTCGTCCGATGCAACGACTTCGATGGGCCGGATGGCGTTGGCCACGCGGTTGGTGGCGGTCTTGCTAGCGTTTTGGGGAATGCCGGATGCGGCGACGCCCACGCGGTCACACGTTTCCGCGGTAGTCAGCTGCTGCTGGGCGGAACAGGCGGATGCCGAGGCGATGAGCCCGGCAGCGATCAGGACAGTGGTGAGTTTCTTCATGATTCCCTCAGTGGTCGACGTCCCTTTGATTGTAATCAGTGCCGGGGCCCGTCCACGCATCGGCGTCCGGCCGCTTGCCCGCGTTCCTTCCCAGTTGCCTCCTACAGCAGTCGCAAACGATGGCCGACGCGCGGGAGTCGCCGCAAATTACGGTGACAGCGGGGAAGTAACCGGGCAGGAGCGCAGGGCTGGCGGCGAAACTACAGCGCCGGCGTGCGCGGTGGCACGGTCCGACGAGAACCTGTTGCTTCAAAGGCGGCAGCCAGGGTCAGCAGTGCTGTGTCATCGTAGGCGCGGCCCGCGAACGTGAGGCCCACGGGCATGCCAATGTCTGCCATGGTTCCCATCGGCACAGTGACCGTGGGGATGCCGAGGTGGCGCGGGACGAGGTTTCCGTTGGACACCCATACGCCGTTGCGCCAGCCCAGGTCAGCCGAGGCCGGGTTGACGTCCATATCGGCGGGCCCGACGTCGGCCGCTGCCGGGAACAGGACTGCGTCCAGTCCGAGCCTGTCCATCCAGTCCTCCAGATCAACGCGCCTAGTCTCCTCAAGGCCGCCCACACCGTTTTCCAGCTCGGGGATCTCGGTCAGCTGGTCGTAGCCGTGCTCGCGAACGTGTCCCGGATACTCAGCAATGTCGTCGTCGAACCCGGTGTAGCGGTCCGGCAGGGCGCCTTCAGGGTGCGGGAAAATCCTGGAACCGTCCACCTCAGCAAGGCCGCTTAGTGCGGGGTCGCCGTTGGCACGCAGAAAGTCGTCCCACGCCCAGGCTGACAGGTCCACGATTTCACGCTTGAGGTATCCAGGGGTGACAAGGCCCCGCGTGGCGATGGTGGGTGCGCCCGGACGGTCCCCTTCATAGTTGGAGACCACCGGGAAGTCCACCAGAACAACCTCGGCCCCGGCTGCTTCAAGGTCCTGTTTGGCGGCCTCCCACAGATCAATCACGGAAGCCCTCGTCTGGATGCGCTGCCCGGTCGGCCCGCCGATGCCCGGCTGCGCACTGGTCCCGGCGTCCGGATCTGCGTTGACGTACATGCGCGGCACTCCAAGGCGCTTGCCCCGCAGAGCCGACCGTCCGCCGTCGAGCGATTCCGAAGCCAGCGCCGTGTAAGACTCCGGCCGGACTTCGGATGATTTCGGGATCTGAACCCAGGGCTGCGCGCGCCAGAAGTCGCCGCGGGTCTCGGCGTCGTCGGCCACAATGACGTCCAGCAGCTCGAGCATGTCGGCCATGGTGCGGGTGTGCGGGACCACGACGTCCATGGTGGGGACCAACGGCCAGTTGCCCCGTACGGAGATGACGCCGCGGGAGGGCGTGTAGGCGCACAGAGCATTGTTCGACGCCGGTGCGCGGCCACTTGACCAGGTTTCCTCACCAAGGCCGAAGGCAGCGAAACTGGCTGCCGTCGCGGTCCCGGAACCGTTGGAGGAACCGGAGCCGAACGCCGCAGTGAGGAAGTCGGCGTTATACGGGCTTTCGGCGCGACCGTACACGCCGCGCTGCATGCCGCCGTTGGCCATGGGCGGCATGTTGGTCAGCCCGATCAGCACCGCACCGGCATCGCGGAGCCGCTCGATGGTGAAGGCGTCACGCTGCGCAATCAGGTGCTCGAAGGCGGGCGAACCCGCCGCGGCGGTGAGCCCTTTGGCCAGGTAGCTGTCCTTGGCTGTGTAGGGGATGCCATCCAATGGCCCACGCAGCGCGCCCTGCGTCCGGCGTTCGTCCGAGGCCCGGGCGTCCGCCAAAGCATCGGGGTTCATGACCACCAGTGCGTTGAGTCTGATGCCGTTGTGATCGTAGGCCTCGATGCGGTCAAGGTACGCCTGGGTCAGTTCCTCACTGGTCACCTCCCCTGTTTCCAGGGCCTCGCGCAGCTCTGCGATGGAGGCCTCAACGACGTCGAATGGAGCCGTCACGCTGCACCTCCTGCAAGTTTGGGCTGCTGCTGCGTGATGCAGTGGATGCCGCCGCCGCGGGCGAGGATGGGCCGGGCATCCACCGTGACAACACGGCGGCCGGGGTAGGCCTCGGCCAGGATTTCAGCGGCGAGGGAGTCGGCATGTTCTTCCCCGTATCCACAAGCGATGACCCCGCCGTTGACCACCAAGTGGTTGACGTAGCTCCAGTCCACAAAGCCGTCTTCGTCGCGCAGCGTTTCCGGCGCCGGCAGCGGCACGATCTCGAACGGCTTGCCCGCCGCATCTGTTTGCGTTTCAAGGAATGCCCGAAGTGTGCGGCTGACCTCGTAGTCCGGGTGCTCCGGGTTGGTCTGGGAATGCAGCAGGATTTGGCCGGGTGCGGGCAGCGTGGCCACCATGTCGATGTGGCCTCGCGTGCCCAGGTCCTCGTAGTCGCGGGTCAGTCCGCGGGGTACCCAAATGACCTTGGTGGCGCCGATGGTGCGGGCCAGTTCGGCTTCAACTGCTGCCTTGTTGGCGTAAGGGTTCCGGTTTGGATCCAACTGGACTGTTTCTGTTACCAGCACCGTTCCTTTGCCGTCTACGTGGATGGCACCGCCTTCATTGACCAGCAAAGAGCTGACAAGTTCGGCACCGGACTTCTCCGCAACGAAACGGCCCATTCCGGCGCTCTTCTGCCATTCGGACCATGCAGGAGCACCCCAGCCGTTGAAGATCCAGTCCACGGCGCCAAGCACGCCGGGGCGTTCGTCGTCCAGCACAAAGGTGGGTCCGACGTCGCGCATCCAGAACTCATCCAGCGGCGCCTCGATCTGTTCGATGCCGTTACCCAGCATCCGGGCGGCGCGCTCGCGTTCGCTGGGGTCCACCACCATGGTGACCGGCTCGAATTCGGCTGCAGCATGGGCGACGGCGGTCCAAGCACCGTAGGCCTCTTCGGCAGAGGCGGCGTCGTCGCCAAGCGTCAGGCCGGTGCGGGGGAACGCCATCCAAGTGCGCTCATGCGGTGCGGTTTCGGCCGGCATTCTCCAAGCCATGGGTGACTCCTTCGTCTTCAGACATTCTCTTGTTGATCGCATGATCAACAATGCAGAAAACCTAATCTAGACTGGTCTGTAATGTCAAGCACTCAACAGAAGCGCGCAGTCCGTAAGTCACCGGCAGAGCGCGCCGCAGAAATCACCGAAGCCGCCCGCGAGATCGCACTCGAGGCAGGCCTCACGGCGCTCACGCTGCGCAACGTCGCCGCGCGAATTGGCGTTGCTTCGGGTCTGGTGGCGCACTATCAGCCCACTATGGATGCCCTCATTTCGAACACCTTCGCCACCATCGTGGCAGCGGAAACACAGGAAGTCGCCGCCTTGCTGAGCCAGTGCCCAGGACCATCTGAACGCCTGGCCCTGCTGGTGGAAACCCTTCTGGACAACAGCAGGCTCGACGTCACCGCAATCTGGGTGGAAGCCTGGACCTTGGGGCGCCGCAATGAAACCCTTGCCGCCGCCGTCCGGGAGCAGATGGATGCCTGGCAGAAGGTCTTCCAGGACGTGGTGGAGGACGGGAACGCCACAGGAGTGTTCAACGTTTCCGACGCCGCCGCCGTCGCCTGGCAGATCCTCGGCATGGTTGATGGCCTGAACGCGCAGGCCTTGGTCCGATGGGACGGCGTCAACGACCGCGGCACGCACCTTGCACGCGCCGTCGAGGGAATGGTGGGCGCCGCCCGAGGTTCGCTGGTGCCCAAACCGGGAGCGTAGGCCGCCCCACCCGGGGCCGCCTTCGGGAGCCAGTCCTGCCCTGCCCTAGGCTTGGGAGCATGGCGATCATTCACAAGGCAACCCTGTCCCCGTCCAAGCTCGAACTCATCGCTGACTACCTCCCGAAGCAGCCCTGGTTCATCCAGGATGGCGCCCCGGAGCTCATAGGCGCCTACCGCTTTGACGATCCCGCCGGCGAGGTGGGGCTCGAAACACACGTGGTCGCAGCCGGCGAGCGCATTTACCAGGTCCCGCTCAGCTACCGCGGCTACGAGCTTGCCGGCGCCGAGGAGTGGCTCATCGGCACCATGGACCACTCGGTCCTGGGAAAGCGCTGGGTGTACGACGCCTGCGCTGATCCCGTGTACATCAGGGTCCTCGCCGCTGCCATCCTGACCGGCCAGAACGAGGCCGAACTCATCGTCGACGGCGAGCCTGAGCCCCGGCCCAGCTCTGTCACGGTGAAAGGCAGCGGAAAGCTCGACGGCGGCGCTCCCACCTTGAGCGCTTCGGCGCCGGTATCCGGCAGCGGCGTGACCATCATCGATGCCGGCGAGCTCCGACTGAAGATTACCCGGGTCTTGGACGTGGCAGCAGATGCTTCAGCCAGCACCGCAGCAGCCCCTGAGCTTCACGGGGACCTGATTCTCAACGGACAGTGGGCCGGACTGGAGGAGCCGGTGGAGCTGGCCTCGGTAGTGCGGACCTAGTCACCCGGATGCTTCGCGCCGCTCCTTCCCGGTTGCCCTGCCTCGCCGCCTGTAAGCCACGGCGTGTCGGCCCCCAGGCCCGCGTTATGTGCGGGGTGGCACTGGGGAACTGGGAAGGAGCGCGCGCCGGGGGCATCTGTTGATCACAGGTGCTCAAGCGTAGGCTGGCAAGCAGGTCGTCTAACCACGTGAGGGGCTCAGCATGTACAAAGCGCAAAGCATCATTCCCGCCGCCCAGGATCTTGCCCGGGAATGGGTAACGCATGCGACAGAGGGCACATCCGCGCAAACAGACGCAGTGGTGAGGTGGGCTTTGTCCCGGATCAACCACGCCGACGTGCCGTCCGTGGTCCAGGGTGTGATGCTCACTTTGACCGGCAACAAAAAGGCCGCCAAGGAGGCTAAACGCACTGCCGCCAAGGCAGTAAAGAAGGCCACCCGGGCGCTCAGCCGGAAGACCACGCAGCGTAGCTCCGGCCGTGCAGTATGGTTCACCGCCATTGCTGCTGCCGTCGTGGGAGCGGGCGCAGTGTTTGCTTGGCGCATGATGATGCCTCCGGGCGAACCCGAGCCTGTCCAGCGGCCGGAAACCCCGGTCCAGCCGCCGGTCCCACCGGTTCCCTAGGTAACGTCTTCCCGGAAGGTCTCCCCCGAACGTCGTCCCTAGCCGCCGCTCCCCATCGCACCGGCAGGGTGGTGCGGGGCGACTCAGGTGCCGAACCTGCTAAGGTGCCGCGTGGTCGTCGTGCTGTCCGAACAGTCTCCGTAGCGATGTCCCGGTCACGAGCCAATAGGCTCCGCCACTGGCCAGCAGGAACCCCGCGACGCCCAGGATGACCAGCTGGGTGACGATCCCGGCGATCACCATGATGAAGCCGACCAGAACGGCCAGGCTGCCAAGAACGTTGCGCGCCAGAGCGCCACGTGGGCGACCGGACTTCAGCTCATAGGCGAGGTCGGGATCCGTTGAAGCGAGATCCCGCTCCAGCTCTTCCAAGCTCCTGCGTTCTTCATCCGACAACGACATCGGAATTCCTCACCACACGAGCAGGGCCGCCGAGGCTGCGTCAATGCTCAGAACACCCGCACGAGCGCTGCTTGCCGTGCTATGCCTTCATTATCTTCCCGTAGAGCTGTTCTAGCCACAGGAGCGCTCCCCCCTTCATCACCGGTGGCAGGTTCAGGTATCGACTTACCAAAGGTTCTAAGCATGCTTACGATGGAAGGGCAGAATTCAGACGCACCACCAGCATGGAACCCCCACCGCCGACTGGAAAGTTGATCTCCCCATGGCACGACGAAGCGCTAGAAAAGCACAGAGCATCACTGAAGCGGTTCCTGGGCGCCGCGGACCTCGAAAGGCCATTTGGCTTATTGCCGCGGGCCTCGTCGCTGGCATAGCTGGCGGAGTTTTCGGCTTCCGCATGCTGGTACCGTCCAGCGAATCTGAGCCGGCCAAGACACCGCGGCGTCAACCGGAGGAGATTCTGGTCAGGGAGGAGCCCGTGGAAATCTCCACCAGGATGCGCCCGGGCGAATGGACCGAGGAGTCCCTGCAGGAGCACCTTGAGGATTACAAGCAGCAGATCCGGGACATGGGAGCCAAAGAGTCGCAGATCGTGGTGGACGTAGAGCGGACCGAAGCCGGCGCTGCCCGGGTAGTGGTCAGTTGGGACCGCAGCCGGGCGTAGCCCGAGCTAGTCCCCCGACCGCGGCCGCCACACCACTACGGCCTGCGACCGCGCTCGTGGACGCTGCCCGCGGGCCAAGCTAACGACGTCGCCCGCGGCACCTGCCGCGAAGATCCGCGCATCCACGGGTGAGCGGCGGCGGGTCAGTTCTTCCGTCAGCTCAGCCACGCGATACTGCAAAGCGGCAACCTGGTTTTCGAGGTCGAGGATGCGTTTGATGCCCTCGAGCGAGACGCCGGACTGCGAGAGGCGCTGGACCTCCCGCAGTTTATTGACGTCGTTCTGCGAATAGCGGCGGGACTTGCCGGGAGCGCGGCTGGGCGAAACGATGCCCAAACGGTCGTACTGGCGCAACGTCTGCGGATGCATATCGGCAAGCTCCGCAGCCACGGAGATGACAAAGATCGGCTGGTTGACGTCGATTGCCATGACCGCCTCCTTACAACCGGGCCTTCGCGGCCAAGTCGCTGCGCGGGTTGGCATCAGTGGTGGCCGCCGCGAAAGCCTTCACGGCTTCCTCTGCTTCTTTGTTGAGGTTCTGCGGGACCGCGACGTCGATTGTCACCAGCAGGTCGCCGGTGGACTTGGACGTCTTCACGCCACGACCTTTCACCCGGAGGGTACGGCCCGACGGAGTCCCGGCCGGAACGCGCACCTTGACGGTGTCGCCGTCGAGCGTTGGAACTTCAATGGTGGCGCCGAGCGCCGCCTCCGCAAACGTGACGGGCACGTGGATGCGGATGTTGTCGCCGTCGCGGTGGAAAAAGTCGTGAGGCTTGACGCTCACCGTGATGATGAGGTCGCCGTTGCCGGCAGGGCCAGCGTTGCCCTTGCCACGCTGGCGGACCTTCTGCCCGTCCTTGATGCCGGCCGGGATCTTGACGTCGATCACGTTGCCGTTGCTCTCACGCAGGCTCACCGTGGTGCCCTTGATGGATCCGGCAAAGGAGATGGACGTTGTAGCCGTCCGGTCCGCGCCCTTCTGCGGAGCCCGTTGGAACCCGGTGGGGCCGGCGCCTCCAAACCCACCACCAAACAGGTCAGCGAACTCCGGAGGGATGCCACCGCCCGCAGGCTGACGGGCACCAGGCCCACCGCCAAACAGGCCGCCGAACAGGTCCTCAAACCCACCGTTAGCTCCGGCACCACCGCGTCCGGCGCCAGCACCCGGGGCAAACCGGGCACCGCCCATGGCACGGATGGCATCGTACTGCTGACGGTCCTCAGGATTGGACAACACCGAGTACGCCTCGGAGATGTCCTTAAACTTCTTCTCCGCAGCAGCATCCCCGGCATTGGTATCCGGGTGGTACTGCCGGGCTAGCTTGCGGTAAGCCTTCTTAATATCCGCATCGGACGCGTCCTTGGCAATACCAAGGATCGCGTAAAAATCCTTTTCAACCCAGTCCTGGCTGGCCAAGAGCGTTTCCTTTCAAATCAATAAACAAGCACCTGCGTCCACCCACCTTAGGCGAGCCGACCGCCGGAGCGGAGCGAGACAAGGGGCCCGGGAGTGGCTTCGGGCCTACCGGAGCGTGGCGGCTAAGTCCGTAGGACTAAAGCCGCCACGCGTAGGGGCGGGGCCCCTTGTCTCGCTTCGCGGTGGGACTAAGCGGGAACCGCGACGATCACTTGGGCTGCACGCAGGACCCGCTCGCCGGAGCGGTATCCGGAGCGCAGCACCTGGCTGACCGTGTCAACCTCAATGTCTTCGCCGGGCTGCTGGATGAGTGCCTCGTGGATGGTGGGGTCGAATTCGACTCCGGTATCCGCGATGCGTTCCAGCCCGTACGTCTTCAGCGCGTTCTCCAGTTTGGTGGCGATGGCGGCGAAGGGGCCGTCTTCGAGGTCACCGTGCTGGCGGGCGGCGTCGACGTCGTCCAGCACCGGGAGCAGTGAGTTCAGGACGCCGATGACGGCCATCTCTCCTGCTACGGCGCGGTCGCGTTCGACGCGCTTGCGGTAGTTGACGTACTCAGCCTGGAGGCGGAGGAGGTCGTTGCGGAGCTCCGCTGCCTGGGCTTCAGCCGCGGCACCGGAGGCTACCGATTCCTCGGCCGGCACCTCTACCCCGTTGAGGATTTCCTCAGCCTGGGAGAGGGCGTCGCCGTCTGTAGGAGCGGCGTTGCCTTCGGTGGGAGCTGCAGCTTCGCTATCCGGGTGACGGGCTGCCCCGGTCTCCGGGTCAACCTTGCGGTTGTCCCGGATAACGGGCTTGCGCGGCTCGCCGCTTTCTGAGTGCTCTGCTTCGTTGCCGTGGTGAGGCATGGCTACTTCTTCGCTTCGTCTTCGTCGATGATTTCGGCGTCGACGATATCCTCGTCGGCAGCCTTGTCACCGGCAGGAGCGCCTTCTGCACCGGCACCCGGAGCGTCAGCTGCGGAGGCCTGGGAGTAGATGGCTTCGCCGAGCTTGGTCTGTGAGGCCTGGAGCTTCTCGAACGCAGTCTTCACAGCGGCGTCGTCGGTGCCTTCCAGCGCGGACTTGAGGGCGTCGACGTCGGCCTTGACCTCGGTCTTGACTTCCTCAGGCAGCTTGTCGTCGTTGTCGGCGATCAGCTTGTCCACGGAGTAAGCGAGCTGCTCTGCGGAGTTACGGGTGTCCGTAGCTTCGCGGCGTGCCTTGTCCTCTGCAGCGTGCTCTTCGGCTTCACGGACCATGCGGTCGATGTCGTCCTTGGACAGTGCCGTGCCACCGGTGATGGTCATGGACTGTTCCTTGCCCGTGCCCTTGTCCTTGGCGGACACGTGGACGATGCCGTTAGCGTCGATGTCGAAGGTGACCTCAACCTGCGGAACGCCACGAGGTGCCGGGGCGATGCCGGTCAGTTCGAATGTGCCCAGCGGCTTGTTGTCGCGGGTGAATTCACGTTCGCCCTGGAAGACCTGGATGGCCACGGACGGCTGGTTGTCGTCAGCGGTGGTGAAGGTCTCCGAACGCTTGGTGGGGATAGCGGTGTTGCGCTCGATGAGGTGCGTCATGACGCCACCCTTGGTTTCGATGCCGAGGGACAGCGGGGTGACGTCGATGAGGAGGACGTCCTTGCGCTCACCCTTCAGGACACCGGCCTGGAGTGCGGCGCCAACGGCCACGACTTCGTCCGGGTTGACGCCCTTGTTGGGCTCCTTGCCGCCGGCGAGTTCCTTGACGAGCTCGGAGACGGCAGGCATACGGGTAGAGCCACCGACGAGGACGATGTGGTCGATGTCGGAAACCTTGATGCCGGCTTCAGCGATGACGTCCTGGAACGGCTTCTTGGTGCGGTCCAGCAGGTCCTTGGTGAGGTCCTGGAACTTGGCACGGGTCAGCTGCTCGTCCAGGTGGACCGGGCCGTCGGGGGTGACGGAGAGGTACTGGAGGGAGATGTTGGTGCTGGTGGAGGAGGACAGTTCCTTCTTGGCCTGCTCGGCAGCTTCACGCAAACGCTGGAGGGCGATCTTGTCCTTGGAGAGGTCGATGCCCTTGACCTTGAGCTGGCTCAGGAGCCACTCGACAACGCGGTTGTCCCAGTCGTCGCCACCGAGGCGGTTGTCACCGGCGGTTGCGCGGACCTGGATGGTGGAGAAGTTGTCTTCGTCCTTGCCAACCTCGAGGAGGGAGACGTCGAAGGTTCCGCCACCGAGGTCGAAGACCAGGATGAGTTCGTCTTCCTTGCCCTTGTCCAGGCCGTAGGCCAGTGCAGCAGCGGTGGGCTCGTTGACAATACGGAGGACGTTGAGGCCTGCGATTTCGCCGGCTTCCTTGGTGGACTGGCGCTCGGCGTCATTGAAGTAGGCCGGAACGGTGATCACAGCGTCGGTGACCTTTTCACCCAGGTAGCTCTCGGCGTCGTTCTTGAGCTTCATGAGGATACGCGCGGAGATTTCCTGCGGCGTGTACTTCTTGTCATCGACGGCGACGTTCCAGTCGGTGCCCATGTGGCGCTTGACGGAAGCGATGGTGCGGTCGATGTTGTTGACGGCCTGGCGCTTGGCGATTTCGCCGACCAGGACTTCGCCGGACTTGGAGAACGCAACGACGGACGGCGTGGTGCGGCCGCCTTCTGCGTTGGCGATAACGGTGGGCTCGCCACCTTCGAGAACAGAGACCACGGAGTTGGTGGTTCCGAGGTCGATACCTACTGCACGTGACATATCTTGTTTCCTTTCAATGGCCGATGTTGGAGATTGCACCTGACAGCGGTCCGCTGGGCGGTCTACGTGCCGGAAGCCTGCTCAACAATCGGCTAGTTGAGCGTTCTGCACTCAACTGTACTCAGCCTCGGAAAGATGTCAATCCAAAGTTGAGTGACGTACGCTCAACTTTGAATCTCGGGAACAGAAAACCACCGGAATTACGGGGCTGCAGAGCTGGTTTCGCCCACGGTGAACTGGCAAACTGGCCCGATGGAGATCACTGGATACGTGCCTCCGGACGAGTTCTGGGAGATGAACGACCGGTTGGATCAAGAGGTCCGCGACGGCGCGCACCTTCTCCCGCTGTTCTGCCTAGAGGGCTGGGACGTGCCCGTCATGCTGGGATCCTGGCAACTCGATGGCAGCGAGGGCGGGGTGGCGCACGGCAACGCCTTTTCACCAACGGGCCCGCTGGTGGAAGTGATCACTACAACCCAGGATCCACGCGACGTCGTCAGAAACCGTTGGCGCGCCTCGGCCGGAATACCGCACAACCTGGAAGAGCTCCAACGCCAGGACGCAACCTTCAACGCCCTCGCCGTTGAGCGGCTCACCATCACCGTTGACGGCACGCCCACAGACGTAACGCTCTGGCGCGGAGCGAAATCGTGGCTCGCCGCCGGGACATTCGGCGGCTTCGGCATAGTGATCAACGCCCAACGCAACCCCACCCCACCGGAGGCCGTCCGCCTGAGCCGGGTGTCCGACGTCGAACCCTTGCTTCAGGCACGCCGCGCGGCACTCAAGGCGATACGCGGCGAAGCCTAGCCACCTCAGCAGGAGCGTCAAGCGGTTCCGGCTTGTAGACCCACGCCACCAGCACCACGGAGATGATCATCAGCAGGAACCATGCCAGGAGCTTGTCGATGGAGACAGCCTGCCAGCCATCCAGCTGGTTGGGATACAGCCACGCACGGGACCACGTGCCGATGTTCTCCGCGAACCAAATGAACAGCGCCACCAGCAGGAACGAGACCAGGATGGGCATACGGAAGCGACGCCGGAACACCCGGAAGTGCATCACGCACCGTCCGTAGACAAGCACGACGGCGGCCAGCAGCACCCAGCGCGCGTCGAAGATGTAGTGGTGCGAGAAGAAGTTGATGTAGATCGCGGCCGCAACAAGTGCCGTGATCCACCGCCGCGGGTAGCGGTCGAAGCGGAGGTCGAACAGCCGGAACACCCGCACCATATAGGACCCCACGGCCGCATACATGAAGCCGCTGAACAGTGGAACCGCCCCGATCCGGAGGACGCCCTCAGCCTCATATGCCCAGGATCCGACGTCCGTCTTGAACAACTCCATCACCGTGCCCACCACATGGAACAGCAGGATCACCCGCAGTTCCCGCAGCGTCTCCAGCCTGAAGGAGATCATCAGGACCTGAATGACGACGGCGGCAATGGTCAGGAAATCGTTACGGGCAAGGCCCGCGTTATCGGGGTACCAGAGGCGGGCGGCGATGATCACCGCGAGCAACGCGGCACCGAACACACAAGCCCACGCCTGCTTCAGCCCGAACACCACGAACTCGGTCAGCCCGGCCCGCACACGGCCACCGGGGGTCCGGTCCAGGTAACGGTGCGCAAGGGCGTCGATGGACTCTTCCACCGACGTGGAGTTACGCATAGGGCACCGCGGAATCCACCACAAGCTGGCCCAAATAATGGTCGCGGGGCCAGTGCCGGATCCGCTGGGGCAAGCGCGGATACACGCGACCCACCATCCGCATGGTCCGCTCGAAGCGCCGCGCCTGGCTTTCGCCCCAGGTGAAGCCGAATCCCTCGCGCACGTGATCCGGCAACAGGCCGGCCGTGAGGAACCGCGCCAACGGCATGGCCAGACGCAGCAACCGTGGTCCTCCAGCCGGGTAGAGAAGGTCCCTGGCTACCTTGAGCGCCTTGTCATCCGGGCGAAGTCCGCGCACCTGGGATTCCCAGTACCTTGCAAAGGCTGCCCGGTCAGCCGGCCATTTATCCGCCGGAAGCTGCAGGGCTGTCCCGATCCGCGCATACTCGCGGTAGATACGGTCGGCGGTATCGTCGTCGAGCATTCCATGGACCTGCTGATAGACGGTGACGGCGGTGTCGTAGAGGGTGGCGACCACCCAGAGTTGGGAGTCGGCGTCGAAAGCGCTGTAGCCGTGTGAAGCACCATCGGGTCCGCGGCGGACCGGGGCATGGGCTCGGTTGACGGCGCGGCGAACGGCCTTCAGCTGTTCCTCCGAGCCGTAAACCACCGCATACACGTAGGTCATGGTGGCGCGGAGCCGATCCATGGGGCGCTCCGCGAAATTGCTGTGCTCGGCCACGCCGTGGCCCACTTTGGGGTCCGCGATTTGCAGGAGAATTGCGCGGCCCGCGCCGGCAAGGAGGACACCCTCCGCACCAATGTCAGCCAGTCCACGAACCATCTGAATACTGTAGCGCCCTAGCCTTGGAGCCCCACGACGCCCTGAAGCACGCCCAGCTGATGCTCAAAAAGCTCGTCGCGGGCCTTGAAAGTCTCCGGCCCGTACTGCCCAAAAACCTCGAAGCTGATGGCCCCGAACACCGACGTCCACACCAGAACACCACGCGCTAACGACGCGTCTGGTGCCGCGAGATTCATTTCGGCGCGAATGGCCGACAGGTCTTCGGCCAACGCCGGGGGAATCACGACGGCGGGAGTCACCTCAGTGGCCAGGGCACCTGCCCGGTAGGCGGCATCAAAGATCCCGACGAGACGGACGATGACGCGTGTTCCCGGAACGGTGGTGCGCTCCCCCGGTGCCTGATACCCAGGGACGGGGCTGCCGAAAAGCAGGGCGTAGCGGGCGGGCTCTCGGATGGCCCACGCTCGTACGGCCTTCGCGAGCGCTGTGAACTGCCCGGCGTAGTCCTGGTCCGGAACTGACTCCACGGCCTGATCCACTTCATCACCGAGCTCGTTGTACGCGTCGATGAGCAGCAGCGTGAGGAGCTCGTCGCGGTTCTCGACATACCGATAGACGGCAGAGGATACGACGCCTAGATCCCTCGCCACGGCTCGCAGGGAAAGAGCCGCTGCGCCGTGGACGGCGAGGTGCTCACGGCCCAACCGGATGATGTCCGCGATGGTTTGCGTGCGTGCCCGCTCCCTCGGAGTTGGGGGCTTTGCCTTGGCCTTGGCTGCGATGGGTTGGGCTGACGTCATGCCAATAGCTTGCCATAACAGAGAGCGCTGTCAACAAACGAGAGCACCGCTCTTGACTTTCATGGATAGTGCGGTCATTCTGTTTTAGAGAGCACTGCTCTTGTTTTAGATTTCCGAACTATAGAAGGAACCTCATGTACGTCGTCACAGGAGCAGGTCCCGTTGGTTTCACTGTCGCGGAGCAGTTGGCAGAGCAGGGTCACCAGGTGCGCGTCCTTACCCACTCGGGCAGCGGCCCGGATCATCCACTGGTGGAGCGCCTGCGGGTGGACGTTTCAGATCGCGCTCAACTGACTGGCGCCATCACCGGAGCTACCGCGGTTTTCCATTGCATCCACGGCTCCGCTTACCGTGCAGCAGCGTGGGCCGCCGAACTTCCCCAAGCCGAGCAAGTGGTGATGGACGCAGCGGCAGCCGCGGGCGCCGTCGTCGTCTTCCCGGAAAGCCTGTACTCGTACAGCGAGCCGGAGCAGATCATGACCGAATCGAGCCGCCGGGAAGCTTCAGGCGGTAAGCGCGGCATCCGGACAGCACTGCTCGCGGCACGGCAGGCGCATGCGGCCAACACTGTGAGCGTGGTTGCCGGTGATTTCTTCGGGCCTCGCGTGACGATGGCGCATGCCGGCGAGCGCATGGTGAAGCCCATCCTGGCGGGCAAGGCAGTGCAGTTCATCGGGTCCACCAAGCAGCCACATTCCTTCACTTACGTTCCGGACCTTGCCGCTGCCATGATTGCGGCAGCGCATAAACCCGAGCTGTGGAACACCGTACTGCACGCCCCCACGGGCCCGGCCGTAACGCAGCGGGACATGGCCGCAGCGCACGCATCAGCCGCCAGTGTTGCCGCGCCGAAAGTCAGCGCCGTACCCGGGTGGGTGTTCCGGGCGGCCGGCGTCTTCTCCACTGACATGCGCGAACTGGCGGAAATGCTGTACCAGTTTGAGCGCCCGTTCGTGATGGATTCCTCCGACAGTCAGCGGCTGTTGGGGCTTGAGCCCACTGCCCTGCCGGAAGCCGCAGCGGCCACCGTTGCGTGGTGGCGGGGCGCTGCGCTGCAGGCCAAGTAGCGGCAGCTCAGGTGAGGACCGCGAAACAGAAGCGCTCGACGGCGGTGCGAACCCGCCGTCGAACGCTTCTGTTTTAGCCGCGCAGGTCGGTCCCTTGGCAGGGGTTAGTCAAAGTGCTCCCCCGGTCCGCCTTCTCCTTTATTGATGTCAGTGCTCGGAGTTGACGCAGCAGCCTATGGGTCGACTCAAAGGGATCCCTTGGATTCCCTGCGATCCGTTATTTTCCCTGGGCAGCCAGGAGACGTGAGTCCAGCAGTCCTGCCGCGACTGCCGGAGCGAGCCCAGGAGCCAGCGGAAGCCTCGGGACCACAAGGCAGTGCCACAAGTGGTAGATGTCAGCTTTGCCAGACCAGACGGTGGAAGCGACGTTGCCGCGCTCATCCAGCTCCTGTTTCCAGGAACCGTGCTCGTAGTCGATGAACCAGTCCCTTGCGTGGTCCCAGATTCGCTCGTACCACTCGGCGTATGCTTCGTCGCCGGTGGCCATGTACAGCGCGGCCGCGCCCCCGATTGCCTCCACCGGCACCCAGCGAATCCGCGACGTCACCACCGGCTTTCCATCCCAATCCACCGAGTACACGAATCCAGGGTGGCCATCGGGCTCCCATGCGTCGCGGATGGCAGCGTCGAAGAGGCCCCTGGCATCCTCCATCAGCCAGCCTGGAACGTCCATGCTGCGGGCTTCCAGGCCAGCGCGGAGGTGCAAGAGGAGCCGGGCCCATTCCACCCAGTGGCCGGGTGTTCCGCCGTAGGCGCGGAACTGGCTGGCGCGGTCGTCGGTGTTGTACTCAGGGATCGGGTTCCACTGGGAGTCGAAGTGCTCGAAGACCCGGTAATTGTTGTTGCGCGCAAATTTGTGGATGAGCACCTCAGCGATGTGGAGGGCCCGCTCAATCCAGCGGTTTTCGCCAGTTACATCGGCTACGATCAGGTAAGCCTCAACAGAATGCATGCTGGCGTTTCCGCCGCGGTACGCCTCAGTTTCGGTGAACTCCCGGTTCCACGAGTCGAAGCACATGTTGGCGTCGTGGTCCCAGAACTTCGAGTCCGCTATGCGCAATGCCTCGCCCAGCAGTTCCTGGGCGCCAGGACGTTTGGCTGCGACGGCGCTTGCGGCTGCCAGGAGCACAAACGAATGCTGATACCCGGACTTTGTGTCGTTCACCGGACCGTTGTCGTCGACCTCCGCGTACCAGCCGCCGAACTCGTCGTCATGGAACACTCCATTCAGAGCGGCAATACCATGGTCCACCATGGACGCAGCACCCGGGCGCCCCATCAAAGCCGCTACCGCAAAACTATGGACCATACGTGCCGTGATCCAGAGATGGGTTGGTTTGTCGGCCATGACCTTCCCGTAGTTGTCCAGCCAACCAAAGCCCGTGGGGACCTTCGCGCCGGAGGCGAAATTGATGAGCCGGTCTGTTTCCGTTTCGAGCCAACGTGCGTGAGCGGCGCTGTTCAACCACGTCATGTGCATCTCCTCATTAAGTTTGCGGCCACAAGAGGTAGGGCCTGTTCTTATGCTAATCCTTGGTGAGTGAATTCCACCAGATAAAGTTTGTTTTCAAACACTGATTTATTGATGGCGATGCCCAAACGAACGTTTGAGGGCAGGCAGAGCAGAGCTGTTATCAGCGGGTAAACGAATGCCCGGTTGACCGCTCCGTTACGAACGGGGCGGGGGTGTCAGTCAGCGACGATCAGACGGACGTTTGAGGCTGACAAGGCCTCCGCCACTTCCCGCGGCGGCTGAGCGTCCGTAACGAGGATGTCCACGGCATTGAAGGACGCCAACCTGGCCAGCGCGTACCTCAACATTTTTTGGTGGGTGGCAACCACAACCACTTGCTCCGCCGAACCCATCAGGGCCAACTTGGTTGCCCTTTCAACATCACGTTCAATATAGAAACCCTCATCATGGATCCCGCTTACCCCGATGAACGCCGTCTTGGCCCGAAGCCCCTGGACGGCGTTGACCGTCATGGGTCCGTTGAACGCCTGGCTATCCAACAGCAGTTCACCGCCCAGGCAAATGGTCCGGGCAGACGTCAGCTGCAGGCATCTTTGAATCGCAGGAGCGGAATGGGTAATGACGGTGCCCATGAAAGCGGCCGGGAGCTCCTGGGCTATCTGGTAGGTAGTGGTTCCAGCGTCCAGGATAATCGCGTCGCGCTCTGAGATCAGGTCCACACAGGCCTTCGCGACCCTCTGCTTCGCGTCGGCGTCCTCCCGGACGCGTGCCGCGAAATCAGCATTTTGGCCGTGGCCCTCAATGGCACTGACCCCGCCGTGAACCACCTTGACCAGTCCGAGCTTGGACAATGCACGCGTGTCACGGCGGACCGTCATGTCCGACACGTCGAATGTACCGGCAAGATCTGCGGTGGAAAGGAACCCTCGCCTGCCAAGCTCATCCAGAATGGTCTGCTGACGCGGTGTCAGCGGCGCCTCTTCCCGTGCGATGCTCATGGCTTCCCCTTTCCTGACACCCCCCGGCCCATGATCGGCGTGGGAAAGTGTTGTAATTCCAACACAATCTTACTTACTTCTGCGCAAAGACTTCCGTAGCCGTCAATTCAATGGGCCGGCCTTCCACGATGGAGCGCTCCGCCGCCAGGCCCATGCGCACCGACTGCAGCCCATCGGCGACAGTTACATCCACGGGCCCCTCACCCAGAATGGCTTTCCGGTAGCCGAGGTGCTCGTAGTAAGTGGAACCGTGATGTGCCCCGGCAGCCAGGACGGCCTCATCCACGGGTACTTCATGCTTCTCCGGCCCCAGCGGCGAACGCGGGCTGAACTCGACCGTCGCCTCGCTTTCGTCCCCCTCAATCCAGTGACTAGCTGCCACAGGGATCAGTGTTTCGATCTTTGCCGCGTCGCCCACAATGGAGATTCGCTCCTGGAACTTGGACCCTTCGGCGAACATGGACAGCTCCAGCATGGCGCGTCGGCCACCAGCGAAGTCAACTATCACGTAGGCGTTGTCCACCATGTCCGATACCCGGCCATCATAAACCTCATCCAAGTGGTTCACATCGTGTCCCCCACTGGCAAAGACGCGCGTGGGTTCGTCCTGCAAGATGAGGCGCATCAGATCGAAGAAGTGGCAGCACTTTTCCACCAGGGTTCCGCCTGTGCGCTCGGCGAACCGGTTCCAAGCATCCACCTTGTGCAGGAAAGGGAAACGGTGCTCAACGATTGAGAGCATGCGGATGTTACCCAGCTTGCCGCTATGTGCGGCTTGGATGACTTCCTGCACCGGCGGCATATAGCGGTACTCCATTGCAACCCACACGGGTGCCGGGTAAGCGGCCGCCAGCCCCTCGAGCTCGTCGGCTTGCTCTGCACTGGTACACACCGGCTTTTCCACCAAGACAGGAAGGTTAGTGCCGCTGGCAAAGATGTCCTTCAGGATGCCCAAATGTGTGTCGTTGGGGCTGGCAATTACCAGGGCGTCCACAAGCCCCGATGTCAGCAGATCCTGGTGCGAGGAGTAGGCCTGGACTTCGTATCCGATTTCACGTGAGGTCTCTTCAAGCGAGGAAGGAGTGGGGTCAGAGACCGCAGTGATCCGGCTTCCCGGGATGAGCGCGAGATTCCGGACGTGTTCGCGGGCCATGTGGCCGGCGCCGATGAGGCCATAGCGAATGGTTTGGACCGTTTCTCCAGAAGGCAAAGACATGAACTGCTCCGTTTCTCAGCGTTGAGTGAAAGGGATCGACGTTGCATCCCGAACATCACTATACCGAATGTGTTGTTTTTCACACATAGCGTGTGTATATTTTTTCACTACCAGCCCAACTACAACGAGGTGGAACGTGCCCCAACCGTCATCCGGAACCCTGCTTTTCGTCGGGTGTGCCACTTTGGACTCCATTGCCCTGGTACAGGAATACCCCGCCGCCGATAGCCGGACCGTCGCAGAGGACTTTGCTACAGCGGGCGGCGGACCTGCGGCCACGGCGGCTGTGGCTGCAGCCCGAGCCGGAGCCAAAGTCGCCTTTGCCGGCGTCCTTGGTGCCGATGAAGAGGGCGACCGGATCATCGCCGGACTCGAATCCGAAGGCGTGGACACCTCTGCTGTCATTCGCGACCCTCACGTCAACACAGGCGCGAGCGTCATTGTTGTCAGCAGGGCTACCGAGAGCCGGGCGATTGTCACCCGGCCCGTACCGCCAGTCCGTTTTCCTGCAGACGCCCGCTTCCATGAACTCCTGCGCACCGCCGACTGGGTCCACGTTGATCACTTGGGGTGGAACGCCATAGCAAATTCAACCGGCCTAAAGATCAGTGTGGACGCCGGAAACCCTATTCCATCCTTCAGCCCACAAGGCATTGAGCTGTACGTGCCCACCATCGAACGCCTGCGGGCCGAGTACGGAGCCCATCTCACGCCTGAAGTACTGGTGCAAAAAGCAATAGACGCCGGCGCTTCAACCGTGGTTGCCACTGCGGGGTCGGAAGGCGCCTGGGGACTTGAACGGGGCGGCATCCCCTTCCACATCCCCGCAACGCCAGCCCACATCGTCTCAACGCTCGGCGCCGGCGACGTCTACCACGGCGCCATCCTTGCAGCCGTGGCAGCAGGCCTGCCCCTCGCAGAAGCCGCATCATTCGCCGGCCGCACTGCCTCGGCGTCCTGCGCAGGTTTGGACGGGCGTTCCATGATCCCCCGCAAGACCATTTCCCCTGTCCTTACCGCTAATCCCACTCTCTAGCTGAAAGAAGCAGCCCATGAGCAACACAGACCTATCCTCCCTCCAGCGCCCGTCCGGTGCGTTCGCCATGCTCGCCGTTGACCAGCGCGAAGCCATGAGAAACATGTTTGCCGAACACACAGACCAAGCCGTCACTGACCAGGACCTCCGCGACTTCAAACTCGCAGCTACCCGCATCCTCACTCCATATGCTTCCGGCGTCCTCATTGACCGCCAGTTCGCTCTGGATGCCGCCATTGAGGCCAAGGTCGTGGCTGACGGCTGCGGACTCATCGCTTCCGCCGATCATTTCGAGTCTGCCCACGGCGAGCTCGTGGGGGAAGTGACCATAGACAAACTGGTTGATCCCAAGAAGTACGCCGCACTGGGCGTAACCGCCCTCAAACTGCTGGTTCTCTACCGCCCGGACGAGGCCGCCGAAGGGCGCGTCGCGATGGTCCGCGAATTCGTGGAAAGCTGCAAATCCGCCGGACTTATCAGCATCATTGAACCCGTTTCCCGCGCGCCACTGGCAGGAGGCGACTTCGACTGGAACGCAGGAATTCTGGCAGCCGCCAAGGAACTGGGCGATCTTGGAGCCGACCTCTACAAGGCTGAGGTCCCCTTCAAGGGCCAAGCGTCCGAATCAGAGGTCCGCTCAGCTTGCGCCGAACTTACCAAAGCCATCAACGGTCCATGGGTAGTGCTCTCTTCGGGTGTGCCGGAGGAGAATTTCCCGGACGCCGTCCGGTGGGCTTGTTTGGAGGGCGCCAGCGGGTTCCTGTCCGGACGCGCAGTGTGGGCGTCCTGCATCGGTTCCAGTGATGTCACTGAATCCCTGTCCACAGACGCCGTCCGCCGTCTGCAGCGGCTCTGCGAAGTGGTGGACGAAGTGGTCTCTGCACAGCGGACCACCGCCTGACCCGGCGGGGGCATCATGGGTGCCCCTCCCCGATTACCCCAATAACTAGGCACAGCAACACTCAACGAGGAGATTATTGTGAGTCAGATTTCACGCAGGCAGGCCATGGCTGTTCTCGGAGCTCTGGGTTTTGGCGCAACCGCCGCAGCATGCGCAGGACCGGGTGGTTCCACAGCCCCGGGCGGCGCCACGGGTCCGGCCGCTCCTGCCACCGGCGATATCACCGGGAGGGTTTCCTTCGCCCACTGGCGCGGCGAAGACAAGGCAGTGTTCGACGAACTCATCAAACGCTTCGCTGCAATGAATAACGGGGTGGAAGTGGTTCAGGACATCTCCACTTCCAACGATTACAACGCCCAGGGCTTGCAAAAGGTCCGAGGCGCCGCCATCGGTGACGCATTTGCCACCTTCCGCGGTGCTCAGTTCAACAACTTCAGTGAAGCCGGGATCTACACGGAGCTGAAGAACAGCAAAGCAGTTGGGCATTACCAAAAGGGCCTGCTGACGGCAGGGCAGTCGGGTGACAGTCAACTGGGTCTGCCGTATCAGGTGGTCTTCCCCATGCCCATGGCCAATACGGACCTCTTTGACAAGGCCGGCGCGGAGCTGGCTCCAAAGGACTGGGACGCTTTCCTGGCCATGTGCGAGAAACTTGCCTCGTCCGGCGTCGTCCCCATCTCCTGGCCCGGCGGCGACGTGGGAAATGGCGGTCAGCTGTTTAACTGCATGATCGCCAACAACGCTCCCGTAGATGACATGTGCTCGCAGATCGAGCAGGGCAAGCTCAAGTGCACTGATGACTGGTTCATCAAGATGTTGAACCAGTACAAGGATCTGGTTCCATTCCTTCAGCCCAATGCCACCGGCACCGCAGTGGAACCTGCACAAAACCTGTTCTCACAGGGCAAAGCCGCAATGCTCGCCACAGGTTCCTACCACATTGCTGCCGTCCGCAACCTGGGTGCGGCCTTCCCCATCGAACTGGTCTTTCCCAACACCTCCACGGACGGCAATGCCAAGTTTGAGGGCGTCTACAACGCCACGTTCATCCTGGGCGTCAATTCCGCCAGCAAGAATCAGGCAGCCTCGGCAGCATGGATCGATTTCCTGTCCGAACCTGAGAACGCCGGGTACTACGCCAACGAAACGGCACAGCATGTATCCGTCAAGGACGTTCAATACACCAATGCGGACCTCAAGCGTTTGAGTCCATGGCTGGACAAGAAAACGGCCCTGGCCGCCCGCTTCCAGTTCCAAAACCTGGACGTGCGCAACGCCGTCGAAGCCAGCGCGACGGCGGTTATCTCGGGCTCCAGCCCCGAACAAGCAGCTGAAGCAGCCCAGAAGATTGTTGACGAACGGCTATGAGCACCCATACCGGCATGGCTGCCAAACGAAAGGCGCCGGACACCACGACTCCGGCCGCAGCGAAAAAGAGGCGTTCACCTACCCGTGTGAACCCTGCGCTTTACCTGTTCCCGCTGCCCGCGGTTGCCATCATCGCCTTTTTCCTGGTGATGCCCACCCTTCAGGCTTTTCAGTACGCCGTCACGGACTGGAATGGATTCTCCGCGACCTTCAACTACGTAGGCGTGGACAACTTTGTTCGGGCATTCACCAAGGATTCACTGTTCACCAACGCCCTGACCAATAACCTGAAGTTCGTTTTGCTGGTGGTCATCGCACAAACTGTGTTCTCATTGCTGCTTGCGCTGCTGCTGACAAAGAATTCCCGGGGAAACGTGGTGCTTCGTGCCTTGTTCTTCTTCCCCACCATCCTGTCATCGGTGTCTGTGGCCTTCATCTGGAAGTTCATCTACGATCCCAATTTCGGTCTCGCCAACTCGGCTCTGGGCGCAATTGGCTTGGAGGGCCTTCAGGGCTCATACCTCGGCAACAACTCCCAAGCACTGTATTGGGTTGCCGTGACCCAAGTGTGGTTCCACGCAGGCCAAATGATGGTGGTTTACATCGCCGGCCTCCAGTCCATTCCGCGCGAACTGTATGAAGCGGCCGAGATGGACGGTGCCAATAAATGGCAGCAGTTCAAATCCATCACCTGGCCGTTCGTTGCCCCGGCCACGTCCATCGTGGTCGCCTACACCACGGTCCAGTCGTTCAAGGCCTTTGACCTGATCCTGGGTATCGCGGGCAACCCTCCCAAAGGGTCCTTGGACATTCTCTCCACGCGTATCTACAGCACTTTCGCCAACTCGGAGTTCGGATATGCCGCCGCCCAGTCAATCATCTTCATGGGGATGATCGCCTTGGTCACCTGGCTGCAGCGCCGGTTGCTCCGTCTGACCCCGAAGGGGGAATGACAGCATGCTTGCATCAATCAGCCGCCGCGGAATCCTTGCCATCTATGCGGTCATCATCATCGTCCCCATCACCGTGGTCCTGTTCGGCAGCTTCAAGTCCACGCAGGAACTCTTCGAGGGTCCCTTCAGCCTTCCACAGTCCCTTGCTCCCGATAACTTCGCGGAAGTCATTGGCGGCCAGGATCTCGGCTCGTCCTTCCTGAACAGCGTCATTGTCACCGGGATTTCCGTTCCTGTCACGCTCTTCATCGCCAGCTTGGCTGGTTATGCCGTGGCCCGACTGAGGGGCTTCGCGTCGTGGGCCATCTTCGGATTCCTGGTGTTGGGAATGGCCATCCCGGCCCAAGCCAACATGGTGCCGCTGTATGTACTGTTCGGCCGCATCGGCCTGCTGGATAACCTCACCGGACTCATCGTGGCCAACATCGTCTCCACGCTGCCCATTGCCGTATTCATCCTGGGCGGCTTCATGCGGACGCTACCAAAAGAACTCTACGAAGCATGTTCCATTGACGGCACCGGGCCATGGCGGACCTATGTTTCCATAGCGCTCCCGCTCTCGGCGCCCTCGATTGCTGCTGCTGCCATCTTCCTGTTCGTCATCCACTGGAACGAGCTGTTGTACCCCCTCTTGTTCATCCAGTCGCCCGGAAACCGAACCCTTCCCTTGGCATTGCTGAGCTTCCAGGGTGAGTTCCAAACCAATTACCCGCTCTTGTTCGCCGGCGTCATCCTGGCATCGCTGCCTGTTGTGGTGGCCTATGTCTTCCTGCAGCGTTACTTCGTTGCGGGCATTACCGCCGGTGCCAGCAAGGGATGAGGCACCATTCCGGCCGCCGGACAACGCACCTCTCCCAGCCAACGAAAGGCAATCTCAAGTGAACCTGAAATCAGCGCAACACCTGATTAACGGAAGCTGGCACTCCGCCGGAACATTCAAGGACGTAACGGATCCCGGAAACGGGAGCACGGTAGGCGGGGTGGCCTGGGGAACCGCGGAGGACGCGAGCAAAGCCGCTGACGCCGCTGCCGAAGCTTTTGTTCACTGGTCCCGGACGACGGCCCGCAACCGCGCCGACCTTCTCCGCAACGCCGCTGCGCTATTGTCGGAGCGCCGCGACGAACTGGCACATACCCTGGCGTTGGAAGCGGGCAAACGACTCCCCGAGGCGCAAGGCGAAGTGGACTTCTCCGTGGAGTACTTCCGCTGGTTCGCCGAGGAAGTACGCCGCACAACGGGCACCGTCAGCCCACCCGAGCTCCGGGGCCGCCGACACCTCAGCACCAGCAGACCCATTGGGGTAGCCCTTAGCCTCACGCCCTGGAACTTCCCTGTTTCCATCCAGGCCCGCAAACTCGCCGCCATGCTCGCCGCCGGCTGCACCGTGGTTGGCCGTGTCTCCGAGAAGGCACCGCTTGCCGCGACCGGCCTTTTTGAGATCCTGCACGATGCCGGGTTCCCCGCCGGAGTGGTCAATCTGGTGCACGGTCCCTCTCGCGAAGTCACCAGCGCCCTGCTCAAGCACCCCGCGGTCCGCGCCGTCAGCTTTACTGGTTCCACCGGTGTGGGCCGTCAGATTATGGCTTCAGCGTCCGAACGTGTGGTGAGGCCGTTGCTGGAACTTGGCGGCAATGCACCGTTCATCGTCTTTGAGGACGCAGACCTGGACGCCGCCGTTGAGGGAGCAGTACTCGGAAGGCTCCGTAACACAGGGCAGTCCTGCGTCGCTGCAAACCGGTTCCTGGTCCACGACAGCATCGCGGACGAATTCGGCCGGAAACTTGCCGCGAAATTTGATGCCATGACCATCGGACACGGCGTGCCCGATGGTGACGCGCCCGTCCCGGATCTTGGTCCTGTCATCGACGCTGAGCGCGTTACAGCCGTGCAGGCACTGGTGGACGATGCCCTGGGCCGCGGTGCCCGCCGCCTCACTGAACGCACTGTAGTTCCTGAAGAAGGCTCCTTCCTGGCGCCCACACTCCTGAGCGATCTTCCCGACGATGCACCCTTGGTGAGTGAGGAAGTCTTCGGCCCCGCGGCGGGCATTCTGACGTTCTCCACTGAAGAGGAAGCAATCAGGAAAGCAAATGCCACCGAGATGGGACTTGCCGCCTACGTCTGGAGCAACAGCCCCAAGCGTGCATGGGACATCCCCGAACAACTTGAAGCAGGCATTGTTGGAGTCAACGATCCCCTCCCATCCGTGGCCTTCGCACCAATGGGCGGAGCCAAGCAGTCAGGCCTGGGCCGGGAAGGATCAAGCCTCGGCCTCGAGGAGTTCGAGGAGGTCCAGTACGTGGCCTGGAAACCCTAAATGCTGACCACCGGGCTGGTGCTGGGCGCAGTGGTCATCGGCGCCGGGATGCAACGCGTTACCGGCATGGGATTTGCGTTGGTGGCAGCCCCGTTCCTGGTGCTTCTCCTCGGCCCCGTGGAAGGGGTGGTGCTGGTCAACGTCTGCGGAGCCGTGACGGCCGGCGCCATCATTTTCCGCGTGGTGCGGGACATCGACTGGAAGCGATACATGGCGCTGGCCGCCTCGGCGCTTTTGGGGATTGTCCCCGCGGCGTTCCTCATCAGGTACCTGCCGCCGTCGGTCCTGGAGATTTCAATCGGGGTGACCCTGGCCCTTGGCCTGACAGTCCTGCTGGTCATGAAATCTGCTGTCCTGCCCCAGCGTCGTCGCTATCTCTTCACTGCCGGGGGCCTCAGCGGCTTCATGAACACAGCCGCAGGAGTGGGTGGACCGGCCGTCAGCATCTACTCCATGGCCACCCGGTGGCAGCATAAGTCGTTTGCAGCCACCATGCAGCCCTACTTTTTCACCATCGGAGCTTTGTCCCTTATTTCCAAAGCAGTTACCGCACCAGCTTCGTTTCCGGTCCTGCCGCTGACAATGTGGCTAGCAGTCGCCGCTGCCTGTTTGATCGGACTCGTCCTGGGTGATCTCGCTGCCAAACGGGTTTCCACCAGGGCAGCCCAAATTCTCCTGATTATCCTGGCCTATCTAGGAGCAGCAGCCACCATAGTTCGCGGTGTGCTAGACGCCATTGGCTGACCGCCGCTCCAACTGACAGGCCACTCCATCACCATCGAAAGGACCGTCATGTCCCCCGTTTCATCAAAGATCGATTCAGCAAAAGAACGTACCCTGCGGGTCTCTGCTACCAAGGGTGAACCCGTCGCTCTCACGATTGAAGCCTCCGATCCGTTGGCCGTTCGGCTTGAAATTGACAACAACTGCGGCTGCGCCGAAAGCCCTGCAAGAGGCGTGGGCTCGTACACCGATACGGACTTCGGTGGTCGCTGAATTCCGGTGGGGTGGCCCGCCGGCCAACCTGATATTGTTGGTTTTCCAACATCATCCGTTCGCTTCCTATCATTGAGGCGTGCCCGCAAGGAGAACAATGGATCTTTCCTCATCTTTCAAGGCGTACGACGTCCGTGGCTTGGTGGGTGTTTCCCTCACCGATGACGTTGCAGAGGCCATCGGGGCAGCATTCGTGGACGTCCTGGGCCGTGCGGGCAAGACTGTGTTCTGCGGCGGAGACATGCGTCCGTCCTCCAAAGGGTTTGTCTCCGCGTTTTCGCGGGGTGCCGCGGCCCGGGGCGCCAATGTCCACGACCTCGGGCTCATTGCCACCGACGAGCTCTACTTTGCCTGCGGCGCCATGAACGCGGCTGGTGCCATCTTCACAGCAAGCCATAACCCTGCCCAGTACAACGGAATCAAGATGGCCAAGGCCGGAGCTGTTCCCATCTCTTCTGACTCAGGACTGTTCGATATCCGGGACCTCGCCCAACGCTATCTGGACCACGGGTATCCCAAGGCAGAATCAGCGGGGACCGTTTCGCCGCTTGAGGTCCTTGGTGAATATGCGCTCAAGCTGCGTTCGCTCGTGGACCTGACGGGAGTGAGGCCGCTAAAAGTTGTAGTGGATGCAGGCAACGGCATGGCCGGCCTAACAGTTCCCGCGGTGTTGGGCAGCCAGATTCTGGAGGACTTGCCCTTGACTATCGTCCCCTTGTATTTCGAGCTGGATGGCACCTTCCCCAACCACCCGGCCAACCCCTTGGAACCGGAGAACCTTCGGGACCTGCAGGCAGCCGTACTTGCCCACGGCGCTGACCTTGGGCTGGCATTCGACGGCGACGCTGACCGCTGCTTTGTTGTGGACGAGACCGGTCAACCCGTGACACCGTCGGCCATTACCTCCATGATCGCGGTGCGCGAGATTTCAAGGGTTCAAGCAGCGGGCCAGGGCAACCCCGTAGTGATCCACAATTTGATCACGTCCCAATCGGTGCCCGAGTTCGTGACGGCGGCCGGTGGCCGGCCAGTCCGTACACGAGTAGGCCACTCGTTCATCAAGGCACAAATGGCTGAAGAAGACGCCGTCTTCGGTGGGGAACATTCGGCGCACTACTACTTCCGTGACTTCTACAACGCGGACACCGGGATGCTGGCGGCCATGCACGTCCTTGCTGCCCTGGGCGAGCAATCAGCGCCCCTCTCCACGCTGGCACGGCAATACGAGCCGTACTCGGCCAGCGGCGAAATCAACTCAACCGTGGTGGATGTTTCCCAAGCCATTTCGGACGTGCGCGAAAGGTACCAACAAGCGCAGGGTGTCCGCATTGATGACCTTGACGGGCTGAGCGTGATCGCTGAGTCAGGCGAATGGTGGTTCAACCTCCGGGCCTCAAATACAGAAGAACTGCTCAGGCTCAATGTTGAAGCGACCGATGAAATGACCATGGGCCGCATGCGGGATGCTGTCCTGGACATGATCCGGAAGTAGCAACAACTAACAGAAGCGTTCGACGGCGGCCGCGCACCCGCCGTCGAACGCTTCTGTTTGCTTGCTGTGCTTCGTGCGCTGTTAAGCCTGGCTGATGTCGATCCCTGACGCTTGGCGCGTGGTGGCGGGAGTGACCGAAACTGTTGGCGTACCGCCTAAGTGGGCTCGGCCCGCGCCTCGTCAGGTTCTGCCCAGTCGAGGGCAGCCACCAGGTGGTCTTCGTGGTTGTTTGCCTTGTCCAATAGAACGGTGGCGTGACCCCACGGCAATTGTGCAACGGCTTGTTGCACAATTGGATCCGTCCAGGCGGTTGCGAATCCCCGCATATAAAAGAGGTTCCGTCGAGAGAGGCCCTTCATCTCCGGGAACTCTGCACGGAGGTCCTCGGCCAGGCGTCCCATGACCCCGCTCCCCCATTGCTCCACCTGCTGTCGCTCCAGGACAGTCTTCCCGATCGACCAATACAACTCGATCAACTGTGTGTTGACAGAGCAAACCCGCTACTCCCAACACCGGCGACGGCGACATAACCCGCCGCGGCTGGCATACTCAGTCCCATCGCTCCACCGGCTCAACAATGGGGGCATGAGTGCCAAACGATAAAGAACATTCAGTGGCGGCCATCCGACCGGTGGGGTCCTCCGTGCAGGGCCTGAGCACTGCCGAGGTCGCCGAGAGGGTGGCCGCAGGGCAAACCAACGCGTTCGTCCAAGACACCAGCCGCAGCGTCTGGAGCATCGTCCGCGCCAACGTTCTCACCCTGTTCAACGGCATCATCCTGGCCTGCTTCATTGTTCTGTTCGCGATCGGCCGCTGGCAGGATGCCCTCTTCGGTTTCAGTGCCATCGCCAACGCCGTGATAGGCAGTGTCCAGGAGTACCGGGCCAAGCGTGCGTTGGACCGACTGGCCTTGCTGAACGCCCCGCATGCCCGGGTAATGCGTGATGGATCAGAGGCAGACATCGCCCTCGATGACGTTGTGCTGGACGACACCCTTGTCCTGAGGGCCGGGGACCAGGTGCCGGCGGACGGTTTGGTGTCTGGATCACGCGGACTCCAAGTGGACGAATCCATGCTGACGGGCGAATCCGATGCGGTGGAGAAGGAAATCGGGGATCGCGTGTTGTCCGGCTCTGTGGTGGTCGCCGGTGAAGGCTCAGCGGTGGTGGATCGGGTGGGCGCAGATTCCTTCGCCAACTCGCTCGCCGCGGAAGCCAAACGATTCTCCCTTGTAGCGTCGGAGCTCCGCTCCTCGATCGACCGCGTCCTGAAATGGGTCACCTGGTTCGTCGGTCCCGTGGCGTTATTGGTTCTGAACGCACAGATGATTGCCCAGGGCGGGTGGGCAGAGGCCTCGGCAAGTGGAACGTGGCGGGACGCAGCGACGGCGACTATTGCCGCCGTCGTCGCCATGGTCCCACTGGGCCTGGTGCTGATGACCAGCATTACTTTCGCTGTGGGGGCGGTAAAGCTGGCCCGCCAGCAGGTGCTGGTGCAGGAACTGCCCGCGGTGGAAGGCCTTGCCCGGGTGGATATCATTTGCCTCGACAAGACCGGGACACTTACCCAGGGCGACATCGTTTTCGACGACGCGCACCCGCTCACCGCACGTCCTGGTTGGAAGTCGGTGCTGTCCTGGTATGGCGTGCAGAAAGATGCGAACGCAACGGCCCGCAGCCTCGCCGGCCACTTCAACGAGCCAGCCAGCCTCCCGCTTGACCGGGTGCCTTTCTCGTCCGCCCGCAAATGGAGCGCGGTGATTTTCGAGGACGGGATGTGGATCCTGGGCGGCCCGGAAATGGTGTTCCCGGACCGCGACTCCAGCGATCCCGCGAAGCGGCAACTTGCCACCCAAGCCGCAGAACTCGCCACAACCGGCCGGCGCACGCTGGTCCTAGCCCACGGCACGCCCACCGACGACGAGACTGTTCCGCCAGATGCTGTCCCAGTGGTCCTCCTGACGTTCAAGGAGAATATCCGTCCCGACGCTGCGGAGACACTCACGTATTTCGCAGCACAGGATGTGGATGTCCGGGTCATTTCCGGTGACAACCCACAAACGGTGGCCGCGATCGCCCGGGAAGTGGGGCTGAATGCACCTCACGGCTTTGATGCCCGCGAATTGCCCGACGACGACCAGGATTTGCTGGAAGTCATCAACAACAACGTGGTCTTTGGCCGGGTGACTCCAGACCAGAAGAAAAGGATCGTCGTTGCGCTGAAGGGTGCGGGCCGCACGGTTGCCATGACCGGCGACGGCGTCAACGATGCCTTGGCCATCAAGGAAGCCGATATTGGTGTGGCCATGAATTCCGGTGCCGCCGCCACCAAAGCGGTGGCCCGTCTGGTGCTCCTTGACGGCAAGTTCTCGCACCTGCCCAGCGTGGTTGCCGAGGGCCGTCAGGTCATTGCCAACATTGAGCGCGTCTCCATGCTGTTCCTGACTAAAACCGCGTACGCCACCTTCCTTGCCATCGCGTTCGGAATCCTGCTGCTGCCGTTCCCGTTCCTTCCGCGTCAGCTGAGCGTGACTGACGGCCTGACCATCGGCATCCCTGCCTTCTTCCTGGCGCTGCTGCCCAATGCTCAGCGCTACGTTCCCGGTTTCCTGCGGCGCTCACTCACTTTCGCCGTCCCTGCGGGAGTCTCCGTAACTTTGGGGCTGGCCTCCTACGCCCGGCTTGCCGCGAACATGCAAATTCCGGAAGCGGAGATCCGGACCGGGTCCACACTCATCCTGGCGATCATAGGCATCTGGATTCTGGTGGTGCTCTCGCGTCCCGTCACCCGTTTCAAGGGCATGGTCATCGGCGCCATGATGATCGGGCTGGTACTCGTGTATTCGGTGCCGATTGCCCGTGACTTCCTGCAATTCACGGATCCGACGCTGCCCACGGCAGTACTGATCCTGGGAACATCCGTTGCCTGCATCGCACTGATCGAGGTTGTCCGCTTCGTTCACCGCCGTGTTGCCTACCGGGATGCCCAGGAAGCACTACATCAGCGCGTCTCGAAGTAGCGGCGTCCCCGGCCTGCCCACAGCGGCACCAGCACAGCCACCGTTGCGATGGATTGTGAGATCACAGCGGACCAATCTCCGTCCGCGGCAATAATGAGGTCCAGCACGGCAAAAGCCAGTCCGAGCAGCATGACTGCTGTGGCGCCGCGACGGGCTGCTTCGCTTCCCCGCGCAACTCCGGACGCCAGCCCGATCACCAACAAGCCGAACAGGATCATGCCTGCACCCAGCAACGTGATGGGCAAAGCAATGCCGCCGGATTGGGCTTCCGGGGTGTAGCGCAGGAAAATTGTCAGGATTCCCAAGAGGATTTGCGCGATGCCGCCGATGTACATCAGCACCACTGAGAACGTCACCACTCCGGGCCGCTGACGGCTCTCCCCCGTAGTCATGAACTGAGCATAGACGAGCCCTCCTCCACCCCAACCCGGAGTTACACTTTTTGTCACACAATTAACCACTCATTCACGTCTCCCTTGAATCCAGTCAACCCGGGCTTCCTAGGCTCGGTCGTATGGAAAACATCTCCCGCCGATCCCTCATCACCGCCGGACTCGGGGCCGGACTCGTCGCCGCCCTGCCTGGCACCGCCGTCGCCAGTCCCGCCGTAGCGGTTTCAACAGCGGACGACGCCGGTCTCCGCACCCATCCGTTCACACTTGGCATCGCATCAGGCGAACCGTGGCCCGACGGCTTTGTGATCTGGACCCGGCTGGCAGTGAACCCCGTGGCCGAAGATGGCTTGGGCGGCATGCCCTCCCGCAACGTCGCCGTCGCCTGGGAAGTCGCAGAAGATCCGGCGATGCGCCGGGTAGTAGCCCGCGGCGTCGAACATGCCAGAATCGAAACCGCCCACTCGGTGCACGTAGAACTCAAAGGTCTCCGACCCGGCCGGGAGTACTTCTACCGCTTCCGGACAGGACGGCACCTGAGTGAAGTTGGCCGCACCCTGACAAGCCCCGCACCCGGCGAGACCCCTGCTGCGCTGGCCATGGCATTCGCCAGTTGCGCACAGTACGAGCACGGCTACTTCACCGCGTACAAGCGGCTGGCCGAAGACCACCCGGATCTGGTGCTGCACCTCGGCGACTACCTCTACGAGTACAAAAAGGACAGCTACGTGATCGGCGGCGGCAACCCCCGTGATCATGAGGGCCCGGAGACAGTCAGTCTCGCGGGTTACCGCCAGCGGCACGCCCAATACAAGGCCGACGCCGATCTGCAGGCTGCGCACGCAATCGCGCCTTGGCTGGTGGTGTGGGATGACCACGAGGTGGACAACAACTGGGCGGACGAGATCCCCGAGAACAGCGACCCCGGCCAGCTCAACGACACCACGGAGCACTTCCGGCAGCGCCGCTCCGCAGCCTTCCAGGCGTACTACGAAAACATGCCGCTGCGCGCGTCATCGGTTCCGGCTGGATTCGACATGAAGATCTACCGCAGCATCCAGTGGGGCCAGCTGGCCAACTTCCACATGATGGACACCCGCCAGTACCGGGACGACCAGCTCGCCGGGGACGGCTGGAAGAAGAACGTGGCCGAGCGTCTGGACGAGAACCGCACCATCACCGGTGCTGAGCAGGAAAAGTGGCTGCTGGACGGATTCAAGAACTCCACGCAACGCTGGGACATCCTGGGCCAGCAGGTCTTCTTCGCCGAACGGGACCGCGACAAGGCGCCGAACATCGACGACGTCTCCATGGACGGCTGGGACGGCTATGCCGCTTCCCGCCGCAGGATCACCCAAGGCTGGTTGGACGCCAAGGTGCGCAACGCCGTCGTACTCACCGGCGACGTTCACCGCCACTGGGCCACCAACCTCAAAGTGGACTACAAAGACCCTGCCGCAGCGGTGGTAGGAACAGAACTGGTGTGCTCGTCCATTACCTCCACGGGTGACGGCACAGGATCCACCACCGACCCCACCATGGCCTGGAACCCGCACCTGAAGTTCTACAACGACAACCGCGGCTACGTGAACACTCGCATTACCAAGGAGGCCATGACCGCGGACTTCCGTGTACTGGACTATGTCACCACGCCGGGCGCCCCGGTCAGCACCAAAAAGTCGTTCACCATCAAAGACGGTGTACCGGGACTCTCCTGAATTTTTGTACAGATAATGCCCTCCTGCGGCGGCCTTAGGGGCATTATCTGTACAAAAACCCGGGCATGCGCCGTGCGCTACGGGCATCTCCGGGAGTAGCCTTGTTCCAGTTGAATTAGTGGATCTCCGTCCGGCTGGGGTTCTTCCGTGGGCCATGTGCAATCGTCGCTGTCCGACCTCCTGGGGGTACTTTCCGACGCCGTCGCCCCTCAACACGTAAGGTTCGACGACGGGTCCCCCACCGCCGTCGTTCCGCCACCCGACGCTCCGGTCACCGTACGCGCCGTAACCCTCAACAGGGTTGGGCGGTCACGCCGCGACGGCCCGGCACTGGATCTGGAGCTGAAGGTGGCCGTTGAATGCCACGGCCCTGAGCAGTTGGACAACATGGAGCAACTGCTTCTGGCTGTGGAACTCCATGGCCAGTACTCAGTGGTGTCCAACGGCGAGTTCCGGCCTGCGGAGTATGACGGCGCAATCGGGCAAGGGCTGGGTTTTCTGGTCTGCATCCCTGTATCCCTCCGCTTCGAGGAACCGTCGGATCCGCCCGCACAGGCGGCAGTGGGCAACGCGGCTGCCGGACGCCGCATCCGGGGACGACTGGTGGATGGCCACAACAAGGGCATCTCCGACGCCTACATCCACGCGCATTCATCGGCTACTGCCGCCGTCAGTGACGCGACCGGGCACTTTGAGGTCCTCGCTTCAGCGGACGATGTTCAGCACTTCGCTGTTGCTGTGGACGGCACTGAACGGGAAGTTTCGGCAAGCACCCGGCGCCTTCCCGTGGTCATACGCTGGGTCTGATTCCGGAACAGTTTGCTCACCCGGGCCGCTGCCATGAAAAGATCAACCATGCGTCCGATGCAGCACTCCAGCAAACTTCAGAATGTCCGCTACGAACTCCGTGGGCCCATCCTCCAAGCGGCCAAGGCCATGGAGGCCGAGGGGCACCGCATTCTCAAAATGAATCTGGGTGACACGGCACCGTTTGGACTGGAGGCACCGGAGTCTGTTGTGGTGGATATGATCCATCACCTTCGCGGCGCACAGGGTTACAGCGACTCCAAGGGCATTTTCTCCGCCCGCACCGCCATCTCGCAGTACTACCAGACGCGCGGACTGATGACGATCGGCGTCGAAGATGTCTTTGTTGGCAACGGCGTCAGCGAGCTCATCTCCATGACCCTGCAGGCGTTCATGGAGAACGGCGACGAAATCCTCATCCCGGCACCCGATTACCCCTTGTGGACTGCGGCAGTGACCCTGACGGGCGGCAAACCCGTTCACTACCTATGCGATGAGGAGGAGAACTGGTGGCCGGACATGGCGGACGTCGAAGCCAAGATCACCCAGCGCACCAAGGGCATTGTGATCATCAACCCGAACAACCCCACCGGCGCCGTCTACCCCCGGCACATTCTGGAACAGTTCGCGGACCTGGCCCGTAAGCATGACCTCGTTCTGTTCTCCGATGAGATTTACGAGAAGATCCGCTACGTCGATGCCCCCCATATTCACACGGCCTCGGTGGTGGAGGACGTCTGCGTCTTGACCTTCAGCGGGTTGTCCAAGGCGTACCGCATGCCCGGATACCGGGCAGGTTGGGTTGCTGTTACCGGCCCCCGAACGGCAACCGCTGCTTACCGGGAGTCTTTGGAACTGCTGGCCTCATTGCGGTTGTGTGCCAACGTCCCGGCCCAGCACGCAATCCAGACCTGCCTGGGTGGGTACCAAAGCATCGAAGCGCTCATCCGTCCTGGCGGAAGGCTCCGCGACCAGCGGGACCTGGCGTGGAAGCTCCTCACCGCGATCCCGGGCGTCAGTTGCGTTCCCGCAGCGGGTGCCATGTACCTGTTTCCTCGCTTGGATCCCGAGATCTACCCGATTGCCTCAGACGAGAAGTTCGTCCTCCAACTCCTGCAGGAACAGAAAATCCTGGTCTCGCACGGAACGGCCTTCAATTGGCCCACGCCGGACCATTTCCGGTTTGTGATCCTGCCGGCTACGGAGGACATTGAGGAAGCGGTGCGCCGGATCGACCATTTCCTCGCCGCGTACCGGAACCGCCCCGCGGACTCACCCAAGTAGGTCGCATTTCGGCGGCGCGAGCAGTTACAGGGCAGGGTCAATCATGGTCATGCCAGCGGGGTTGGCTTGGTCGAACCCGGGCAACAGTGCAGCGGCGTCTTCCAAGCCAATGGTGCGTTCGATCAGCAGCTGTGGATTGAGCGCACCCTGTTCAATGAGCGCCATCATGCCCGGATAGTCCACAGCGGCCATACCGTGACTGCCCAAGAGGTCCAGTTCCCAGCCGATCACACGTGCCATGGGTACTTGCGGGTTACCGTCGACTGACGGCAGCAAACCGATCTGGACGTGCCGGCCGCGCCGTCGAAGGCTCAGGATCGCATCGGCGCAGGTCTGTTCACTTCCGACGGCGTCTACCGCCACATGGGTGCCTCCGCCGGAGAGGGCGTTGACTGCGGCCGGGATATCCGCACCATCGGCGAGCACCGTATGGTCGGCGCCCAACCGTGCGGCCACGGCCAGGGCCTCGGGGTTCCGGTCCACGGCAATGACCTTTGCTCCCATGGCCTTGGCAATCATCACAGCGCTGAGCCCCACTCCGCCGGCGCCCACCACGGTCACCCACTCGCCAGCCTTCACCTGGGCACGGGCTGCCAGCGCACGGTATGCCGTGGCGAAGCGGCAGCCGAGGCTTGCCGCCGTCGTGAACTCAACACCGTCAGGAATGGCAACCAAGTTGCTGTCCGCAGCGTGCAGGGCCACAAACTCGGCGAACGATCCCCAGTGGGTGAAGCCGGGCTGCTGCTGGTCCGGGCAGACCTGCGCCTCGCCGGCCAGGCACCATTCGCAGGTGCCGCACCCGCAGACGAAGGGGACGGTGACGCGGTCGCCGACTTTCCAGCGCTGAACGCCTTCTCCGACGGCGTCGATCACCCCGGCGAGCTCGTGACCTGGCACATGGGGCATGGCGATGTCATCGTGGCCGGCCCAGGCATGCCAGTCGCTGCGGCACATGCCTGTTGCCAACACTCTCACCACCACACCTCCCGCGGGAGCCTGGGGTTTGGCGACATCCCTTACGTCGGGCTGGGTCCGGACTTCATCAAAAACTACTGCGCGCACTGACCGACTCTAGCAATTGGCGGCCGCTGTCACACTTTCGGTGCCCACCATGCCCCGCATCAACATCGGCCGCAGCAACAAGACCTTTCCCCTTTGCCCCTTCTTTGGTTCTCCGGCATGGTCCTCGACCCCGAAAACCGGGCTTTGCTCCAGCAAAGATGGGCCACTTCGGCGGCAGGTGTGGGTCAGCCTGCCACCCGACGCCTCAGGCGCGCCACCAGCGTCGCGGCGAGTAACGCCGTCGTGATTTCCAGCCCGATAACCAGCAACAATCCGGCCGCGCCGGAGGTATCAACAGCGTTCGACGTCGGCCTGCCGCCGTGGACGTGTCCGGCACCTCCCGCCCCAAGCAGCAGGACGGCATGGAGTCCCACCATTGCCAATGCGGAGATGGTCACTTGATGGAGTGCGCCCACCCGGCTGTGGCGCCATATGTGGACCGTGCAGGGGACGCAGACGGCGGCCAACGCGATCATGAGGATGCCCAGCCAGACGTCGTGGTGTCCTGAAGCGGCGAGCCACAGGTGCACCAGGCACGAGACTGCCGTGAGCGCTGCGCAGATCCGGGGGTGCAGGACGGGCCCGGCTGACCGGACCCGTCCCGCCGTCGTGGTCATTGTGTGTCCCGGAGCGGTTCTAGTGGCAGTGCCCGGCGGGCTGGCTGTGATCTTCTGATTCGGCTGCCGCGCCTGTGCTGTGGCAGCTCGAACCCGAGGCGCTGGCCGGCACGTCCAGAACCGGGCTGCGGTCAAAGAAGCCTTCCGGCCGGAGTTTGAAGCCGACGGTATCCACGGGCATGATGGGCCAGTCCTCGACGCGCGGGAAATGCGTGAGGCCGAAGGTGTGCCAAAGGACGATGTCCTGACCGTCAATGTCGCGGTCCTGGGCAATGTAAGCCGGCAAGCCGGCGCCGCCGGAGTGTTGATTCACGAAGTCGCCCGTGGGGTAGCGTTCCTCGTCGGCGTAGCGGGTGACCCACACGTCCTTGGTGGCGAACGCTGCGCGCTTGGCGATGGACGAACCGGGATCGGCCAGCAGCGTGGGCTGGTTCTGGGCATGGAGTTTGTAGCCGACCGGCTCACCCAGACGGTTTTTTGATTCCGGGTTGGAGATGATCCAGGTGCGGCCTGCACGGGCGTCGGCTTCCCGGACGCCTTCGGATTCTTTGGTCAGGAGTGTGCGCTTGCGGGAGAACGCGTTGCCGCGCTCGTTGCCTGCGCCCATGGCCTGGCGGACTACGTCTTCTTCCTCCACGCGGTTGGTGAAGCCGTCAATGGCCATGTCCAGGCGCGCGCTGAAGAGGTGCTGGTGGAAGGGGGCACCGAGGCCCGGGGCGAGTTGGGAGATGTTGTCCGAGCCGCCTTCCGGGAACGCGCTGGTGAAGACGACGCCGGTGGCCTTGGCTTCGAATTCGATGGTGCCGTCCAAGTAGAGGTACCAGTAGAAGCCGTAGTCGTAGTTGCCGATAGTGGTGAAGAAGGAGATCACCAGGCGGCGGTTGCGGCGGGTGTAATTGATGCCGGTCCACAGGTCTGAGTGCTTGGAGAGGATGCCCCAGTCTTCCTCGTGCATGCAGATGCCGTTGCGGATTTCGCGGGGGTTGCCGAAGGCGTCGCTGATGACAGGGCTGAGGTAGGTGATGTCGCCCAGGCAGTCGCAGCCCAGTTCCAAAGAGTTGGCGTACTGGCCCACCAGGTACTCGCCGGTGTCGAAGTAGTTCTGCCAGGACCTGATGGGCGAAGGATCGCCGTAGGGAACCACCATTTCGGCGATGGAGGCGCGGTTGATGATGGGCCTGAGCCGGTCACCGTCCTGGAAGGCAAGGTTGTGGAGGACAACACCTTCGCGGACATCGAAGCCGACGTCCACGCTCCACTTTTCCCATTCGACGTGGTTGCCACCTGTGACGGTGAAACTGGGGCCCTCCGGCTGGGTGATGCTGATGGGCTTTTGCGTGGTGCGGAGCGGTCCAGTCAGTTCAGGATCCGTGTAGTTTCCGTGCTCTGCCGGGATCGGCATGACGCCCAGATCGATGACCTGGGTGACTTCCTTGTTGACCACGTCCACGTAGGCTACGAGTCCATCCACGGGGTGTGCCCAAGCACTGTCCTCCGGGAAATCCTGAACGAAGGCGAGGCCACGCAGGATGCGACGGCCGCGTTCTTCTTCATACTCAAAGACGCCAGCGGACAGCGGAGCAACACGGACCTTGGTGACGTCCAGGTCCCGGGCATCGAGGGCGGCGAGCCACCGCTCATCGGTGGCGAGGAGTGTCTCCACCACTTCGAATTCCTCCTCCAGGACAGGGAGTTCGCCGGAGACCTTGGTGTCGAGCTCTATGGAGGAGAGGATCTCGCCGCGGGTCACGGAGACGAGGACGTCAGTGGGGGCGCCTCCGGAGATGTCGTGGAGGAAGACGCGGAAACGGCGGTCCTGCTCTGACTGGCCTCGGGCCGGGTCCACCAGTCCCAGATAGGCGATGCGCTTCTCGGCGCCTAGGTGTCCGGCGGCCTGCAGGATTCCCTGGACCTCAGAGATCTCGGCGCCTGTTGCCAGGGCGTACTGCGTTTCCACAATGGCGACGGCGTCTGTTGCTGTCTCAGATGATGTAAGCGTCATGGCTGCCTCTTGTCCGGGACCTGGAACGGTCAGGATTTATTTTCTATAGATGTAGAGAATAACCAAAACGTAAGATGGGTCACAAGACCTTTTCGCCGATTATTTTCCCGGGAGCCCGCCCAGTGCCAAAGATTGTTGACCACGATCAACGACGCCTCGAACTAGTTGACGCGACTTGGCGGATCATCGCGAGGCTGGGCATGGAAGGTGCAACCATGCGCGAAATCGCCGAGGAAGCAGGCTTCGCCAACGGCGCCCTCAAGCCCTACTTCCCCACCAAGGACCTCCTGCTGACGTCGGCGTTCGCGCACGTCTTCAACCGCACCAACCAGCGCATCGCCACCATGACGGATGGACTCTCAGGAGTGGCGGCACTCCGCGCGTTCTGCGCCGAAGTCCTGCCGCTGGATGAAGAACGCGTCAACGAAGCCCGCATCGTGATTCCGTTCTGGCAGAAGGCGCTGAACGACGCTGACATGGCAGCACTCCACAGCGATTCCATGAGCCAGTGGCATGCCACCATCACGGCTCATTGCGCAGCAGCCCGGGCGGCCGGTGAGATCAGCACCCCTATCGGGGACGCCGCCGTCGCCGACCACCTGCTCAACATGATGCTCGGCGCACAGATCGTGGTGGCATTGTCCCCGGCTGAACATTTTTCGCAGGATCTTGCGGGGCAGTTGGATAACTATCTGGCGCTACTCGCGGCGTAGCTAGCTGGTCGCGCCGGAAGCCACGACTCCAACGCCCAGCCCGGCGATCACACCGCTACTGACACGCTCGACGACGGAACTCACCTTGGGACGCTTGAGCCACCTCATCGCCTTGAACGCGACGACGGCGATCATCGACAGATAGGCGAAGGCGATGACAGCCACCACTACACCCAGGATGAGGGAGGTTCCCATGGTGTCGCCACCGTGCGGGATGAACTGCGGGACCACAGCCAAGTAGAACAGGCCCACCTTCGGGTTGAGCAGCGTGGACAGCGCCCCCGCCCCCATGGCCGAAAGCCGACTGTAAGGGAGGGGCGCGTCCGCGATTGTTCCGTCGGCGCCGGCTTTGGCTGCCTTGCGGGATTTGATGAATGACGAAACGCCCAAATACAGCAAGTACAAGCCGCCCGCGATCTTGACCCAGCGGAACAGTTCCGCGGATTGCTCAAGGATGGCGGCTAGGCCCACTCCCACCAATGCAGCCCAGGCTATGGCGCCAACCGCAGACCCTGCCGCCGCAGCAATGCCCGCACTGGGACGGTTCAACGCGATGCGCAGGACAAGGAAAGTGTCCGGCCCTGGCGTCACGGAAAGGACGAGGCATAGGCCGGCAAAGGCAGCGAGGGAAGCAAGAGTCACAAGCTCGATTATCAGGCACCGGCCCCGCTTCGGAAAGCGTTCGCTTCCGGTCAAGGGCTGTTCGTGCATAGACAAGGTCCACGCACGTGGCGCCCGCCACACTGGAAACATCGCCGCGTGCCTCACTGGCCGCCAAGAATTACTACATGAGCGGAGTACCAATGGAGACTTACGACGCCCTGCTGGCCTCGATCACCCCGGCCCCCGGCCAGAACAGCCGCACCATTTTTGACCCGGCGACGGGCGAGGCCGTCGGCGAAGCACCGGTTCACACTGTCGAGGACCTCGAATCCGCCATCACCGCGGCCGCCGCTGCCCAACCCGCGTGGGCTGCTCTGGGCCACGACGCCCGGTCCGCCGCGCTCATGAAAGCCGCCGACGCCGTCGAACGTTCCGCCGAAGAACTTGCCCAGCTGCTCTCCCGCGAGCAGGGCAAGCCGCTGAACGGCCCGAACGCGCGCTTCGAAGTCGGCGCCTGCGCAGCGTGGCTCCGCGCCACGGCCGCCACCCCGTTGGACCCCGAAACCGTAGTGGACGACGGCGAAACCCGCGCCGAACTGCACTACCGGCCCATCGGCGTCGTAGGTGCCATCGGCCCGTGGAACTGGCCCATGATGATCACCGTCTGGCAGATCGCCCCGGCCCTGCGCATGGGCAACGCCGTAGTGGTCAAGCCCTCGGAATACACTCCCTTGTCCGTGCTGGCACTGGCTTCGATCATCAACGAAGAGCTGCCCGAAGACCTGCTGTCCGTTGTCTCTGGCGGGCGCGATGTCGGCGAAGCGCTGGCCTCGCACGATGCCATTGGCAAGGTCATGTTCACCGGCTCCACCGCCACAGGCAAGGCGATCATCCGCTCGTCCGCTGACACCGTCAAGCGGCTCACACTGGAACTTGGTGGCAACGACGCCGGCATCGTCCTGCCGGACTCGGACCCCAAAGCCATTGCCGAGGGCCTGTTCTGGGGTGCGTTCATCAACACCGGCCAAACCTGCGCCGCCCTTAAGCGCCTGTACGTCCACGAATCCCAGTACGAGGCCGTCTGCAACGAGCTCACCGCTGTTGCTGCTGCGATGCCCATGGGTGTTGGGCTCGATGAGAACAACGTCCTTGGCCCGCTGCAAAACCGGCAGCAATTCGACATCGTCGCCCGGCTGGTGGAGGCCGCCCGTGACTCCGGCGCGCGTATCCTGGTGGGCGGAAACCCCGACGCCGACGCACCCGGCAACTTCTACCCCACCACCCTGGTGGCCGACATCGACAACGACAACCCGCTGGTGGCCGAGGAACAATTCGGACCCGCCCTGCCGATCATCAAATACAGCACCGTTGACGAGGCAGTCGCCAAAGCGAACGCGCTCGACGTCGGCTTGGGCGCCTCAGTCTGGTCCTCCGACTTGGGTGCCGCACGGGAAGTGGCTTCACGAATCCAGGCCGGCACCGTGTGGATCAACAAGCACGGCGCCGTGGACCCCCGCGTCCCGTTCGGCGGTGCCAAGCAGTCCGGCTACGGCCTGGAGTTCGGCGCCGAGGGCCTCAAGGCCCTGGGCGTCCCGCAGGTCATCAACGGCTAACCTTCCACCCAACTGAGTCGCAGCAGAGCGCGTTTTGAGCACCCAAAACGCGCTCTGCTGCTACATAGATGGGGTCTTAGGGTGTCCAGTCACAGGGTGGACGCGGTTGGGAGGCCGGGCGCTCTGCGTGTAACCATGAGCATCATGGCCCAGAAAATTGCGTACCAAGGTGAGCGGGGAGCCAACTCGGATCTCGCGTGCAAGGAAATGTTCCCCGACCTCCAAAGCGTTCCATGTGCGAGCTTTGAGGACGCATTTGAGCTGGTGTCCACTGGCGAAGTGGATCTGGCCATGATCCCGATCGAGAACTCCATCGCCGGGCGTGTGGCCGATATCCACGTCCTTCTCCCCCAGTCCAAGCTGCAGATCGTCGGCGAGTACTTCTTGCCCATCCGTTTCGACCTTTTGGGAATCCCGGGCAGCACCATTGAAGGCGCCACGGAGGTCCACAGCCACATTCACGCCTTGGGGCAGTGCCGCAGGATCATCCGGGAAGCCGGCCTCAAGCCCGTCATCGCTGGTGACACCGCAGGCTCAGCCCGCGAAGTCCGGGACTGGAACGATCCCCGGAAACTGTCCCTCGCTCCGCCGCTCGCCGCTGGCCTCTACGGGCTTGAGGTGTTGGCCTCCGGTGTGGAGGACGATCCCACCAACACCACACGCTTTGTTGTTCTGGCCCGTGAACGCGAGCTTCCCACCAAGGAAGAACTGCCCGGTCCAGCGATCACCAGTTTTGTTTTCCGAGTCCGAAACGTTCCGTCGGCGCTTTATAAGGCACTGGGCGGTTTTGCGACCAACGGCCTCAACATGACGCGGCTCGAAAGCTACATGGTGGGCGACGAATTCGCCGCCACCATGTTCCTTTCCGACGTCGAGGGGCACCCTGCGGATGCTCGTCTCCGCCGTGCACTGGAGGAACTCGAGTTCTTCACCACCGAGGTTCGGGTCCTTGGTGTTTACGCCGCCGATGGTTACCGCGAACGGAACACCGTCAGCGCCTAGTCCAGGTTGGCCCCGGAACGGCCGTGAGCCAATCCCGTGGGGATGCCAATGAGCACCGGTTCCGGAGCGGAGCAGCAACCGCCGGACTGCTCGCCCTCCGAGGACTGAACTGCGGCAGGCACGTCGCAGCTGGTACCGGCGTCGGATGAGCAGACACCGGTTTCGGGTAGCTCCAGGTGCACCGTGTCAGCCGCCGCCTGATCCCCGCCCAGCGCGGCAGCCACGGAACGGACCTGCTCGTAGCCGGTGGCCAACAGGAAGGTGGGTGCACGGCCGTACGACTTCATGCCCACGATGTAGAAGTCCTTCTCCGCGTGGGCGAGAACCTTCGCGCCGTGCGGCGGGACAGTGCCGCAGGAGTGGAATTCGGGATCGATCAGCGGGCCCAGTTCCGTAGGGGCTTCAACAGCAGGGTCCAGGTTCAGGCGCAGTTCCCGGAGCATGTCCAGATCGGGGCGGAAGCCTGTACAAGGGACGACGACGTCCGTCACCACACTGCGACCGTCACCGGAGGATACGGTCACGTCGTGCTCCGAATCGACCAGCGAGTTGATGCCGAAGCTTGTGTGCAGTTCGATCGTGCCGGCATCCACCAGACGGCGAAGCCGGGAGCCGAGCTGTCCGCGTGCGGGCAGGCCGTCGGCATCACCGCCGCCGTAGACCTTCTCCGGGGATGCACCGCGGATGGCCCAGAGAATGCGTGTTTCGGGCTCTGTCCTGGCCAGTTCCGCGAGGTTGATCAGCGTGTTCGCTGCGGAGTGGCCTGCTCCGACCACCAAGACACGTCGGCCAGCGAACGAGGCCCGATCGCGTCCGGAAACATCGGGAAGGGGTGAGGAGATCCGGTCTGATGCGCGGACCTCACCGATAGCAGGTAACCCTGACGTACCAAGGGGATTGCGGGTGGACCAGGTGCCGGAGGCGTCGATGACAGCCGACACGGTGTAGTCGCGCACCTCCCCATCAGCGTGTTCCACTCGGACCATAAACGGGGTGGTGTCGCGGTCGCGCACGTGGGTTTTATCGAGGCCGGCGCGGGTAACCGCGGTGACGCGTGCGCCGGTCTGCAAACGGGAGGCAACGGCCGGGTGTGCTGCCAACGGACTGAGGTACTTATCAACAAGTTCGCCGCCGTAGGGCAGGGCGGTCAGCCGAGGCGACTCCCAGCCCGTGGGCTCCAGCAACCGAACTGCCGCTGCGTCGAGGTTGAATCGCCACGGGGAGAACAACCGTATGTGCCGCCACTGCTCAATCGCTGAACCCGCTGACGGCCCGGCCTCGAAGATTATCGGCTCCAGACCCCGCTCCAGCAGGTGGGCCGCTGCAGCCAAGCCGATGGGGCCAGCGCCGATCACGGCGACAGGAAGGTTCTCAACCATGGGTAACTCATACCTCCGTTGGGTAAAGCTCAGAAGTGGGTGGGCTCTTCGACCAGTGCTGTTGCAATGCTGTCGGCGTCGTCCAGGGCAGCGAGGTAACGCTCAGCGTCGAGGGCGGCAGCGCATCCTGTGCCCGCCGCAGTGATGGCCTGGCGATAGCGGTGATCCACGGCGTCGCCACACGCGAACACACCGGTGAGGTTGGTCATGGTGGTTGGCGAGGCCACCTTGATGTAGCCCTCGGCGTCGAGGTCCACTTGTCCCTCCACCAGTTCTGTTCGCGGCAGATGACCGATGGCTACGAAGATTCCTGTGGCAGCCTGCTCTCGGGTTTCACCGGTACGCGTGTCCTTGAGCGTCACCCCAGTGACCTTCGTGTCTCCATGGATGGCCGTGATAGCCGAGTTCCAAGCGAAGGTGATCTTGGGATTGTCCTTGGCACGCTGCGCCATGATCCGGGATGCCCGCAGCTCACCCTTCCGGACCACTACCGTGACGGACTTCCCAAAGCGCGTCAGGAACGTCGCTTCCTCCATGGCGGAGTCACCACCACCAACAACGATGATGTCTTGCTCACGGAAGAAGAAGCCGTCGCATGTGGCGCACCAGGATACTCCGTGGCCGCTGAGCTTCTTTTCCTCCGGAAGACCGAGCTCCTTATACGCCGAGCCCGTAGCGAGAATGACGGCAGGTGCCTCGTGGGTCTCACCGGCTCCGGTGACTACGCGCTTGAGGTGAGCCTTGAGATCAACCTCAGTGACGTCGTCGAACACTATCCGGGCGCCGAACTTTTCCGCTTGCTCCTGGAGTCCATCCATGAGTTCGGGTCCCTGAATACCGCCGGGGAAGCCGGGGAAGTTTTCCACTTCGGTGGTGTTCATGAGGGCGCCGCCGGCGGTGACGGAACCTGCCAGAACCAGGGGATTCAAGCCGGCACGGGCTGCGTAGATCGCCGCTGTGTAGCCAGCAGGGCCGGACCCGATGATGATGAGTTGTTCGTTGCTCACGGGAGTTGCTCCTGGTAGTCGGGGTTACTTGGCCGCGGGGATCAGTGACGCGATAAGGCCTTCGATGCGGGTCTTGATATCGTCGCGGATCGGCCGGACCGCGTCCACACCTTGCCCGGCGGGGTCCTCAAGAACCCAGTCCTCGTAGCGCTTGCCGGGGAAGTACGGGCACTCGTCTCCGCAGCCCATGGTGATCACGACGTCTGATTCTTTGACGGCTTCAGTGGTGAGGACTTTGGGGATCTCGGCCGACATGTCGATACCAAGCTCAGACATGGCTTCCACCGCGGCGGGGTTCACCTTGTCTGCGGGCTGCGAGCCGGCTGAACGGACCTCAATGGCACCCTTGGAAAGGGTGGTGAGAAAAGCTGCGGCCATCTGTGAGCGCCCTGCGTTGTGAACGCAGACGAACAGAACGGACGGCTTCTTAGCGGTTTCGGTGCTCACGGTGTTCTCCTGTGTCAGTTGGGTCTGGTCGGGATCGATCCGCACCAATGCCGCGATGTGTCATATCGATAATCATCGATGCATTGAGTATCGGTCCATAGATTGATGATTGTCAATATATTGAGGGCTGCAGAGCTAGGCGGCACGCAGCCGGGGGGCGAGATCGTGGACTCGGCGTGAAATGTCGGCGAACGCGTCCTCAAACGCTTGCTCGCTATCAAGTCGCACCGGATCCGGAATGGACCAGTGGATGCCCTGGAGTCCCGGCAGCTCCTCGTGGGCGTTATCGCAGACGGTGATCACCAGGTCTTCGGCACCCGCTACGTGGTCGATCAAGCGGGGCTTGACGCCCTCAAGGTCCAAGCCGTGGCGGCGGGCAACATCCACGGCACCGGGTGCCACATGTTCGGCCGGATGCGTTCCCGCCGAAACCGCTGGGATGTCACTAGCCGTTCGCCACAGAGCGGTAGCCAGTTGCGAGCGGGCGCTATTGCGGGTGCACACAAATAAGACGCGCCGCGCCCCGTGCTCGCGGCCGGGAGTGAGGCCTTCCAGAGCGCCGGGCGCCAGACGAACATAGCTTCGGCGCTTGTCAGCTTCGGAACGATGCCGCACCGCCAGCCCCGCGAGTTCCATGGATCGCAGATGGTGCGACAGCAGATTCGCCGGAATCCCCAATTCCGATTGCAGCTCCGTGGGCGACAGGTCCCCCAAGGTGAGCAGGTCTACGATGCGGAGCCGCGCAGGGTCACTCAGGGCCGCGTACTTGGCGGCTCTCTCCAGAAGAGCTGCCCTCTCCAGAGGGCTTGAGCTTTGATCAATATCCATTGATTCAATTTTGACTGAACTACTTTCATCAGTCAAGCTGTCTTCATGACTTCTTCCCCGACCGCCCTCTGGCGGCGCGCCCTCGCCGAAGCACTGGGTACCTGCCTGCTGGTAGCCGTAGTCGTCGGCTCCGGCATCGCGGCCCAGCGGCTCTCCCCGCATGACGTCGGCCTGCAGTTACTGCAGAACAGCACCGCCACCGTGCTCGGGCTGACCGTCCTCATATTGGTCTTTGGACCCATCAGTGGCGCGCACTTCAATCCGGCGGTGTCACTGGTGGACTGGGTTCTGGCCAGGCGAACCGGCAGCGGGCTGTCGCTAGGGGAATTAGGCGCGTACATTGCGTCGCAGACTGCGGGCGCCATCTGCGGCAGCGTGCTGGCGAACGCCATGTTTGAGGTGGGTACGTCAATCTCCAGCAAGGAGCGCACAACTCCGGGCCACCTGTTGGGCGAAATCGTGGCCACGGCCGGACTTATTCTGCTGATTTTCTCCCTCGCCGCAACCAAACGTGGCTTCTTGGCAGCCCCAGCTGTTGGTGCCTACATCGGGGCGGCTTATTGGTTCACTTCCTCGACGTCCTTCGCGAACCCCGCGGTCACGGTAGGACGGGTCTTCAGCGACACCTTCGCAGGGATCGCACCCGCCTCCGCGCCTGGATTTGTTCTGGCGCAGTTGGTTGGCGCTGCCATAGGACTGGGACTTTTGGCGATGCTGTTCCCCACGGAATCGCGCGCACCAGAGGACGTCGTAGTACCGCACCCAGCGGACAAGCACGCATGACCCACCCTTACGCTCGGGGGTAATGCCCAAGTAAAGGACATTGATAGCCGTCAATGTAGGCGCATAATGGGTTCATGACCGCCTTACCAATACTGCAAGCCGCCTCGGAGCAAGACTGCTGCGAAGCAACGGGCCACCCTGCCCTGAATGCGGATGAAGCCAAGCGGAAGGCAACGGTTTTCAAAGCCCTCGCAGACCCTAACCGGCTGCGGCTTCTGTCCATGGTCAAGGCTGAACCGTCAGGAGAATCCTGCGTCTGCGACCTCACTGAGCCACTGGGCCTGGGACAGCCGACGGTGTCGCACCACCTGAAGATCCTTGTGGATGCAGGCTTGCTTCACCGGGAGAAGCGCGGCACGTGGGCGTATTACTCCATGGTCCCGGGCGCATTGGACAGTGTAGCCGGCGCCCTGGCCGCGCTGTGACGGTAGCGCTGAGGGCTATGGAGCCCAAAGACTGGCGGGCAGTCAGGGAGATCTTCCAGGAAGGAATCGACACCGGCTACGCCACTTTCGAAACAAATGCCCCCGAATGGCCCGCCTTCAACAACTCCAGGCTTCCGGACCACCGGCTGGTAGCGGTCAACGAGACTGGGGTGATCCTCGGCTGGACCGCAGTCTCACCGGTTTCCTCGCGTCCGGCCTACGCCGGCGTCGTTGAGCATTCCATCTACGTTGCGGGCGCTGCACGCGGCCACGGCGTTGGGAAACTCCTTCTGCAGGCCCTGGCTGCTTCCACCGAGGCGCAGGGAATCTGGACCATCCAGTCCAGCATTTTCCCGGAGAACGAGGCCAGCCTTCGACTCCATCAAGCCAATGGGTTTGCCATTGTCGGGCGGCGGAACCGTATTGCTCGCGTGAGCACCGGACCCGCCGCCGGACAATGGCGCGACACCCTGCTGCTAGAGCGCCGCTCGCCCGTCATTGACTGACGCTTACCGCCCCACCGACGCCTGCTCCTCCTCACGAGGACCCACAACGTCCGTGGAAGACTCACGCGCAAGCTTGCTCGGCCACCAGATCTTGCTGCCGATGTCGTAAGCCAGCGCGGGCACCAGCAGGGATCGGACCAGCACCGTGTCCAGTAGCACGCCGAATGCCACGATGAAGGCGAGCTGGACCAGGAACATGATGGGAATGACACCGAGGGCTGCGAACGTGGCCGCCAGGACCACGCCGGCAGAGGTGATCACACCACCGGTGACGGCCAGTCCGCGCAGGATGCCCGGACGTGTCCCATGTTTCAAGGATTCTTCCCGGACCCGACTCATGAGGAAGATGTTGTAGTCCACGCCGAGGGCCACCAGGAACACGAAACCGAACAACGGCACAGTGGCGTCGGCACCGGAGAATCCGAACACCCCGTTGAAGACCCAGGCGGAAACTCCCATGGCGGCGCCGTAGGAGAGCACCACGGACAGCACCAGCAGCACCGGCGCCACCACGGAGCGCAGCAGGAGCATCAGGATGAAGAGGATGACCACCAGCACGATCGGGATGATGACCACCAGGTCGCGCTGGGCTGTGGTGTTGGTGTCCAGCGCAGTTGCTGTCACGCCGCCCACCAATGCTGCGGAATCAACCTCGCGAACAGCCACACGCAACGACTTCACGGCCTCTTCAGCCTCAATCGAGTCTGCCGCCGAGTTCAACGTGGCATTGATGAGGACCCTGCCGTCGCGAACTGCCGGCTCAGCAGGAGCGCCGGGGGCACCGGTGATGGGAACATTTCCGTCAGCCAGCAGGTAGGCGTCACCCACGCCGTCGGCTGCTTTGACCTTGTCCAGGACCTGCTGCGCGGAACCTTGTGAGGCGACCACGACGGCGGGGCTGCCGCTACCGGCGTCGAAGTGGCGCGCCAGCGCTTCCTGCCCGTCCACGGCGTCGGACGCGGAAAGTATGACATCCGTTTGCGGAACCCCGTTGGCCTTCAACTGCAACAAGCCTGTGGAAGCGACCAGGAGGAGAAGGACCGAAGCCACCCACACAACCCGCGGGCGCTTGGAGACCAGACGACCCGTGGCGCGCCACAGACCCTTTTGCCCCTCAAGGCCGGTGACAATCTCCGGTTCGCGTTCGTCGTCGGGCAGCAGCTTGGGCCGGAAGGGCCAGAAGGCCGAACGGCCCAGCAACGCCATGAGCGCGGGCAGCAGCGTGAGCGCAGCGAACAAGGAGCAAAGAATACCTGCGGCGGCTACAGGTCCCAGCGCCTTGTTGGAATTCAGATCGGAGAACAGCAGGCAGAGCAGCGCAATGATGACAGTGGCCCCGGAAGCGAGGATGGGCTCGAAGGAGGCCTTCCATGCCGTGATCACCGCTTGGGTGCGGTTGGTGGTGTGCGTGAGCGCCTCCCGGAACCGCGCCACGAACAGCAGCGCGTAGTCCGTCGCGGCGCCAATGACCAGAATGGACAGGATGCCTTGGCTCTGCCCGTTCAACTGAATCCAGCCGGCCTTCGCCATTCCAAACACCAGAAGGATCGCGGCGCACAGGGCAAACACGGAGGTGAGCAGCACTGCGATTGGCAGCACCACCGAGCGGTAGACCAGCAGCAGGATTACGAACACGGCACCCAGGGCAACCAGCAGCAGGATGCCATCAATTCCACCAAAAGCGTTGACGAGGTCGGCGGTCAGGCCTGCCGGACCAGTGACAAATGCCTTCATGCCGTCCGGCGCGCCGGGCTGCACGACGTCACGCAGCTCCTGGACTTTCTCCCGCAGCTCATCCGAGGACGCCATGGGGACAACGAACTGAACTGCCTTGCCGTCTTGCGACGGGATGGGCCCAACGACGGCGCTCCCCAGCTTGAGCGCCTCAATGTCGGCTTTCAGCTGGGCTGCTTCGCCCAGCTGCGCGGGGGTGAAGGAAGCGTCGCTCTCGATGATGACAATTGCCGGGATCTCTTCGGAGTCCCGGAATTTGGCCTGCCAGTCAGCGGCTTCCGTGGCTTCGGCGCCAGCGGGAAGGAAGGAAGCTTGGTCGTTGGACGAGACCTCTTCCAGCCGGCCGAACGTGGGGCCGCCGATTCCTGCGATGCCCAGCCAGGTGATGACCAGCACCACTGGTATCAGCCAGCGCAGCCAGAACGGTATCTTCTGCGAGTTCATGAGTCCTTCTTTTGGTGGGAGTGCTTGAGGGCTTTATTCCATCATAGATTATCTCTATGATGGAACTATTCCAAGACCTCAATACTATTAATGCCGGAATCCCCTATGGCTGGGAGTAATATCCGGAAGGCAGTAATCACATGACAACGCTGGCAGGAGGGCGGACATGTCGAACCCCACAGACCCGCGCCCCGGCGAGGGGCGCCCCGAAAACGCGGCTCCCCAAGAACTTGTGCGGCTCCTCCAGGACTTCACCCTCGAGGCCAACCACTATGTAGATGCCGCAGGTGGCCGGAACGACATGCACCGCACGGACCTCAACGCGCTGGCCGTCATTATGCGCCACTCCGCAGCGGGCAAGGTGGTCACCCCGGGTGTTCTCCGCGCCGAACTCCGGCTCAGCTCCCCTGCCACTACCGCATTGGTTGATCGCCTGCACGCCTCCGGACATGTGGTGCGCGAACGACTCGGGACGGACCGCCGGCAGGTCCAGTTGCAGATGACCCCTAAGGCGTACCAGGACGGAAGCGCCATGTTCATGCCGCTCGCCATACGCATGGGTAAGGCAATGGCCGCTTACAGCCCTTCGGAGCTGGCGCTGGTGACCCGGTTCATGACTGACATGGTGGAGGCCACCCTCGCCGCCCGCGAAGAAGCGGCCGAAGCGGAACCCAACTGAGTCGCATTTGTGCGCGTTTTGAGGGTCCAAAACGCTCACAAATGCGACCCAGTTGGGTAGCGTTTCCCTATGAACGCGCAGCAGCCTGAAGATGTCTATACCCACGGGCACCACGAGTCGGTTGTCCGGGCCCACGCCTCACGGACGGTCCAGAATTCGGCCGCGTTTGTGATTCCCCATCTCACCCCCGGAACGTCAGTTCTCGACGTCGGGTGCGGACCCGGCAGCATCACCTGCGACTTCGCGGGGCTGGTCGCGCCCGGGCAAGTGATCGGCTTGGACCGGTCCGCCGACATCGTGGCACAGGCCGCCGAACTGGCAACCGAGCGCGGCGTGGACAACGTGACCTTCCAGACCGGCAACATCTACGATCTCGACTTTGAGGACGAGTCCTTCGACCTCGTTCACGCACACCAGGTCCTCCAGCACCTGACCGACCCCGTCGCTGCCCTCCGTGAAATGCGCCGAGTGGCGAAACCCGGCGCCATAGTTGCGGTCCGCGACGCCGATTTCCACGGCATGAGCTGGTACCCGGAAGTCCCCGAGCTGGACGACTGGATGGAGCTCTACCAGAAGATCGCCCGCCGCAACGGAGCAGAACCCGACGCCGGCCGTCGCCTTGTTTCGTGGGCCCAGCAAGCAGGATTCACTCAGGTAGCGCCCACCAGCAGCAACTGGCTCTACGCCACCGCCCAACAACGCGCGTGGCAGTCCCGGGTCTGGAGCGAACGGGTGCTGCACTCAGCGTTCGCCGAGCAAGCCTTGGAGTACGGTTTCGCCAACGAGGCCGACCTCGCCCGGATCGCTGCAGGCTGGCACCGCTGGGGAGCCTCCGACGACGGCTTCTTCCTCATTCCCAACGGCGAGGTGATCGCTCGGGCATAATCTCCGGAAAAAGTTTGCCGAACCATGTAGAAATGCCGCCCGCAGTTCCGACCCATGAGTGAAAGCACCCACAAAGGGCGCCCCTCACAAGGAGTTTGAGATGAAATACATGATCATGATGTTCGGATCTGCCGAGGGCATGATGGAGACCGCTGACCCTGCATGGATTCAGGAAATGATCGGATTCATGATCCAGATCGACAAGGACCTGACCGAATCCGGTGAGATGGTGTTCAACGCGGGCCTCGCCGATGGCAGCACCGCGAAGCTCGTCAAGCAGACCCCCGACGGCGTCATCACCACGGACGGACCCTATGCCGAATCCAAGGAGTCGCTTGTTGGGTATTGGGTGGTCGATGTTGCCAGCGAAGAACGCGCGGTGGAGATCTGTTCCAGCATTGTGAAGTACGCGCGGGTAGTCGAACTCCGCGCAGTTCAGGAAGCGCCGCCGGAGGTCTAACTGGGTTCCCCGCCGGACGCACGAATCGAGGACCTGCTGCGCACTCTGGCGCCGCAGGTCCTCGGCGTGCTGGCACGGACGCACGGCCAGTTCGATGCCTGCGAGGATGCCGTCCAGGAGGCACTCCTTGAGGCCTCACTGCAGTGGCCTTCCGGACTCCCGGACAACCCGAAGGCATGGCTGATGGCTGTCGCGTCACGCCGGCTGGTTGATTACTGGCGAAGCGAAAGCGCCCGCCGCGCCCGCGAGGAACGTGTTGCGGCCATGGACGCCGACTTCCACTACAGCTCAGTTTCGGAAGCCGACGACACCCTCACCCTGATGTTCCTCTGCTGCCACCCCGCGTTGTCCGCACCATCGCAACTCGCCCTAACGCTCCGGGCAGTTGGAGGACTCACGACGGCGGAAATCGCCTCAGCTTTCCTGGTCCCCGAAGCGACCATGGGTCAGCGCATCAGCCGTGCGAAGCAGGGGATCCAGAAGGCAAGAGCCACGTTCACCATGCCGCCGCCTTCCGAGCGCAAGGCAAGGCTCGGCGTCGTACTTCACGTCCTGTACCTGATCTTCAACGAAGGCTACGCGGCCAGCTCGGGTCCGTCGCTGCAGCGTGAGGAACTCACCACTGAAGCCATCCGGGTGACGCGCCTGCTCGTTGCCATTGCGCCGCGAGAGCTGGAGGCGACTGGCCTGCTGGCACTGATGCTGCTCACCGATTCCCGACGCTCAGCCCGTGCGTTGGCGGACGGAACGCCTGTGCCGTTGGCGGAGCAGGACCGACGCCTCTGGAACCGGGATCAGATCGAGGAAGGCATCGCGCTGCTGTCCTCCGTGCTGGGTCGCGGGGCCGCGGGGCCTTATCAACTTCAGGCCGCCATCGCTGCCGTTCATTCGGAGGCTGCCTCCAGCGATCAGACCGACTGGCCTCAAATTCTGGCACTGTACACAGTGCTTGAAGCCGTGGCACCCAGCCCCGTGGTCACGCTGAATCGCGCGGTTGCCGTGGCCATGGTGCATGGTCCGGCCGCCGGGCTTGAACTGTTGGCGGGACTGGATACGGCGCTGGGCCGCACACACCGTTTGGACGCCGTGCGGGGCCATCTACTGGAGATGTCCGGCGCCTATGTGGAGGCCCGCGCAGCGTACCTCTCGGCGGCCAAGAAGACAGGAAGCCTGCCCGAACGAAAGTACTTAATGGGAAAAGTAGCGCGGATGGACGAGCAGTAACCCCATATAGTCGAAACCATGGAACAACGCATACTTGGCAAGACCGGCCGATCCGTCTCCACCATCGGACTGGGAACGTGGCAACTGGGAGCCGACTGGGGTTCCGTCACCGAAGAGGACGCCTTTGCCGTCCTTGAAGCCTCGGTGGAAGGCGGCGTCAATTTCTTCGACACCGCAGACGTCTACGGCGACGGGAGGAGCGAGCAGTTCATCGGCCGCTTCCTCCGCGCCAACCCGGACACGGACATCACGGTTGCCACCAAGATGGGCCGCCGCGTGGATCAGGTCCCCGAAAATTACACCCTGGAGAACTTCCGGGCATGGACCGACCGCTCGCGGCGGAACCTGCAGCAGGACACCTTGGACCTCGTTCAACTGCACTGCCCTCCCACGCCCGTCTACAGCAGTGATGAAATCTACGATGCACTGGACACCCTGGTCAGCGAGGGCGCAATCCGCAACTACGGCGTCAGCGTTGAGCGCACCGATGAGGCCCTCGAAGCTATCAAGCGCGGAAACACCGCATCCGTTCAAATCATCCTCAACGCCTTCCGCCTCAAGCCCCTGGATGAGGTGCTGCCGGCAGCGAAGGAAGCGGGCGTTGGCATTATTGCAAGGGTGCCGCTGGCCTCCGGTTTGCTGTCCGGGAAGTACACGCCGGACACCGAGTTCCCTGAAAACGATCACCGCAATTACAACCGCGACGGGTCTTCCTTCGACGTCGGTGAGACGTTCTCAGGCGTCGATTTCGCAACCGGCGTCAAGGCCGCGCAGGAGTTCAGCGGATTAGTGCCCGACGGCGTCAGCACCGCCCAAGCTGCCCTCGCCTGGGTGATCGCGCAGGACGGTGTCACCTCGGTCATTCCCGGTGCACGATCCGCTTCGCAGGCAGCGGCAAATGCCGAGGCAGGCGGCCTGCAGTCAGTAGGCGCCGGGCTCACGGACGGGGTCCAGGACATCTACGACCGTTACTTCCGCGCAGCGATTCACCCGCGCTGGTAGCTGCCGGGCCGCCGTCGGGCGTTAACGTTCGACGGCGTCACCAGCCGCCCCGCGTCGGCGTATGTCCCTTTCGGGCTTCTTCAGGCATCGGCATCTCTGCCCGCAATCCGAGGAGCCGGATGGGACGGTCCGGCTCGATTTTTCCGCTGAGCTCCAAGGCCTGCGCAAGGACTTCCCCGCGGTCGAAAGTCTCGGGAATCTTCCTGGCGTAGGTCTTGGTGACGAACGGTGCGTAGCGGACTTTCAGGGTCAGCCCGATCACAGGGCGTCCCTCCGCCGCGACGTCTTCCAGGACGCGGGCGGTCAGTTCCTTGATGGCGTCGCTGATCTGGGCGGGCGCGGTGAGGTCCTGTTGGAAGGTGGTCTCGCGGCCATGTGCCCGGGCCACCCACGGAGTGTCATCCACTTCGCTGGAACCCTCACCGCGTCCCAACTGCGCGTACCAGGGGCCCATCTTCGGACCGAATTCCGGGACGAGATCCTGGGGATTGCACGCGGCGAGCTCAGCCACCGTGGTGATGTGGTGCTTTGCCAGCCGTTGGGACACTTTGCTTCCAATGCCCCACAATTCCTTGGTGGGCTTGTCGCCCATGACGTCCAGCCAGTTCTCCTTGGTCAGCCGAAAGATGCCTGCCGGTTTGCCGAAATCCGTGGCGTTCTTGGCACGGACCAACGTGTCGCCGATGCCTACACTGCAGTGCAGCTGCGTTTGCTCCAGGACGGCGGCCTGGATCTGCTTGGCGTAGGCGTCCGGATCCTCCGTTTGGATGCCCACAAAAGCCTCGTCCCAGCCGAGCACTTGAACCGTGGCTCCCGGCTGCGCGCGCAGCGTGGTCATCACCACGTCCGAGGCCGCCAAGTACGCCTCCTGATCAACCGGCAGGATGATGGCGTCCGGCACTTTCCGGGCTGCGATCCTGAGGGGCATCCCGGAACCGACGCCGAACGCCCTGGCTTCATAGGACGCGGTGGACACCACAGCCCGCTCCGTGGGGTCCCCCCGGCCTCCTACGATGATCGGTTTGCCCGCGAGCTCGGGCCGCCGGAGTATCTCGACAGCGGCAATGAACTGGTCCAGATCGACGTGCAGCACCCACGGGATTCCGCTCACGGCACCAGTTTGCCCTAAGCCGCGGCTTGGGCTGTAGCTTCCTGACCCACTTTGAGGTCCGGGAGCGCCATAATCAACCCATTCCGGGTGCATTCCGTGGTCAGCGCCGCCAAAAGAGGTCAGGAAGCAACCCGTCCAAACCACCCACTTCACGGGCATAAGCTGAGATGTGCAGTTTTCACTCTGGCTGGCCCTGGTTGGCGCCGGCACCCTGATCAGTTTCACTCCCGGCGCCGGTGCCATTTTCACCATGAGCAACTCGCTCAATTCCGGCTTCCGACGCTCCATCTGGGGCATCCTTGGTCAACAGGTGGCCTTGGTCATCCACATTGTGATCGTCGCTCTGGGCGTTGGCGTGCTGGTGTCCAACTCGCCGGTGATCTTCAATGTGATCCGCTACGCCGGCGCCGCATACCTGGTGTACCTGGGCATCCGGCAGTTCCTGCACAAGCCGGACCTGGACAAGGAAGAGGTTGAGGACAAGAAGAACGAGTCCGCCCTGTCCATGTTCCAACGCGGCATCTGGGTGAACCTGCTGAACCCTAAAGCCATTGTGTTCTTTCTGGCCTTCATGCCCCAGTTCATTAGGCCAAACGAACCCCTGCTTCAGCAGTATGTGGTGCTCTCTGCAACGGTGATTGTCATCGACATCATGGTGATGTGGTTCTTCTTCGCCCTCGCAGCCCGGTCCTTCCAAAGATTCACCCATGACCAAAAGGGCCAGAAAGTCCTCAACCGCGTCTTTGGCTGCTTGTTCGTGTTGGTCGGCATCCTGCTGGCAGTTATCCACTAGCCACGGCGCGTCATAGCAAAACGCGGTGCTACCGTCGAAGCCATGGAATCCGATTGGATCGAACACCGACGAGCTGACGATGGCGAGCACGTGGGCTGGATGAAGCCGGTAGACGATGGATTCGTCGCCATCGACCTTCTGGGACGCCCCAGGACGGAGACGGTGGACTGGTTGAGCGCCGAGGAAACTCTTGATGAACTCGGGCTGCGCTACCTGGCCGACCCTCACGAATTACTGCTCGACGACGGCGGTTGGCTTCGCGTGCGGATCGCCGAGGTTACGCCCTCCGCTGTCCGCGTGAAAAAGGAAGACTGGGGCGATATGACTGCGCCGCAGATTTACTTCACGGTGTCGCTACCCATCACGGAGGACCAGCTTCGCCCGCTGTCACCTAGCCAAGAGACGTAGATCCCCGCACTACCAACGAACTTTCTAGCGTCACATGTGGCTCTGCCAGCGGTAGGCCTTCCATGAGTCCCCGCAGTTGTTCCCCGGCCTTGCGCCCCAGCGGTGTGGCCGGCAAGTGGACGGTGGTGAGGCTGGGGTTGCTGGTGGCTGAGTACGGCAGGTCGTCGAAGCCCGCCACGGCCAACTCCTCAGGAATCTGGACACCCTCAACGCGGGCTTCCTGCAGCACGCCATAGGCATGCGTATCAGTACCGCAGACGACGGCAGTAACCCCCTCGCGCTGCCACTCCGGCCAGGCGTCGGCGAACGCGGCAGCGGCAGCACCGACGTCGATCGGGGTGCTGATGACATGCCCGTCGGCCACTAAAAGCCCACAGGCTGCAGCCTCCGCCAAGAAGGCCTCACGGCGCAGTTGGAACGTGGCAGTGCCGGTGATGCCGTCCACGTAGGCGGCCCGGGTGTGCCCGGAAGCAGCGAGGTGCCGGGCAAGCTCGCGGGCGCCCTGGGCGACATCAAGGTTCACGGACGGTGCATAGGACTCGAGCCCCGGGGCATCCAGCAATACAAGGGGCGGGGCTGCAGACAGGTCTTCCAGGAATTCCGCACTGGGTGCGCCCACCAGCAGTCCGGCAGGGCGGAGAGCCAGCAACTTGCGGACGTCATCAGCCTGCGGTGATTCACCGGCGTCGGTCACGGAGAGCAGCAGCTGATACTCGGAACCCAACGATTCCCGCACCCCCGCGATGACGTTGGCAAAGAAGGGGTTGGACACATCCGGCGTCACAAGTATGACGATTGAGCTGACCCCGCGGGCCAGCGAGCTGCCGATGCTGTCCACCACGTAACCAAGTTCAGCAATGGCGGAACGAACACGGGAGATGTTGTCGTCGGATACCCGCCCCTGGGTTTTGCCGTTCGCCACCAGGGACACGGTAGCCGTGGAAACGCCTGCGCGGGCGGCCACCATCGCGGCCGTCACGCGGTGCGAGCGGGGCGCGCGGCCATGGCGCCGTTCCAGGGATTCCATGCATCGATCGTAGCGGCTCCAACCAGTCCTGACCTGCGAGAAGGCATCAAGCGCTTGACGTTGAAGGTTCAAAGGTCACGTTAAGCGTTTGACGTAAGCAGCTAAGTAGTGCCAGAATCTCCCTGAATGCATACTGCCCTGCCCGGGAAAGTTCCAGGCAGGCCCCAATGACGTGGAGAAAAACGTGGACCCCAACACCATGACGCCCGCACCCAGGAAGATCATTCTTGACTGCGACCCTGGCCATGACGACGCAGTGGCATTGCTGCTGGCGCACGGCAACCCGGACATCGAACTGCTGGCGGTCACCACCGTGGTGGGCAACCAGACCTTGGAAAAGGTCACCCGGAATGCCCTCTCCGTGGCCACCATTGCCGGCATCATGGGAGTCCCCTTCGCCGCCGGCTGTGACCGCCCCTTGGTGCGCACCATCGAAACGGCCCCCAGCATCCATGGCGACTCCGGCATGGACGGACCGGAACAGCCTGAGTCCGCCATCGAGCTGGACCCGCGCCACGCCGTCGATCTCATCATTGAAACCGTCATGGCACATGAGCCGGGCACCGTCACTCTGGTCCCCACAGCGGGCCTCACCAACATCGCCATGGCTGCCCGCAAAGAGCCCCGCATCGTTGAGCGCGTCAAGGAAGTTGTCCTCATGGGCGGCGGCTACCACGTGGGCAACTGGAGCGCCGTAGCGGAGTTCAACATCATCATTGACCCTGAAGCCGCGCACATCGTCTTCAATGAGAAGTGGCCCGTGGTGATGGTGGGCCTCGATCTCACGCACCAGGCCCTGGCCACCGACGAGGTGGTGGACCGCATCGCGGCCATCGGCACCAAGCCGGCTAAGTTCGTCATGGAACTCATGGATTTCTTCCAGAAGACCTACAAGGACGCCCAGGGCTTCGACTTCCCGCCGGTGCACGATCCCTGCGCCGTTGCCTACGTGATCGACCCCTCGGTCATGACAACCCGCAAGGTCCCCGTGGACATCGAGCTCCAAGGCAAGCTCACTCTCGGCATGACCGTGGCCGACTTCCGCGCGCCTGCGCCGGAGGACTGCCACACCTCCGTGGCCGTGGACCTGGACCACAAGAAGTTCTGGGATCTGGTCACCGACGCGATCGAACGGATCGGCGAACCAACGCTCGACGGCGGCGCTGACGCCACCGCTGCTGCTGAGACCGTTCTGGCTGGAGAGGCAAAGTAATGTCCTCCCCCGCAACCGAATCCACATCCACCCGCGGCAACGTCACCGCCCTCATGGTCGCCCTGCTGGCAGCCTGCGTGGCCTTCCAGCTCAACGCCTCCATGCTCAGCCCGGCCCTGGTGACCATGGGCAACGAACTCAAGACTGACCAGGCCACCATCGGCCTGTCCCAGACCTGGTTCTTCACAGCCGCAGCCCTGTTCTCCCTCTTCCTCCCGCGCCTGAGCGACATCGTGGGCCGCAAGAAGATCCTTGTGGGCATGATGCTCCTGATGGCAGTGGGCTCGGTCATTGCCGCACTGGCCCCGGACGTCACCTGGCTCTTCGTTGGCCGCATCATTCAGGGCGTCAGCGGCCCCACGGTTCCGTTGTGCCTGATCATGCTCCGCTCCGCGGTCAGCAACCCCCGCAAGTACGGCACCCTCATGGGCCTCATCACCGCGGTCAACGGTGGCGTGGCCGGCGTGGACTCCTTCGTGGGTGGCTACTTCGCTGAGAACTTCGGCTTCCGCAGCATTTTCTGGCTCATGGTCGCCCTGGCCCTCGTTGCCACCGTGCTGATTGCTGTCCTGGCCGGCGAAAGCAAGCCTGCTGCGGGTTCCACCATGGACTGGCTGGGTGTGTTCTGCATTGTGATTGCCGTGGGCGCTTTGCTGACAGCCTTGAACGAGGGCGCCAAGCTTGCCTCCGCCTTCGACTCCGGCACCATGACCCTCGCGGTGGTCCTCACCGTGATCGCCGCCGTCGCGTTCTATGCGTTCTGGACCGTTGAAAAGAGGGCCAAGCAGCCCATGGTGGAAACCGTGCACCTGCGCCAGCGCTCCACGTGGGCACCACTGCTGACCACCACGCTCACCATGACCGGCATCTTCGCGGTCATCAACGGCATCGTCCCGGCCTACGTGCAAGCAGCGGATCCGGGCTTCGGCGTTGGTCCCACAGAGATGTCGCTTATCATCCTGACTCCATACGCGCTGCTGGGCTGGCTCTTTGGTCCGATCAGCGGCCGACTGGCACCCGTGCTCGGCTACACCAAGGTCCTGCGCATCGGCCTGCTTGGCAGCTTGGTGGCGCTGGCGATCATCGCGTTCTTCGGCCTCAACAACCTGCCCATGATGATTGTGGGAACGGCCTTGCTGGGCATCATGTACGCCGGTACCGTCAACATCATGCTCAACGGACTGGGCGTGGTTCTCTCCCCGCAGGGCAACCCGGGCTTCCTGCCTGGCATGAACGCCGGCGCCTTCAACCTCGGTGCCGGGCTGAGCTTCCTTGTCCTGCCCGCGGTCCTCGTGGCCACCGCTTCGCTCAATGATGCCAAGGCGTCCTACCTGACCGTTGTTGTGGTGGGACTCGCCATCACCCTGGCAGCCTTCGCAGCCTCACTCCTGATCCCCAAGCCGGTGGACGCAGAAGTGACCGAAACCGAAAAGGTGACCGCATGACCAGCGCACCCAAGGCGGGAATCGTCGTCGTCGGCTCCCTGAACGCCGACCTCACCATCTACTGCGACCGCCTCCCTCAACCCGGCGAGACGGTCCACGGCAACGGTTTCGCCGTCAATCCCGGCGGCAAGAGCGCCAACCAGGCCGTGGCTGCCAGCAAGCTCGGCGGTCAGGTCAGCCTGATCGGTGCCGTGGGAGACGACCCCAACGGCACTATGCTCCTCGACTCGACGGCCAGCGCGGGAGTGGACGTGTCCCGCGTCCGACGCTCCGACGTCGCTACTGGCGTTGCGGTCATTTCCGTAGACGCCGGCGGTGAGAACAGCATCATTATTTCCGCAGGCGCCAATGGGACCTTGCGGCCAGCGGACGTCACGCCCGACGCCTTCCAGGATGCAGCCGTGGTGTGCCTCTGCCTGGAGGTGGAGACGGATACCGTGATTGCCGCCGCCCAAGCAGGGCACGACGCCGGTGCGACCGTTCTGCTGAACCTCTCGCCTTACGCGGAGGTGCCGGAGGCTTTGGCTGGCTTGAGCGATGTGCTGCTGGTGAACGCGCACGAGGCGTCGTTGTTCCTTGGTACCGAAGCGGACATTCCGGACGCCGCTGCAGAGGCGGAGGCGTGGGAGCCGGTCAGGAGCCAGTTCGCCGACCGTGGGTTGCAGCGGGTGCTGGTGACCCTGGGGGCGCATGGCTCGGTGGTGCTGGACTCGCTTGCTTCCAGCGGCGAAGACCAGATCACCCGCATCGCCCCTACGCGCGTTTCCGCAGTGGACACCACGGGTGCCGGTGATGCCTTCACTGGTGCTGTGGCTGCTCGCTTGGCAGCTGGTGAATCCCTCGCAGATGCTGCATCTTTCGCCTCGGTGGCTGCGGCCTTGGCTGCCACGAAGAAGGGTACGCAGGCCGCCTACCCAACCATCACCGACGTAGAACAGCTGCGGGGCGCTTAGTCTTAGCCCCTCACCCAACTGGGTCGTATTTAAGCGCGTTTTGAGCCGTCAAAACGCGCTTAAATGCGACCTACTTGGGTTAAGCGGACTTGCGGGCTGCTCGTTGGGCCGCCCGCTCTACTGCCTTGCGGGACAGGGCTCCGTGGCCGGCCATGAGGCGGGGAACCACAACATACACAGCGGCGGGAACCACCAGGGCTGTGAGCAGCAGCGCCCGCAGCACCGGGTGGAGCGGCTCCATGATGGGACCAAGGAGCAGCATGCCGATGGACACCAGCGGGAAGATGGCCAGCCAGGTGATGAGGGCCCGCATGTGAACGGACGGCGCTTTCGGACGGGCAGGGGCGGCCGGGGCCGCTGGGGTTTCAACGGCGATGTGGGAGCTTGTTTGTGTCGTCATGGCATTCTCCAACTAAACGGTTGCTTTTGGCTTGGAATTACAATAACCCCACTCTCCAACAAATACAACCATCCAGTTGGAAACTGGTAATATGACTCCTATGGCATGGGACACAGAGCGAACCAAGGCGCTGCTTCTAGAGGCGGCTACCAGTGAGTTTTGCACCCGCGGATTGGCCGGCGCCCGCATTGATCGCATCGCGGCGGAGGCCGGGGTCAACAAGGAGCGGATCTACCAGTACTTCGGCAATAAGAACGCGCTCTTCGACGCCGTGATCGTCGCCGCCCTCAGCTCCCTCATGGACGAAGTACCCATCGAAGGCAGCGGACCCGAAGCCATGGCGGACTACGCTGGCAGGCTCTTCGACCACCATCAGCAAGATCCCACGGCCCCACGCCTCCTGTTCTGGGAAGGACTGGAACGGGGCACGGAAGTGGTGGGGCTGCCAAAGCGGATGGCCAACTGCGCATCCAAGGTCAACAGCACCATCGCCGCCCTCCCCGGCGTCTCCAGGGAAGATGCAGGGGATCTCCTCATCACCATCGTGAGCCTGTGCGACGCCGCCCCGGTACTCCCGGCACTCGATGGACTGATGGCCGGCAACGACCCGGGCCGCGCGCAAAGGCGACGCGCCGCCGTCGTACGTACCGTCTACTTGGCGGCTGCAGCGCTTGCCGCCGAGGCGCAGGAACCGGCCCGCACCTAAGCGCAACCCGCCTGCCCGCACGGCCCGTCGTGACAACTTTGACACGAAAAGTGACTTAGTTGTGAAGTTGCCCCTAGCCAAGAGGGGGCGCCATGAACCATGCTTGCTGAATGTACTCAACGACGAGCCCATACCGCATCATCACGGTCTGCACTGGAAACATCTGCCGCTCGCCCATGGCAGCGCTCATGCTCACCGAAGCCTTCGGCGCGGAAGGGCTCGGCGAACTCGTGGCGGTGGACTCCGCGGGCACTACGGGCTACGAAGTTGGACACCCCATCGACCCCCGCGCCGCACGGGTTCTAACGGCCCAGCACCTCGCGTCCGAGGACCACGTTGCCCGCGAGTGGCGGCGTGAATGGTACGCCGAACGGGACCTGATCCTGGCACTGGATGTTGACCATTTCGGCTGGCTTCAGGAAGGGGCCCCGGATCACGCCTCCCTCGGAAAAGTCCGGATGCTCCGCAGCTTCGATCCCCACATGGCAGGCCGCAGCTCCCTTGACCTCGGCATCGAAGACCCTTGGTACGGCGGCCACACGGACTTCGACAACACGTGGACGCTCATCAACGCCGCCATCCCAGGGATCGTGCAGCACGTCAAAGCAGCCATCGCAGCGTCTCATGACGCGAAAGCCCCCGAGCCCCAGCAGGTAACCTCTATGACATGACCCCTGCACCCGTGATCATCGCAGTTGACGGCAGGTCCGGCGCAGGAAAGACCACGCTGGCCGTTGAGCTGGCGGCCCGATTGCGGCAACACCATAAGGTTTCGCTGTTCCACCTGGAAGACATCTACCCCGGCTGGAACGGCCTCATGCCCGGCATTGAGCGCTACGTGGGCACGGTCCTGAAGCCGCTCAGCGAAGGCATGGCGGCAGAGTGGACCAGCTGGGATTGGGACAAGCACTACGACGGCGGCCTGAACGTTACGCTGCCAGCCGAGATCGTGATCGTTGAAGGGGTAGGCGCGGCGGCGGACGCCGCCCGTCCCATGCTGGACGCCGTGGTGTGGGTGGAAGCCTCCGGCGACGAGCGCCGTCGTCGGGCTTTGACTCGTGACGGAAGCACCTACGAACCGTACTGGGACAGCTGGGCCGCCCAGGAGGATGAGTGGCTTTCAAGCGACCAGGTGATCAGTGCCGCTGACATTCGGGTGCAGAACCTTGCCGACGGCAGCGCTCCGGACGATGTCCTCCGAACCCTGATGTACCTGCCTTCGGTTTCTTCGATTTTGTCGCCGGAACTCAGTGCGCGGCGGGGACTTCAGCTGCGATCCGAGCGCCTGGACGCGACGCCCGACGCTGAGCTGCTCTTCGCCTCCCTCTACGGCAAGTCCACCAACGCTGTGTGGCTGGATTCTTCCAATGCCTCCGCCGTCGCCGGCCGTTCCCAAGCGGCAGCCCGCAGCCGCTTCAGCATCCTGGCTGACGACGGCGGCACGTTCGGCCAGTCGGTACTGCACCGCTCCGGAACCACCCAAGTGACCGCCGGTTCCGCCTCCGTCAGAACCTCCGGGCCGTTCTTCCGCTGGCTCGATTCCGTCTGGGGCCGCCGGGCCGTCCGCGCGCCCAGAGGTTACGACGGACAGTTCACGCTCGGCTGGCTCGGATACCTCGGCTACGAACTCAAGCGCGAAACCGGCGGGAATGACGTCCCCTCCCACACCCCGGACGCCGCCTTGCTCTTCGCCGGCCGGGCTGTGGTGGTGGATCATCGCGAACAGACTGTCTGGCTGCTCGCCTTGGAAGCGCCCGACGCCGAGGAATGGTTGCGTGCGGCCCGCACCGCCGTCGAGGCTTCAGTCTCCCCCGCTGCCGGCCTCGCGGTCTCTTTCAATCCGGAGCCTGCCGGCCTTGAGTTCGTCAGCCGCGACTCTGCCACTGACTACAAGCGCAAAATCGCGGACTCGCAGCACCAAATCAGCGAAGGTAACTCCTACGAGATCTGCCTTACCACCACGCTGGAAGCCCCTGCCGGCGGCCTGGACCCGTGGGCGAGCTACCTGGCACTACGACGCCGGAACCCGGCACCGTTCGCCAGTTACCTTCGGTTCGGCGAATTGGTGGTGGCAAGTACGTCACCTGAGCGGTTCCTGCGCATTATGTCCGACGGCGGCATGCGCGCCGAGCCGATCAAAGGCACCCGCGGCCGGTCTACTGACGCTTCCGAGGATGCTGCATTGCGGCACGACCTCGAGACGTCGCTGAAGGACCGCGCGGAGAACATCATGATTGTGGACCTGCTGCGCAACGACCTCAGCCACTTCGCCATCCCGGGTTCCGTGACGGTCAGCCGGCTGTGCGCCATCGAGAGCTACGCCACCGTCCACCAAATGGTGAGCACCATAGATGCGCACCTTCGTCCGGGTGCTCCGCGGGCGGAAGCCCTGGCTGCAGCCTTTCCCGCAGGGTCCATGACAGGTGCCCCGAAGATCAGCACCATGGACATCCTTGACCAGCTCGAATCCGGGCCCAGGGGGATCTACTCCGGCGCAATCGGCTACTTCTCACTGAACGCCGCAACGGACCTCGCGGTGGTGATCCGCACTCTGGTGGTCAATCCTGACGGCAATGGCGGGCGAACCCTGTCCCTCGGCGTGGGTGGGGCCATTACTGCGGATTCCGTGGCTGATGACGAGTACGAGGAAATCCGGACCAAGGCATACGGTGTGCTGTCCACGCTGGGTGCTGACTTCCCCGCCTGAGTTTTTGTACAGCTAATGCCCTCAAGAACGTCTCTAAAGGGCGTTAGCTGTACACAAACTACTGGAGCGTGGCGGTCAATCTGGCCACGTTATCCACATACTTGGCAATTGGGGGTCTATCCATCCAGTCGTCCAACGTAAGCTCCTTGGAAACCTCGCGATACGTGGATTCAACCGTCCGCATGAGGTCCACGGTTTCGGCGCCCAAGAGCATCACCGAAACCTCCATGTTCAGGGAGAAGGAGCGCATGTCCATGTTGCTGGAACCGAGAACGGCCACTTCGTCATCGATGGTGAAGTGCTTGGCATGGAGGACATACGGCGCCCGGTACAGGTAGATCCGCACTCCTGCGTCCAACAAGGCTTCGTAGTAGGAGCGCTGGGCGTGATGGACCAGGAACTGGTCGCCCTTCTCAGACACAAAGAGCTCCACATCCACACCCCGCTGCGCAGCGGTGGTGATGGCGTAAAGCAAGGAGTCATCAGGAACGAAGTACGGGCTGCAAATGGAGATTCTGTGCTGCGCCGAATAGATCAGTGTGTTGAACAAACGAAGGTTGTTCTCAGTGGCGAACCCCGGACCGCTCGGCACTACTTGGGCGGTGACGTGCCCTGGAGAAGGCCGGCTTGGAAGGCGCAACTGATCCTCAAGCGACTCATCGGTCTCGCTGAGCCAGTCCGTGGCGAACACTACATTGAGGGTTGCCACGATTGGCCCCTCGAGCCGGGACATGAGCTCAACCCATTTACGGCCCACTTTGTGGTGTTTGGGATTGTTGTAGGACGGTTCAATCAGGTTCTGGGAGCCGGTGAAAGCAATCTCGCCGTCGATCACCATGATCTTGCGGTGGTTCCTGAGGTCCGGACGCCTCCACTGACCATGGATAGGCAGCAGCGGAAGCATTCGCTTCCATTGGATCTTGCCTGCCTTGAGCCGGCGGATCAGGCGACGGTACCCCTTGACCCGCAGCGTTCCAATGTGGTCGAAGAGCAGCCTGACGGTGACACCCCGCTCAGCAGCTTTCTCCAGCTCAGTGAGCAGTTCGTCCGTCACGGAGTCGCTGCTCATGATGTAGAACTCGGCGTTGATGTAGGTCTTGGCACCCTTCACCGCTTGAGCCATGGCTGCGATGGATTCATGGTAGCCGGGGATCAGTTCAACCTTATTGCCATCAACCATGGGCAGGGATCCCAGGCGATGGTTCAGCTCACCGGCCGACTTCACCCATTCCGGACCCGAGTAGACGCTCACCGGATCCGCAAGATCGGACGTCACCGCCCGGACACGCCGGTTAACTTCTTCCTGCTGCTCACGCCGCCGCTTGGACAGCTTGAAATTGCCGAAAAGGAGGAAGAGGACAAACCCTACGGAAGGGATGAGGAACACAGCCAAAAGCCAGGCCATGGCCGTGGTGGGGCGCCTGTTACCGGGAATGATGCCCAGAAGGACGATCCGCATGACCACTTCCGCGATGGCCCACGCACCCAGTAACCAGGTCCACTCCTGGCCAAAAGGAAAAGGAAAGAGCACCTGCAAACCCCCACGCTCCAAGAACAACAGTGACCTCAGCCTATCCGGCAAAGTCTTGCGCAAAGTCATCCGCAACGGCACCGCACTAAGCTGGGACCATGACTTCCTCTGCCCCGACGGTCCTTGTTTTCCTGGACCCGGCCTTCGAAAACGGACGCATTGCCGACTCCAGCCAGCCCCAACTCATGGCTACGGACCTTGGCGCCACCCGCGGCGATGGCGTGTTCGAATCACTCCTCGCCGTCCAGGGACGCCCCCGTAAGGTGCAGGCCCACCTGAACCGCTTGAGCGGTTCGGCCGCTGCATTGGACCTGGTGCTTCCGGAGCAGGATGCCTGGCGCAAGGCGATTGATACCGCCATCAGCGAGTTCCGCGAGGTCCACCCGGCGCCCACTCCGGAGGAAGACGAAGTTGTCGTCAAGCTGATCGTGACCCGAGGCGTCGAAGGCGCAGCCAGCCCCACATGCTGGGTGCAGGCTTCCCCGTCACCGGCGGGCAGTCGGCGGCAGCGCGAGACGGGCATCGACGTCGTCCTTTTGGACCGCGGCTTCGACACCGAAGCCGGCGAGCGCGCGCCGTGGCTGTTGCTGGGCGCCAAGACGCTGTCCTATGCGGTCAACATGGCTGCGCTTCGTTTTGCGCATAAGCAAGGCGCAGATGACGCAATTTTCACCTCCACGGACGGCCGCGTCCTGGAAGGCCCCACCTCCACGGTGTTGCTGGCTCACCTTGAAACAGTGGACGACGGCGAAGGGTCCGTCAGGACTGTCCGTCGCCTCATCACCCCGCAGCATGACAGTGGAATCCTGCCCGGCACCTCGCAGGGGGCGCTGTTCGCAGCGGCGAAATCAGCTGGCTGGGAGCTCGGCTACGGGCCGCTGGTCCCGCAGGACCTTTTTGACGCCGACGCCGTGTGGCTGATCTCGAGCATCCGTTTGATTGCTCCCGTGAATCACATCAACGGCAAGGAAATCGGTACGCCAGCTGTTCGGAAGCAGCTCACTGCAGAGCTCAACACACTGTTTGCGGGCATCGAATAAATTACGGGCTTCGAATATTCGCTTGCGTTGCTCCGCTGGGAATCTAGCAGGCAGCAAGCAGAGTAAGCGCTCGAATGACTAAATGATTAGTACTTCTTGCCCTCAGCCTTGAGTTGACCGCGCCTTGAATCGCGTTTCTTAGGCTCCTTGAAATGGTGATTCGTCATGTGATGAATCTTGTAATCGTGTTAGTTGGATCACGTCCGACTGGTACTACTTCTGACTTTGCTGGCTAAACTTCCCGGAGGGAATATGGGACTCAGCTCCCCCACAGAAGCCGAAGCATCGGCAACCGAGGCGCAGTCTCAGACTGATGCCTCCCAAACAGGACTCCGCCGGTCCATGGAGGCCCGGCACCTGGTCATGATCGCCATGGGCGGCGTCATCGGCTCAGGCCTGTTCGTTAGTTCCGGATACACCATCGCCACCGCCGGCCCCTTGGGTGCGGTCCTCGCCTTCCTCATTGGCGCAGTAGTCGTCTATTTGGTGATGGCATGCCTCGGGGAGCTCGCTGTTGCGTTCCCCGTCTCTGGTGCCTTCCACATTTATGCCGCCCGGACCATCGGCCCGGCCACTGGCTTTGCCACCGCTTGGCTGTACTGGCTCTGCTGGGCAGTGGCTCTAGGTTCCGAGTTCACCGCGGCAGGCTTACTCATGCAACGGTGGTTTCCGGGCGTCGACGTCTGGATTTGGTGCTTCATCTTCGCCACCGTCCTGTTCACGCTGAACGCCATTTCATCGCGCGTCTTTGGTGAATCGGAGTTCTGGTTCGCGCTCATCAAGGTTGCCGCCGTCGTCGGCCTCATCATCCTGGGAGGTGCCGCCTTGGCGGGATTCCACCCCTTGGCCCCCGGCGAGTTTCCCTCCTTCGGCGAGAACTTCACCACGCCTGACGGGTTGTTCCCGAACGGATTCACCGGCGTCTTCGTCACCTGCCTGGCGGTTTTCTACGCGTTCTCGGGTTCCGAATTGATCGGTGTCGCCGCAGGAGAGACAGCCAACCCGGGCGCGAACATCCCCAAAGCAATGCGCACCACAGTCATCAGACTCATGATCTTCTTCGTTGGAGCGATCGTGGTCATCGCAGCTACCATCCCGTATGAACAAGTCAGCGTGGACGAGAGCCCGTTCGTCACAGTCTTCTCCATGCTGGGCATCCCCTATGCGGCGGACATCATGAACTTCGTGATCATCACGGCACTGCTGTCCGCCGGCAACTGCGGGCTCTTCTCCTGTGCCCGCATGCTCTTCTCGCTGGCCGATGAAGGCCACGCACCCAAGGCATTCCGGAAGTTGACCAAGCGCGGGATCCCCATGGTGGCCCTCTGCGTCAGCATGCTGGGTGGCCTTGCTTCACTGATCAGCAGCGTAGTGGCGGCTGAAACAGTTTACTTGGTACTGGTCTCCGTAGCCGGTTTCGCCACCGTTGGTGTGTGGATGTCCATTGTCGCTTCACACTTCGTCTACCGCCGAACGTTCATCAAAAACGGTGGCGACCTTTCAACGCTCCCTTACAAGGCTCCACTGTTTCCGCTGGTTCCGCTCCTCGCGTTCGCGCTCTGTTTGGTGTCGTTGATCGGCATCGCGTTCGACCCCAACCAGGTGGCTGCACTCTTCTTTGGGGTTCCGTTCGTGGGCGCCTGCTACGCCATCTTCTACTTCAAGTACGGGCGGCGGCGTTCGCTCAAAAAGGCGGTTGACGCTTAGGCCTCCATGTAGTGGGCTGCGGGCCTTCACCACCCACATTGAACCCGCGGCACCCCGACACACCGTGCAAGTGGCGTGTCGGACGATTTTTCCGCCCCAAAGTAGGTGGTGGCGGCCCGCGGTTTGGAAGAAAGGCTGCCGATCTATTTCTTGGCGACCCGCACGGGGTGCTCACTCAAAATTGAAAGGCGGTTGAAGGCATTGATCCCGATCGCCGCCATGCACAGGACGCTGATCTGCTCGTCGCTATAGTGCTGGCGTGCTTGCTCGAAAAGTTGAGGGCTAGGCCTCGACGAACTCATGCGGGTGATCTGCTCAGCAATCTCCATGGCCACGGCCTCAGCCGGCTCAAACAACTGCACTTCCTTGTACACGGCAACGAGGGACAGCCGTTGTTCCGTTTCCCCGAATTTCAGGGCCCTCCGGTGGTGAAGGTCAAGGCAAAAGGCACAGCCATTGATCTGCGAGCACAAGTAGTTGATGAGTTCAAGGGTGCGTCGCGGGATGCCAAGCCGGTCGGCTTCATCTACCAGCTGCTGGGAATAGTGGCTCAGTGTCGCGTAAAGATCCGGCTGCTGCTTATCCAGATAGCCGGCCAGACGTGGTTTTGTTTCCTGTTCGGGCATGCTTGGAGCCTAGCGCAACGGGGGTTCCTGCCCACGCTTCAGCTCCTGAATGCGCAGGCGCAAGAAGATGATAGCGAGCACCAAGGCGTAAATCACCAGAGCCGCGACAGCCACCATCAGCAGGGTGTAGAGAATACCAACAAGTGAAAACAAGAAAACCCCCAATTTTGCGGCGGCAGGGTGCCGGACCGAAGTATCAGATGCTAGCAGCCCCCATGAAAACCCGCGGGACGTGAGAGAGGATCCGCCCAAAACCCGCGGGATGAACTGGTCCCCGAT
>NZ_SDXQ01000017.1:85589-104826 GCF_006964045.1 Arthrobacter sp. TS-15 | reverse complement strand
CTTCAGGGGAGCAGTTCAGGGACGTGAGAGAGGATCCTACTCGCGGGCGTCGCGGGCGTCCCGGGCTGCAGGGGTGTCCGCGGCAAGGCGGATGCCGTGCTCGGCCAGCCACACCGGGTTGAAGGCCTTGCTCATATAGTTGGTACCGGCGTCGGGCGCTATGGCCACCACAACGGAACCGTGGGGCGCAGCGCGAGCCACGCGAATGGCCGCAGCCACAGCCAGCCCGGACGACGGACCGAGTGCAAGACCTTCCTCGTCAAGGAGCCGGTGGACGGTGGTGTAGACCTCGTCGTTGGGAATGCGCAGGAAACGGTCCACGATGGAGCGATCGAAGGCTTTGGGCCATTCAGGCTCGGGCCAGGAGTTCCCCACCCCGTCCACCAGGATCTCCCCGGGATGGCCTCCACTGTAGGCAGAGCCGTAGGGGTCGGCACCAACCACCTCCAGGTGCCCGACCGTGCGCGCGGCGGCCACCTGCTCCTTCAAGAACCTGCCGTTCCCACTGATGGTCCCTCCCGTTCCGATACCTGCGACAAAGTGGGTCACCAAACCACCCGTTTGTTCCCAGATTTCCGGGCCGGTGGTTTGGTAGTGAGCGGCTGGATTGGCCGGGTTGTCGAACTGCATGGGCCGCCACGCGCCGGGTGTCTCAGCGGTTATCCGCGCAGCTACAGCGCGTGCGTTCTCAGGCGACTCCGACGGCGCGTTCCAGTCGGTGAGGATCACGCGGGCGCCATAGTTGTGCAGCGCGGCGAGCTTCTCCTCGGAAATCGTGTCGCCCGTAACCACCACCACGGGGTGGCCCGTCAGGTGTCCTATGAGGGCCAGCCCGATCCCGGTATTGCCGGACGTGCTCTCCACAATTGTGGCGCCGGGCTGCAGTTCCCCGGATTTCTCGGCCGCCCTAACCATGCTCAGCGCGGTCCGGTCCTTGATGGAGCCGCCAGGGTTTTCGGACTCGAGCTTGATGTGGATGGTGCTGCCCAGGCCGCGGCCCAGCGACTCCAATCTCACCAACGGCGTGTTTCCGACCCTCTCCAAGACCGAAGCATCCAAGCCGTCAGGAGGCCCGGAAGCGGCGTGAACACCATGTTTGCGAATCTCTGTACTCACCAGGTCTTCTCCCCTTCCTCAGAAAGTTCCTGGTCAACGAGGTCCCGCAGCTCGGTCCGCGCCAGTTCCACCAAGTCGGGCGCCGATGGCCGGCGGGCCAGTACGTCAGCCAAGCGACCCACGACGGCGCCGGTCCCCTTCCCGAGCGGTTGCGCGGCTCCCGCTTCGAGCAGCAGGTACGACGCCGTCAGCGCTTCGATCACCAAGAGCTTCTCCGCTGCGTCCAACGATTTTTCCAGTTGCTGCAACGCGAGCGGGGCAAGCGTTGAATGGTCTTCGACGTCGGCCGAGAGGGTTGGTGCGCCGAGCGTCGCCGGAGCGGCCAGGGCCTTGAGCTCGGCCAGCAGTCCCGCCGCCGAGTACCAGAGCAACCCGGGAAGTTCCTCTTGGGCCAGGCCTTCCCCGGATGCTGCAGCCTGCAAATGGCGCGCCCTGATGGCCCGTTGCGGCGGATACAACTTTGCGATGCGCCGCTCACAGGAAATCCCTACGTGCGCCAAGGCCAGCCGCAAACCCTCGAAGGCGAGGGCCAATTGCATCGGCTGGAAGTTTCCGCCGGAGATCATGCGCCCGGATTCGACATCGACCAGCGGATTATCGCCACGGCCGTTCAGCTCCACGTCCAAAGACGAAGCAAGCTGCGCAACAAGCGATCGAAAGGCTCCGTGCGTCTGCGGTGCGGCCCGGAACGACAACGCGTCCTGCACCGACACCTCCGGCCGAACATCTTCCAACCACCCACCGCTCAGCAGGCGACGCACAGCAGCAGCGGAGTCCCGCTGCCCGTCCACCGCCTTGGCCGCTTGGATCGCCGGCGAAAAGGGGCTGAGGTTCCCGCCGCCGTCGTACCTTGCGATCGTCTCCAGCGAGAGGGAAAGCGCGACGTCGGCCAGCTCGGCTAGCTGCTGCAGCCGCAGCAATGCGAGGGTTCCAACACCCACCGAATACGCGTTGGCACTTACCAAGGCGAGGGCCTCCCCCGGGGCGAGGACAAGGGGTTGGAGACCGGCGTCGGCAAGCGCTTTGGCGCCGGGGACCAGCGCGCCGTCCGCGTTGAACGCTTCACCTTCACCGATGGCAACGGCGGCGACGGCGGCAAGCTGGGTCAGGTCCGATGAACCCACCGAGCCCTCACGCGGGATGGCGGGAAAGACGCCGCGGTTGAGCATTTCGGCATAGAACTCGGCGGTTCCAGGGCGTACGCCGGAACCGCCTCTGCTGAAACCGATGAGCCGGGCCAGGATCACGGATCGGGATGCAGCGCGGTCCAGATATGAGCCCACCCCGCTGTTGTGATACCTGACCACCTGGATCTGGTACGAAAGGAGCGACTTCTCCTCCACAGCGGTATCCCGGCCGGAACCGAGCAAGGTATTCAGTCCGTAGACCCGTTCGCCGGAGGCGGCGGTATACTCCACGATTTCCCGCGAGCGGCCTAGCAAAGACAACGCATCTTGGTTGAGTTTCACATGGAACCTCGGGTCTGCCGCCGCCCGGGCCACGTCCGCAACTAGCACCGGAGACGATCCGATCACCAGTCTCTGCGGCTTCCCCGGCACCATCAGAAGTCCAGGAGGTTTTGCCGAAACCCGCCGTTGCCGTAACTCTTCCTCAACAGCCCGCGACGCCTCAGTTCCGGCGTCAGCTTGTCCAGCACGCTGTGCACTGTTACCGGGTCCACGAAGCCGGAGAACAGGAACCCATCGCCCCCCACGGCGGAGCCTGTTTCCTCCAGGTAGTCAGCGATTTCGCCAACCGTGCCGATGATCGAGTCGCCTGCTCCGCCGCTGCGTGCCTGGAGGATCTGGCGAAGGGTGGAACCTGGAGGGGCAGCCTTGGCGAAGTGTTCCAGTGTGCCTTGGTTACTGTTGGTGCTCAGCTCGGGCAACGGAGCGTCGAGGTCGAACTGCTTGAAGTCGATGACGGAGAGGTAGGAGATCGAGTTGAGCTGGCTGTCGATGTCTCTCTGGGTGAGTTCACGCCGCTGCGCCCGCAGCTCCTGTGCCTCGGCTGTAGAACCAACAACGGTGGGCTTCAGGACGAAAAGTACCTTGACGTCGTCGGGATTTCGGCCGGCCTTCGCAGCTTCCGCGCGGATCGAGTCACGGTAGGACTTCATCCCGTCAACCCCACGAGCGAGGGCAATGGCGACGTCGGCATGGCCGCCTGCGAATGCCTTGCCCCGGGGCGAGGCACCAGCCTGAACCAACACAGGTTCCTCAGGAAGGGGCGCTGTGTTCAACGGGCCTCTGACCTTGAAAAAGTCTCCTTGGTGGTTGATGGGGTGCACTTTGTTATGGTCCGCGAACACCCCGGCTTCAACATCCTCAAGCACGGCCCCAGGTTCCCAACTCCGCCAAAGGCGCCTGACGACGTCAACGAACTCCTCCGCTTTCTCATAGCGGAGATCGTGTTCAATCTGCTGGTCCAGCCCATAGTTCTGTGCGGCGAGGTCGCTGCCGGAGGTGACGACGTTCCAGCCGAGCTGTCCTTCTGAAAAGTGTTGCAGCGTGGCCAGGAGCCTGGCGGCGGTGAAGGGCGGGTAGAAGGAAGCGCTGACCGTGGGCACGATTCCGAGGTGCTCCGTGGCGGAGAGAAGGTACGGGACCAAGGCAAGGGGATCGTGCTTAGGTGCAAACGAGGCGTGGGCCAAGGAAACCTCGGCCGTACCCCCATAGGTGTCCGGAACGGTGAGGGAATCTTCAATGATGAACAGGTCCAAGCCGGATCGCTCAAACGCCCGGACGGCCTCCTGATAGAGGGCGGGTTTCTTCCAGTCGTAGCCCAGGCCATAGCCGGGAGTCCCCCAACCCTGGACACCGAAACCGTGGCCCACGAACCATCCAAAGTGCAGCATGGGCTTGAGTGTAGAACTGCTTTGTCCGTTCACCGCGACCTGATTTCATGCGAAGTTACAGGGGGTCGTACTGGGTCAATTATGCTCCCGGGACGTCACGTTTGGGCCCCGCCCATGACGGTATGGATTTCCACATACGGCGTTCGCCTTGTTCCGCAAACACCATGCGTCCGGAATGATCGCTGTATGAGTTCAGCCACCCGCACTTCCGCCAAGGACCGCCTTTGGGGCGTCTGGGCACTCAAGGGGTACAAACGTGAATGGCTGCGGCACGACGCCGTGGCGGGTGCTGCGCTCTTTGCCCTGCTGGTGCCTGCGGGCATGGCCTACGCGCAGGCGGCCGGTTTGCCACCCGTCACAGGGCTCTACGCCACGGTGATTCCGTTGCTGGTTTACGCCGTGGTGGGGCCGTCCCGCATTCTCGTCTTGGGACCCGATTCATCCCTTGCCCCCATGATCGCCGCAGCTATTGTTCCGCTCGCAGCCGGCAGCAGTGAAAGATCGGTGGCACTCGCCGGGCTGTTGGCTGTGTTGATCGGGGTGATCATGCTCGCGGGCTCCGCCCTGAAACTCGGTGCCATCACCGGGCTGCTGTCCAAACCCATCAGGCTCGGATACCTGAACGGAATCGCCTTGCTGGTGGCGTTATCGCAGCTTCCGGCGTTCCTGGGGATAGAGGCCGACGGCGACATCTGGCAAAAGCTCGCGAAGGTCACCACCGGGTTGCTGGGCGGCGGGGTCAATGTCACCGCGCTGCTGCTAGGCGTCGGTTCCCTGGCCCTCATTTGGATCCCGCGGCTGCTGAAGTGGAAGGTACCCGGCGTCCTGCTGGCGGTGGTCGGCTCGTGCGTTGCAACGGCTGTTTGGGGCCTGAACGACGACGTCAAGGTCACCGGGGTTTTGCCGCAGGGGCTGCCGATGCCCGCGCTCGGCGGCGTTGGCTGGGCTGACGCTCTGATGCTGCTTCCCGCTGCGGCCGGTATTGCCCTCATGGCTTTCGCAGACACTGGCGTCCTGTCCCAGACATTGGCAGCGAAGGAGGGAAAGAGAGTCTCGGGCAACCGGGAGATGGCGGCGTTGGGGGCAGCCAACGCAGCCACCGGCTTGCTGGGCGGGTTCCCTATATCCGGCAGTACCTCGCGGACGCCCGTGGCTGTGGACGCCGGCGCCAAATCCCAGATGACCGGGGTGGTTGGTGCGGTGCTGGTTCTGGCTTTCATGCTGCTGGCTCCCGGAGTGACCGGGTACCTGCCTTCGGCCACCCTGGCGGCCGTCGTCATCGCTGCGGCAATTGCCTTGGCCGACCCCGCCGGTGTTAGGCGGCTCTTCAGCCTGAGCCGAAGCGAATCCGTGGTCATGCTGGCTGCGTTCCTGGGCGTCCTCACCGTTGGGGTACTGCAGGGAATCGTCGTAGCCATAGCCTTGGCACTTCTGGACTTTGTTCGGCGGGCCTGGGATCCGTACCGGACAGAACTCGGCGCCGAAGAAGGGCTCCCTGGCTATCACGATCTGGAGCGGCACCCCGACGGTGAACGCATCCCCGGACTCCTGATCCTCCGTTTTGATGCACCCCTGTTCTTCGGTAATGGGCAGGTCCTGGCTGCCTTTGTCCGGGAGCAACTGGACGAAGCCCCGGAGGAGGCCGCGGACCCGGTTACCCATGTCATCCTCGCCGCGGAGCCCATCACCGGGATCGACACTACGGCGCTGGATGACCTGGTCACATTGGACGAATGGCTGGCCCGCAAAGGCGTGGATTTAGTGTTCGCCGAACTGAAGGGGCCTGTCAAAGACAAACTACTCCGCCTGGGCACTGCAGCCCGTTTTACGCCCGAGCACTTCTTCCCCACTGTGGGCGCAGCCGTGCGCGCACTGAAAAACGCATAAGGGAAGCACCGCCGATTACGCAACATGACGGCCGGACAACAGCCCGCAAGTGCAGCCCGAGGCCCGCGGATGTTACGTTTTTCTTGAGTAATGAGTACCAGCGCGAAGCCCTGACTTGCTGGTCGGCAACCCTCTCTCCGGCGGGGTGCCTCAGGTGACTACTCGGCGTATCGACAACTCGAACTGCAAGCGTGACTGAGGAGCACCAGCTATGCCTGAACCCACTGAAGAAAAACTTTCCTATCGCCTGATTACTGGCCCGGACACCCGTGATTTCTGCGAGCGGATCCACAGCGCCCTCGCCGAGGGCTATGTGCTCCATGGCAGCCCGGCTGCCACGTTCAACGGCACCGACGTCATCGTTGCCCAAGCAGTGGTGCTGCCCGCCGCGATCGCCAATGCCGATGCCGCCGTTGCCAGTGCCGTTGACCAGCTTGAGAGCGACGACGACGAAGAAGCATTCGAGGGACACGCATGAGCTACGCAGGCGACCTGACCCCGCAGGATGCGTGGGCCAAACTCGAAGAAGGTGCCATCCTGGTGGACGTCCGCACCGAGGGCGAGTGGGCCCACATCGGTATCCCCGACACCAAAGCCACGGAAAACGATCCCCTGTTCATCCAGTGGAACCTCGCCGGCGGCATCCCCAACTCCCGCTTCATCGAGGACTTGCGTCAGCAGGCACCCGAGGACCACGGCGTTGAGTTGGTGTTCCTGTGCCGCTCCGGTCAGCGCTCCATCTCCGCAGCCATCGCCGCCACGCAAGCCGGTTTCACTGCCTACAACGTCTTGGAGGGCTTTGAAGGTGAACCGGACCGCTATGGTGAGCGCACCGTCAACGGTTGGAAGAACCGTGGCCTGCCGACGAATCTGGGGACTGAGTAAGTGACTTTTAATCCCGATGCCGCCGGTTGGAGCCCTGATACCCAGGCTGTTCGCGGTGGCCTTGACCGTACCAACTTCCAGGAAACGTCCGAGCCCGTTTTTCTGAACTCCGGTTTCGTCTACGAATCCGCTGCTGCCGCCGAGCGCGCCTTCACCGGTGAGGACGAACGTTTCGTATACTCCCGCTACGGCAACCCTTCCGTAGCCACGTTCCAGGAGCGGCTGCGCCTGCTCGAAGGAACCGAAGCCTGCTTTGCGACCGCATCAGGTATGTCCGCGGTCTTCACTGCCTTGGGTGCCCTGCTGGCTGCCGGTGACCGCGTGGTTGCCGCCCGTTCTCTGTTCGGTTCCTGCTTTGTGATCCTCAACGAGATCCTGCCACGGTGGGGCGTTCACACGGTCTTCGTAGACGGCCCGGACCTGGAGCAATGGCGCGAAGCCCTTTCCGAACCAACTACCGCGGTCTTCTTCGAATCCCCGTCCAACCCCATGCAGGAGATCGTGGACATCGCTGCGGTCAGCGAACTGGCGCATGCTGCCGGGGCCACCGTAGTGGTGGACAACGTCTTTGCCACGCCCCTGCTGCAACGCTGCGGCGAGCTGGGAGCGGACGTCATTGTTTACTCCGGCACCAAGCACATCGACGGCCAGGGACGCGTCCTTGGCGGCGCGATCCTGGGCACCAAAGAATTCATCGACGGCCCCGTCAAGCAACTCATGCGGCACACCGGCCCTTCACTATCCGCGTTCAACGCCTGGGTTCTAACCAAGGGCTTGGAGACCATCGGACTGCGTGTAAACCACAGCTCGGCATCCGCATTGAAGATCGCAGAGTGGCTCGAGCAGCAACCCGCCATCAGCTGGGTCAAGTACCCGCTGTTGAAGTCTCACCCGCAGTACGAACTTGCGGCGAAACAAATGAAGGCGGGCGGCACCGTCCTGACCTTTGAGCTATCTCCTTCGGCCGGACGATCAGCCAAAGAGGCTGCCTTCGCCTTGCTCGACGGTCTCTCCGTCATTGACATCTCCAACAACCTAGGCGACTCCAAATCCCTCATCACCCACCCTGCCACCACCACCCACCGGGCCATGGGACCGGAGGGGCGGGCGGCGATCGGGCTTTCGGATGGTGTTGTCCGCCTATCCGTAGGCCTTGAAGATGTAAACGATCTCATCCTGGATCTGGAGAAGGCCCTCAAACAGGTCTAACCTTGCTGCCATGAGCGGGAACCACCCCTATCGCCGTGCCGGAGCGGTCATCGTTGCCGGCACGGTGGTGTGGTTCGTAGGAATCTCTCCAGTCTCACGCGTTTACATCACCCCCAACAACGCCGAGCGGCTGCGCATGCTCACAGCCGGACAGCGCGGCTGGATCGTGGGTCAGCACCTAACCGCCGCGGGAACAGTTGCAGTGCCGGTGGGATTCGCCGACTTTGCCCGCGCTGTTCAGGACCAAGATGCCGTTCAAGGAAACGCATCGCATCGGAGGGCGAGGAAGTGGGCTTTCGGTGCAGCCGCCGCCTTACTCGCGGGCGCCCCGTTCTTCGTCTCAAGCCTCGCCCGGCGAGCATCCGACCTTGAAGGGTTCGCCTACCGCAGGGGATCCAACGCGCCGTTCCTGGCGTACTCCGGGCTGCATGTTGTGGCGTTGGCCGCGCTCGGCGGGAGCCTTCTTTCCTTACCCGCAAGCCGCTGGATTGGTATCACGGCTGCGGCCAGCGCACCCGTTTACGGTGCCATCCTGGCAGCCAAAAAGGACATCCCGCCGTTCTGCTTCTATCTGGTGGAGGGACTCGTCGGCGCCTACCTGATGACGTGGGAAGAACAGGACGCAAAGGCCTCCTGACCCGGGTCAGCATGAGAGGTCGTTCCTGATGCGCGCGGGGGCAGTACCCCGCACGGTCACTTTGGCGTCATGAGAGTAGCTCATCCGCAACCCCGAAAGTCCGTGTGTGCTCCATTCTGCGTCAGGAGGCCGGGTGGGGACAGGGCTGGGGCCGGCCACCCATCCGTTCCGCACCAGTTCCCGCCATCCGCACCAGAGGTATCTGGCGCAAACGGCGGAAACGGGAGCGCCAAAAACACTTACGGGTGCCGCCGGCGCGAACGGGAGCGCCAAAAGCACTAACGGGTGCCCCCGGATGTCCCGGCAGCGCCAGCGTCAGTCCTGGAAGTACTCGATTTTCGCGCCAATGGTGTTCAGTCGCTCTGCAAGGTCCTCATAGCCGCGCTCAATCACGTAGATGTTGCGAAGTTCGGAGGTGCCCCTGGCTGCCAACATGGCAAGGAGCAGGCAAGCGGCCGGGCGGAGGGCCGGCGGGCAGCCGATTTCCGCGGCACGCCATTTGGTGGGTCCGTTGACGTAGATTCGGTGCGGATCCAGCAACTGCACCTGTGCGCCCAATTTGTTGAGTTCCGTCAGGTAGATGGCTCGGTTCTCGTACACCCAGTCGTGGATCATGGTCTGGCCCTCGGCGTTGCCTGCGATCACTGCGAAGAAGGGCAGGTTGTCGATGTTCAGGCCGGGGAACGGCATGGGGTGGATCTTGTCCTGTGGGGCGTGAAGCTCCGACGGCTTGGTGGTGACGTCCACCAGCCTGGTGCGTCCGTTGCGTGCCATGTATTCCCCGGATACCTCGAGGTTCTGGCCCATCTGTTCCAGGGTGGCAAGCTCAATTTCCATGAACTCGATGGGCACCCTGCGGATGGTGACCTCGGAGTTGGTCACGATGCCGGCGGTGATCAGGCTCATGGCCTCAATCGGGTCTTCGGACGGGAAGTACTCAATGTCCACATCAATGGCGGAACGCCCGGTGATCTTCAGCGTTGTGGTCCCCACGCCGTCAATTTCCACACCGAGGCCCTGCAAGTAGAAGCAAAGGTCCTGCACCATGTAGTTAGGGCTGGCGTTGCGGATGATGGTGGTGCCTTCACGGTGGGCGGCCGCCATGATGGCATTCTCCGTGACGGTGTCGCCGCGTTCGGTCAGGACGAAGGAGCGATCGAGATCGTCGGCGGGAGGAGCGGTCACGGAGTAGAAACCGGACTTCGCCTCCACTTCGAGGCCGAACTGGCGAAGCGCCTGCATGTGAGGTTCCACCGTGCGGGTTCCGAGGTCGCAGCCACCGGCGTAGGGAAGAAGATATTCGCTGGTTTCGTCCAGGAGGGGACCCAGCAGCATGATGACGCTGCGGGTACGCCGGGCGGCGTCAACATCCATGGACTCGAGATCCAGTACCTCGGGGCGCCGGATGCGGAGGTCGCTGCCGTTGAGCCATGTACATTCCATGCCGATGGAGGTCAGCACCTCAACGATCCTGTTGACTTCCTCGATCCGGGCGAGCCGTCGCAGCGTGGTGGTGCCGCGGTTAATGAGGCTCGCGCACAAGAGGGCTACGCCGGCATTTTTGCTGCTGTTGACGTCTACTTCACCGGAGAGGGTCCGGCCGCCCTCCACGCGGAGGTGGGTCATCTGCGGCTTGGCCACTTTGACGATGGACCGCCCAAAAATGGCTTCGAGGCGTTCAATCATGCGGAGGCTGAGATTTTGTTTGCCCTGTTCCATCCGCGCGATTGCGCTCTGGCTGGTTCCCAATTCAGTAGCCAGCTGCCCCTGCGTCCAGCCTTTTTCGCCACGGGCGTCGCGGAGCAGGAGGCCTACATGTTCGGCGGTAGGTTGCGTCATAACCAATAAATATCACAAGTGAGCTAGAAGTTCAGTTCAACATGCCAATTCAGCGGTAAACATCACACCATACCCGCCCTGTGCGATATAGGGCACGACGTCGGCGACTCGCCTTGGGTGAACGCTTTCCCTCAGTTCCTTCAAGGGCAGAGCTCCCCATTGTGCCCCACGAAGAGTTGGCCAAGGATGTACAGGAAAGCTCAGGGGGAAATATGCCTTTCTACGGCGCCGACGTCGATCAGCTCAAAGCACTATCGAAAACCCTTGCCAGCGGGGCCTCGCTGCTGGCCACCCGCGCCCGGGAACTCGATTCCCTGATCGCGCAGGGCGGCTATTGGCAGGGACAGGATGCCAAACGCTTCGCCTCCGAGTGGCAGGGCCACTTACGGCCGCTGCTTGAAAGGACCTCGCGTGGGATAGAAGAAGCGTCCAAGTCTGTGCTCACCAACGCGGACCAGCAGTCGGGTGCCTCCACTGAGGGCGCCAGCGCAGGCAACAGCGGCCCAGGCGGCGGCTCCGGCGGAAGCGGGACCGGGACCGGGACCGGGACCGGGAACGACTCCGCCAAACCGGCGAAGGACGCCACAACAAAGACCTCCAATCCCACCCAGCCCACGCCCCAGGAGATCCTGGACCAGTACCAGGTCAGTGACGCGGAGACCACTAACTGGCCAGGCGACTGGGATCCGTTGCGGTTCGTGACGGACCAAAGAGTGGTAACCGAGAAGGAAGCGGAACTTCTGAATGGCCTGGGACCCTTTGAGCTGAACGCTTTCAAGGGCATTCACGATGACGCTTTCAGTGTTGCCGATGAGCGCTTCCCCAGCGAAGATCGCAACGATGACCAGAACGACGCCTTCCGCCACGCCTATTGGAACGCCCTCATGGTCAAGGAGTTTGGCGCTGACTGGGCTGAGGACTACGCCACCGCCCACGAGCAACTCCCCGGAAACCCGGCTCCACGCGAAGCAATGGATCTGTACAACAATGAGGTTGGTCGCAATGTGGCCATTGCCAATCCGGATGCCAGTGCTGAGGAGCTTGCAGACTTGATCGAGGAAGCCGTCAATAACGGAGACACTGTGGTGGTGGGACCAGACCTGTTGCCGCACCCGTCCAACCAGATCCCCGCCGACCAGACGGGCGACGCCGGCAACGCCGAGCCAGCCCCTGGTGAAGATCCTGAGTTCAACGACGAGTCCAGGACTACTTCGTGAGTCGTCCTGCCACCCCAAACGCACGACGCCGTCCCAAGACTGCGGCGCCCCGGGTCACCATGACCAGCCTGCTCACCCTAGTTCTGGCCTGCGCCTTGGCCGCTTGCTCCCTCGGAGGATCCGTCATGCCCGAAACAAACGACCACCTCAACGGCCAGGTCCTGGAGTCCGCCACGAACGGCACGGCGCTCAAGCTGTCCGACGCAACGGACTTTGACTGGGACCAGGCAGGTTTTGTCACGTCTGGAACCCCGGCCAAGGACATCGAGGAAGCCTTTGGGGAACCGCTCACCAAGGAGAGCCGCTACACCGCGTCACCGGCACTCTTCGTTTTCTTGAAGGACGGCAAAGTCACCAAAGCGGTCAGTATTGTCCCGGACGCCTTCTCGGGGGCCGATGCCAGGAAGAAGTACGGCCGCGATGTGGTCCTCACTCCGCCGGAGGGGCAGAAGGGCTACCTCAACTGGCGCGAGTAACGCCTACCGCGAGGAACCCGTCAACCGTTAGACCCGCCAGTACCCCAACGCATCAATCCGGTGCTTATTCACGCCGAGGTCTTTCCTCAGGTGCTTGACGATCGCCCGCGTACTTGATGCTTCGCAGGCAATCCAGAAGAAGTCGTCCCCAACGGAGACAGTGTCCGCCGTGAGTGCAGCGCAGACTTCCTCCACCAGCGCGGCACCGTCGCGTTTGCGCGGAATCCAGGTGACGACGTCGGAATCGGAGGTTCGCACCTCAAGCGAGGGGTCGGCGTCGTGTTGGTATTCAAGCCACGCCGTCACGGGAGCTGCGCCGGCAGCTACACGCCCGCGCTCGTCCAGCAGCGAATTAATGGCCGGGATGGAAGCGGGATCTCCCACAATCCACGTCCGCCGCGGGGCGGGCTGCGGGAACGTGAAGGAGCTGCCTTGGACGGTGGCATCAATGGTGTCGCCGGGCTGCACTGAGCGCGCCCAATCCGCAGCAACGCCGTGATGCATCGCGAAGTCCATGCTGAACGTACCGTCCGCAGGGGAGGCGTTGACCAAGGTGTAGGCGCGCTGGTGGGCCTTGCCGGAGTCGTTGAACCAGAGCCGGATCCACATGGTGGGATGGATACCGCTGCGCTCCAGGAGTCCGCCGTCCCGCACGTGCACACGGAGGAAGTCCGGGGTGATTTCTTCGCTCCCCGTGACTTCCAGGGTGAAGTCCTTGGCGCCCATGACTTTGAGGACGACACCTTCCCAATTGCGCTTCAAGCAACACTCCTTCACGAATGTCCACGATTTGTGAACGGGGCCAAAGCCATTTATCTTGAGCTTAAGTAAGCCTAACCTAAGCTCGAAAGCGGCCTAAGATTATGACGCCTGCCCCAACGCAGCAACCCGCCCCGGCAGGCGGCCCCGGAACGTACCGGGATCAGTGGGGAATCCCGCATTTATGGGCTGATTCCCCAGACGAACTTGCCTTTCTGCAAGGCATGAATGCGGCCACGGACCGCTCCTGGCAGATCGAGCTGGAACGGTGGCGCTCGGAAGGCCGCACAGCCGAGGTACTGGGTGCAGACGCAGTGGTCTGGGACCGTTTTGCCCGCCAGGCGCGGCTGGATGACACCGCGCGCCGCTGCTTCGAAAACCTCGACGCAGGCACTCAACGCTGGTGCGGACAGTACGTGGCAGGCATCAATCAAGCCCTGACGGACGGGCATCGGGGCGGAGCCGAGTTTGACGAGTCCGGCAGCGAACCCGAGCCGTGGAATCCATGGACCCCGCTGGGCGTCTTCCTGGTGCACCACATCCTCTTCTCCACCTTCCCCAACAAACTGTTCCGGGCACACGTCGCGAGGACACTCGGCGACCACGCCGTCAGCCTGTTCAGCATCGAGGCACCCGTCTGGTCAGGCAGTAACGCGTGGGCGGCCCACGGCTCGACGACGGCCAGCGGCCTGCCGCTGATAGCCGGCGACCCCCACCGCCTCATGGAACTCCCCGGCGTCTACCAACAGGTACGGCTGGCCTGCCCCGAGTTCGACGCGTTCGGATTCGCGTTCCCAGGAGTTCCCGGCCTCCCCCATTTCGCCCACACCGGCAACACCGCCTGGGCGATCACCAACGCCATGGCCGATTACCAGGACCTCTTCGTGGAGGAGCTGCGACGGATCAGCGACACCTTCGGTGATCGCATCGAGGCGCGCGGAGCGGAAGGCTGGGAGCCCGTCGTCGTGAGTTCCGAAACCATCACCGTCCGCGACGGTGAGACAGTGGCCGTTGAAATTATTGAAACCGCGCGCGGCCCGGTCATCTCTGAAACGCCCGACGGCGGCGCACTGAGTTTGCGTTTCCCGGCCAGGGTCGAGGGGCGGTTGGGTTTCGAGGCCCTCCTGCCGCTGCTGCGGAGCCGGAGCGTTTCCGACGTGGAAGCCGCCTTCGATGCGTGGGTGGAGCCCGTCAACAGCGTAGTGGCCGCCGACGTTTCCGGGTCCGTACGGCATTTCGTCGCCGGGTTGGTTCCGCAACGGAATCCGGCCAACCGGCGATTGCCCGTCCCGGCCCTCTCGGCCCGCCACGAGTGGGAGGGACAGTGCGTGGTCCTGCCCCGCACCGAGGTCCAGAGGTTTATGGTCAGCGCGAACGACCGCGAAGCTGGCGGCGGTGACATGGTGGCCATGGAGTTCGCGCCCGCGCATCGGGCCCTCCGCATCCGGCAGTTGCTGGAGTCGACCGCCGGTCCGTTATCCGTGGACGCCATGCAGGCCATCCACACGGACACTCTGCTGGGTCCGTGGCCGTTGTTCCGGTCAACGCTCTCCGGCCTTGACACCCAGGAACTGTCCAGGGAGGCCAAGGACCTGCGTGCGCTGTTGTTGACGTGGGATGGACTGATGGATGCCGGCAGCCACCAAGCTGCGGTCTTTGCAGCGTGGCGCGGAGCTATCGTCCAGCGACTGGCACGGCATTCCGCGTTGGCACCCCTGAATGAGCCCACTGGTTACTCAGCATTGTTCGGGCCTTGGTTATCCGAGGCATCCCGCATTGGATTCGCCTTGGAGACCCTGCTGGCGCGTGGCTCCGAACTGGGCATCAACGTTGGAGTGGAAGCTGCGGCAGCGCTCGAGGTTGCTGCTTTGGAGGAGGCTTTGCTGGACGGAGCCGCCTGGGGTGACCGGCACAAACTTATGGCCGTCCATGTCCTCCCCGGACCGCTCGCGTCATCGGCGCCCACCTCAGAGCTCAGCGGAGACACCGGGTGCGTCCTGTGCACCGAGAGCCTGCCCGGTGTCGAAGACCGAAGCTTCCGTGGGCCCGTGGCCCGCTACGTCTGGGACCTGGCTGATCGGCGTAACAGCCGTTGGATTGTGCCTTTCGGTGCTTCCGGCTCGCCAGGTCACCGGCACTTCGCCGATCAGCTGCCGCTCTGGACCGCTGGTCAACTCGCCCCAGTGGTCACTGACTGGCCTTCGTTGGCCAAAGATCATCCCTGACCAGCCCGTTCCGTCCCTCTCGTGACCCCACATCCGCCAGCATCCCCGCATCAGACCGCATCAGCCCCGAAGGAAGCCATGACCACCACCACCCAGGACTTCTCTGTCCGCACCACCGTTTACGCTGAAGACCTCGAGGGGTGGGGCGCATTGCGGCTTGTCCCGCTGGTTCCTGCCGAGGACATCGACTTCATCTTCGAGTGGGTCACCCAGCCCCGCGCCAAGTTCTGGGGAATGACGGAAAACTCCAGGGACGAAGTCCAAGGGATCTACGACTTCCTGGACTCGTTGGAGACCCACCACGCCTTCCTGGCCCTCCTTGACGGGGAGCCACTGGCCCTCTTCCAGACCTACGAGCCCCTGCACGATCCCGTGGGTGAGGCATACCCCGCCCGCGAGGCAGACATCGGCATGCACCTGCTCCTGGCCCCCGCCACACGACCCATTCCACATTTCACCCCCCGGCTGGGCACGTCGCTGATCAAGTACATGTTTTCCCTACCCGGGAAGGATCGGATTGTGGTGGAGCCTGACTCCCGCAACGCCAAGGCCCTGCGGCGCCTGGAAGCGACGTGCTTTGAGTTGGGTCCCATCATTCAGCTCGCTGAGAAGGAAGCCCAGTTGGGGTTCCTGACCCGCGCAGGCTTCGATGAAATCCAGGAGCAGCAGGCTCTCTGAGCCCGCGTAGGGAGGACAAAAAGTGCCGCCGGCGGCCCCCAACGCTACCGGCGGCACGCTTGGTGCCCAGCTCACCAACGCCTCCAGCGCTAGCGCCAGACGAAACTCCAAGTTCCCGCTCCAACGGCCGTCAGCACCGCACCGGCGGCGATCATCAGTCCGCCAAGGACCACCCACGCATCCAACAGCGAGTACGTAGATTCGCGCGCCCACGTCCGCCGGCCCCCGCCGAAACCGCGTGCTTCCATAGTCACAGCCAGCCGGGAAGCCCTGCGAACAGCTTGGACTAGGAGCCCGAAGCTCTGGCCGAGGGTTGCTTTCAGGCGTTGGAACGGGCTGCCTTGTGAACCCACCCCACGGGCGCGGCGGGCCATGCCAATGGTCTGCCATTCCTCGGCCATGAGCCCCACCAGCCTCATCGCCGCGAGGGACCCCAGGACGAACCGGTGCGGCAGCTTTGCTTTCTGCGCCAAGGCATCAGCCAAGTCGGTGGGATCGGTGCAGGTCATCAGGAGAATGGCCGGCAACGCAATCGCCAAACCGCGCAGCATGAAACCCAGCCCCAGCTCCAGGGAACCTTCACTGATGGACCAGAGTCCGACGTCGAGCAGCACAGCTCCGCTGTCCGCCGCCACAATCGCGGTGCTCCAGCCGCCGATCGCTGCCGCGATGATCAGGGGCCAGGCCCGCTGCCACAGAAGCCTGAGAGTGAGTCCGGCCAGTGGAAAGAGCGCCAGTTCCGCAACCAGTGCTGTGGAGGCCGAGACCCAGTCGATGGACAGGGCCAGCACCAAGGAAATCAGGAAAACGGATACGAACTTGGCCAACGGGTTGGCTTTGGTCAGGAGGGCATGGTTCCCGCGCAGGTTCAAGGCGTCCCTCATGCTGCACCCGCTTCCTGACGTGTGGCTTCACCCTGTTGGACCGGGCCGAGCCGCAATTCCGCTCCGCCGAGTACGGCACTGAATTCCTGATCGTGGGTCACGGAGACCACCGCGGTTCCAGCGTCCAGCAGCTCGGAAAGGAACGACGCCAGTTCTGCCCAGGTGTTGGCGTCCTGACCGAACGTGGGCTCGTCCAGGACAAGCACTTTCGGATGGGCCGCGAGCACCGTGGCCACCGAGAGCCGCCGCTTCTCCCCGCCGGACAACGTGTACGGGTTGGCATCCACCAAGTGCGTCAACCGCAACCGCTCCAGCAGTTCATCCACGCGTTCCTCGCCGTGGCCAAGATGCTTTGGACCAAACATGAGCTCATCCAGGACGTTGCCTGTGACGAACTGGTGCTCAGGTTCCTGGAAAACCGTCCCAATGCGGGAGATCAACTGCTCGGCTTTCCACTTGTACGGGTCAATACCGGCACCCTGGGAAAGGTCGACGGCGGCACTGACCTTGCCGTCCACCGGCGCAAGAAGGCCGGCCAACGTGAGCGCGAAAGTGGATTTGCCGGCACCGTTCGGACCCGTGACGGTCAGCGCTTGGCCTGCCCTGACCTGTGCACTGATGCCCGTTTGAACCGGCACGGGTGGGATGGTCTTGAACCTCTTGCGTCGTGGCTTTTCCCGGGAAACTGCGAGGTCCTGCGCCGCGAGGAGGAGCTGCGCGGTGTGGGGTTCGGCGTGGGGATCATTCCGCCGTTCCCGGGTCGCCGGAACATATCCCGGCACCCAGACGCCGGCTGACATCAGCATGGTGCGGGCTTCAGAAAGTACCTGGTCCGGCGGCCCGTCCAAGAGGACGCCCCCTGTAGCCCGGCCCGCTCCCAAGCCGTCCGAGCCCGCCGCCTTTGTTGACCCTGGCTGCAGGACCACAATCCGGTCCACCAGGTCCTTCCACACGGACACTCGGTGTTCCACCACAACAAGGGTGGCGCCGGTCTTGTCCAGGCACCGCCCTACCGCATCCCGGACCTCCAGAACGCCCGCCGGGTCCAAGTTTGCTGTTGGTTCGTCCAGCAGGATCAGGCCGGGTCGCATCGCCAAAATGCCGGCCAGCGCCAGGCGCTGCTTCTGTCCACCGGAGAGTGCCGCCGTCGGGTGATCCAACGCCAAACCGCCGCCTGCCGCGGTACGCAACCCCACGTCGTCGAGCGCTTCATGGACGCGTTCCCAGATCTCGTCCCTTGGGACGGCGAGGTTCTCCGCGCCGAAGGCGACGTCGTCACCCACGCGCGAGAGGACCACCTGCGTCTCAGGGTCCTGCTGCATCAGCCCGGCCCGGCCACGCTGCTCGCGGGGCGCGACGCCGTCAATCAGCAGGGAGCCGGTCTCATCCGAGTCGTCTTCCTCGTCCCCCAGAACCCCGGCAAGGGCATGCAGGAGCGTGGACTTGCCCGCACCCGAAGGACCCAGCAGCAGCACGCGCTCCCCCGGTTCAATCCGAAGGTCCAGGCCCTCAATGGCAGCTTGGGCCCGGCCTGCATGCCGCCACCCCCAGCCCTCGGCGGAGATGGCAGCAGGCTGCACCGCGCCGCTAAGTGTGGCGGACATCAGTTGAAGACTGGCTCCGAAGCGGCCTTGCGCGAGGCAAAGGAGCTCAGCACCCCGGTCTTGGCCAGCCCGCGCGTCGCAATCCACGAGAGTGCGCCCGCGATGATCGCCCCGGAGATCGTGGTGAAGGTGATGTAGGCCAGCTTGTCGATGGCCTCGTAAGCGATGTTCCAGCCCCAGGGAAGGAAGGAGTCGTTCAAGCCGCAGAACAGGCCCGCGCCGGCGCCCGCAAGGAGAGCAGTGGGCAGGTTGAACTTCTTGTACCGGAACGCCGCGAAGATGAGTTCGGCGCCCAGGCCCTGCAAAATGCCGGAGATGAGCACCGTGGTGCCGTACTGCGAACCCATGATGAGCTCACCCGTGGCGGCAACAGCCTCGCAGAACAGCGCTGCACCCGGCTTGCGGATAATGAGCATGCCCAGGACCGCGGGGATCATCCAGCCGCCGGCGATCAGACCGGTGAGCGGCGGATACGTCGCATTCATGGGGATGGAGACCAGTGCGGCGCCCTGGGACCATGCCCAGAAAATCACGCCACCGGCAATGGCGATCAAAGCCGCCACAACAATGTCTACAACACGCCAGTTATAACTGGTCTTCTTCACGTTTACCGTGGTCATTTTCTGCCTCCTGAGGTTACAGGAGGGGAAAGTGCTACCCGTCATCCAGCTGGCCTGCGCCGCCCGGATCCGGACACTCTGAGAAGCTCGACTCCCTTGCGCCGGTACTAACCGGATCAGGTTCGAGGGTCTGCGGCTATCCGCACTCTCAGCGCCCTCGCGTCTCCTACATCTCTGCAGAGTCCGACGGCGGCGCTCCCCTGTCGTTATCAAATCTGCCCTGATGGGCTGGTTCAGTTTACACCTGAGTCCGCGGCGGGCGCTGGTCCGTTGGCCGGCATTCAGTCACAATCAGCCGCGGTAGAGCACAGTGCTGAACCCCGCGCGCGTTGCGAGGCCCACTC
>NZ_SDXQ01000017.1:0-85480 GCF_006964045.1 Arthrobacter sp. TS-15 | reverse complement strand
TGCACACCGGGCCACACAACGGGACCTGAGAGAATGAACCAGCAGACTTCACCGCGGCAAAGGGGCACACTTCATGACGGACCTTCCCACCACCCATAGCGCTGTGCCCCAACCACGTCTGGCCGCAAGCGTCATCCTGCTCCGAGATGCCCCTGCCGGGCTCGAAGCCTTCGTCCAGCACAGGGTCAGCACCATGGATTTCGCTGCCGGAATGGTGGTCTTCCCGGGAGGACGTGTGGACTCCGCGGACGGGTCCGGGTGGGACTACCCGGCGGAATTGCTTCAACGCCACGCGTCCGAGTGGAACCAGAGCTCCGTGGGTGCGAATCCTGCCGAAGCCGTGAGAAATGCCGGGACAATACTCACTGCGGCCATCCGCGAAGTTCAGGAGGAGGCCGGGCTCACCATCGAAGCCGGACACCTCCGCCCGTGGGCCAACTGGATCACGCCCACAGACATGCCCAAGCGCTTCGACACCTTCTTCTACATCGCCAAGCCAACAGCTGGTGCTACGCCCCAGCACCAAACAACCGAGGCTTGGCAATCATTGTGGATGCCTGTGGCGGAGATTCTTGCAGCGGAAGCGGCCGGCACTTTGAAGTTGATGCCGCCAACCTATTACCTCCTCAAGGAACTTGCCGGGTTCGGAACAGTTGACCAGGTTTGGACGGCCGAGCACAGCGTCGTCCCGGTGCTGGCGCCGGTGGGCTCCATGGCAGCGTTCCTTAAGGAGCGGGAAAACCGTCGCTAACGCGTGCGGTGGGCGCAGCCAGCTAGGCTGGGGACATGAACCTCTTCTTTAAGCTGATCGGTGCCGGAGTAAGCCTCGGGGCAGGCTTCGTGGGCACCAAACTCGTCAACAAAGGGTGGGAAAAGGCAACAGGCAACAAGCCGCCCCTGGGTCATGACGACGCAGAAACCAGCCTGCGCTCGGCCTTGACCTTCGCTTTGATCTCCGCCTTTGTCAGCACGCTCATCCAGGTCCTGGCGAGCCGGGGCACCCAGCGGGCCATCGCGCGCTTCGCCAAGAGCCACGACATCGTCTAGGCATCCAAACCACGACGCCGGGATCACCTGCAGGTGATCCCGGCGTTCGTTGTCGCTGCTGCTAGCTGTCGCTCCGCGGTTCCTGGCCGGCAGCCGCCCTTTGGACCACGGCCTCCAGTTCATCCTTGGTGAGCTTCTCCCGGTGTCCATGTTTGGTGCGGTAGGCGGAACGGCCAACCATGTGCGCTGACACTGGTGCTGTGAGGAGCTGGAAGATCCATGCCACCAACAGAACCGGCCACACCCACCATGTCCGCATCTGAAGTCCGATCGCGGCCAGCATGAGGAACAGACCCAGGACCTGCGGTTTGGTGGCTGCGTGCATGCGGCTCATGAGGTCCGGGAACCTCAACAAGCCAATGGCTGCGCCCAGGGACATCAGCGCGCCCACCACCAGGAACACGGCGGTGACAGCATCAACGACGAAGTCAAGGCCCGAAGCGTCAGGATTCATTGCTCTGTTCCCTTCGCTCGGCCACAAACCGGGCAACGGTCACCGAGCCAATAAACCCGATCACTGCCAGAGCCACCAGCAGCATCAGGTTGTTCAGGTGCTTGTTCAGCGCCATATCGATCGCCAAGGCAGCGCCCAGGATGGCCAGCAAAACATCTGATGCCAGAACACGGTCCAGAAGGGACGGACCGACGGCGATGCGGACAATCGCACCTGCGGCCGCCAGGCTGAGGATGACGGCGGTAACCACCAGAACTACTTCCTTCACAGCGCCGCCCCTTCCAGCCCTGGCCGTTCTTCGGCCTTGAGCGCCTCGACTTCTTCGCGTGTACCCATAATGCGGATCAATCCTGCTTCGATGTCTTGGGTTTCCTGACGAATTTTGTCGATATCCGCCTCTTCATAAATGTTCAGTGCGTGCAGGTACAGCGTGGAAGTGGAGCGGTCCACCTCCACCACCAGGGAGCCTGGGATCAACGAGATCACGTGGCCGGTGGCCGTCACCATGAGGTCGGAATGGCTCCGCAACGGAACGGCGACGACGGCGCTGCGGACCTTGGGCCCTTTTGCGACAGCCAGGTACAGCACCAGGAAGCTCGCTGCCACCACTTTGGCGAGGAACATCAGCGCAAAGGGAATGGCGCGAAGAATGTTGAACCTGCCGCTGAGCTCGACGGGCGGAAGGTAGAAGAACTTGGCCACCAGCACGGCAATCAAGGCGCCGAACAGGAGATTCCCGGGGCTGAAGTCCCGCCACAGGGCACCCCATACGATCACCAACCAGATGAGCAGCGGCAGTTCCGTGCGGAACGAGATCGGTTTACGGCTCATTTGGCATCCCCCGTCTGCACGTCATCCCTTCGAACCAGCGGCGGCACCACAACCGAATCTCCGAGGACCGAGTGAATATAGGCCGAACGGTCCAGCATGATTCCTGCGGAGCCGTCAGCGACCTTGAACAACGGGCCTGCAAAGACGGTCAGTGCCACGCCGAACACCACCAGTCCAGCTGTGGATCCCACCATGGTCCGTGGAAGTACTCCCACGTTCCCGGGCGTTTTTAGCACGGGGTCCGGATACTCAGCGTCCTCGGGCCTGCGCCAGAACGCCCTGTTCCAGACACGGGCGATCGCCAGCAGTGTCAGCAGGCTGGTGACCACGCCGCCCACCACCAACGTGATCGCCAACGGCGTCCCCAGCTCCACACCTGCTTGCAACAACCCCAGCTTTCCCAGGAAGCCGGAGAACGGCGGAATGCCCGCCAGGTTCATCGCGGGGATAAAGAACAACAAGGCCAGCAGCGGGGAGAGCTTGGCCAAGCCACCCAAGCGGTCTATGGACGAGCTGCCACCACGCCGCTCAATGAGGCCGGTGACCAGGAACAAACTGGTCTGGACGGTGATGTGGTGGGCTACGTAGAAGACCGCGGCGCCCAAACCTGCCACTGAGCTCATGGCCAGGCCAAACACCATGTAACCGATGTGGCTCACCAAGGTAAAGGACAGCAGACGTTTAATGTCGCTCTGGGCCATGGCACCCAGAATTCCGACAATCATGGTCAATAGCGCCACCACCATCAGTGGGACGTTCAGCGTGTCCCCTGGGAATAAGAGCGTCTCTGTCCGGACCATCGCGTAGACACCCACCTTTGTCAGCAATCCTGCGAACACGGCGGTGACTGGGGCGGGAGCAGTTGGATAGGAGTCAGGAAGCCAGAAAGACAGTGGGAAGACTGCAGCCTTGATGCCGAACGCCACCAACAGCATCACATGCAGGAGGTTCTGGGTGCCCTGGTCCAGCTCGGCCAGCTTGATGGCCAGGTCCGCCATGGTGATGGTTCCCGTGGCTCCGTAGATCATGGCGATCGCAATGAGGAACAGTACGGACGAGACCACGGAAACCACCACATACGTAACACCGGCCCGGATACGCGGCCCCGTTCCGCCCAGCGTCATCAGCACGTAGCTTGCTGTCAGCAGGATCTCGAAACCGACATAGAGGTTGAAGAGGTCACCGGTGAGGAAGGCGTTGGACACGCCAGCCACCAGGATCAGATAGGTGGGGTGGAAGATTGAGACCGGGGCTTCCTGGTCACCGTCGGCCATACCCTGACCCGTTGCGTAGATGAGCACCGCAAGGCTCACCACGGTGGAGACCACCAGCATGAGCGAGGAGAACTGGTCCACTACCAGGACCACACCCCACGGTGGCAGCCATCCGCCCAAAGTGACCGAGGTGGTGCCCCCATCCCATACGGAGATCAGGAGCAGGCACTCGAGCAGAAGGGTTGCACTGAGAATGCCAATGCTCACCACCCGCTGCGCGCTTTGATGGCGGATCAGCAAGAACGCCAGGGCAGCACCCAGAATTGGTAGGAGGACAGCTAGCGGCGACAGGTTCGCGAGATTCACGCGCTGCCTCCTTCCCGGGTTGTTGCCGTGTTGGGGGTCTCTGTGGCGTCCGGTTTGTCACGATCCGCCGGGCTGGCAGGAGTGACCGCGAATTCCGAGGTTTCCAGCGGCACGATGGCATCGTCCTCCGCATCGAAGCTCGGCGTCTTCGCCACGCGAACGTCTTCAAGGTCATCCTGGATCTCATCCTGACGAGCCAGGACCCACGTGCGGTAAATAATGCCCAACATGAAGGCCGTCACCGCGAAGGAAATGACAATCGACGTCAGGATCAGTGCCTGCGGCAGAGGATCACTGTATGCCTCCGGGGCCGTTTCCTTGCTGAACAGCGGCGCAAGGCCTGCATACCCTCCGGTGCTCAGGATGAGAATGTTGGTTGCGTTGGCCAGCAGCATCAAACCCAACAGCACTCGGGTCAGACTGCGTTCCAGGATTAGGTAGATACCGCAGGCGTACAGCACGCCCATGACGATCAGCAGGGTCAGGTTGATGCTCATGCGTTACCCTTCCCGAGCGCAGCGGATTCAGCGGCTTCGTGGGCAAGTTCGGGATGCTCGGCGGCATCTTCATCCGCGAGCGGCGCGCCTTTGCCTTCGAAGTGCTCGTCGATTTCGGCGCCGAGGCTGCGGAGGACATCCAGCGCCAACCCCACCACCACGATGTACACGCCGATGTCGAAGATCGTGGACGTGACGAACTTGACGTCACCAAAGACGGGCAGCCAGAACTCGATGATCGCGCTCTGGAACACCTGTCCTCCCAGGAAGAGTGGAACCACACCGGAGGCTGCCGCGGTGGCAAGTCCCGTCCCCAGAAGGGTGCCGGCACTGATGGTCGCTGCCTCGCTCAACTCGAACCGGCCACCGGCCAAGTACCGGATGGTGAGGGCTAGGCCGGCGGTGAGACCGCCCGCGAAGCCGCCGCCCGGTAAGTTGTGTCCGGCCAGGAGAAGGTAGATGGAAAAGACGATCATCGAGTGGAAAATCAGCCTGGTCACTACTTCAAAGATGATCGAGCGTCGCTCCGGCGCCAGCGTGCGTCCCGCCACCAGCCAGGCATCTCGCGTGACGTCGGTGAACTTCTTGGCGACGGCCAGGGCGGCTCCGTCGTGCGAATCACGGTCGACACCGGTGCGGCGCCCCACACTGCCTTCAGGCACGGCTTCGGATGTCTTGATGCGATCGCCGCGGCTGCGGACGAAGATCAGGCTGGCAACACCCGTAGCTGCAATGGCCAACACGGAGATTTCCCCGAAAGTGTCCCAGGCCCGAATGTCCACGAGAGTCACGTTGACCACGTTCAGACCCCCGCCACCTTCATAGGCCAGTCGTGGGAAATCGAGTGAGATGGGGGTGGCAACGCGCGCCCCCATGGCGTAGATGGCCACGAAGATCATGGTGATACCGAAGGCTGCGCCAATGATCACTCGGATCACCCGGAGCCTGCCACCGGTCCGGTCCCTTAGCTCAGCGGGCAGGCTGCGCATGGCGAGCACAAAGGCCACCAGCACGATGGTTTCCACGAGCATCTGGGTCAAGGCAAGGTCCGGAGCACCTTGCAACGCGAACATCAGGGCGATGCCGTAGCCGGTTACTGACACCATGAGGACCGCAAGGAAGCGCTTGTTGGCCCGGACCGCAGCCAGGGCACCCACCACGATCCCGATTCCGGCCACGATCTGCAGCGGGGAGTTCGGATCAATGAGGTAGATGCCGTCCGGCAGGGGCTTGTTGGCCATGATCAAGGCGGTGGCCGGCACAGCGAACGCTACAGTCAGAATTACTGCCAGATAGAAGTACAACGAACCACGCTGTGTGCGGCCGGTAACCCAGACGGCAATATCGTCCAGGGCGCCAATGGTGTTCTGGTACGCGCGGTCGCCATCCACCCAGTCCGGAACCACGCTTTGTGCCCGGGAGACGAGGTTGCGTCCGTAGAACATCGCGGCGCCTGCCGCGAAAGTTATCGCTGTCAGCCCCAAAGCAGGGGTGATGCCATGCCACAAAGCCAAGTGTCCGGCGTCGACCGCGTCCGCGCCGTCAGCGAATAGCGCTGCGTAAGGCTGGATCCACGTGTCCACGGGTGCCGGCCATACACCGTAAGCGATGGTCAGGAGGCTCAAGATCGCCGGTGCGGCCAGGAAAGCGGGCTTGATGGGCTTGAAAGGCGTGGGCTCCACGCCGGGCTTGACGGCGAACGCACCCCACATGAAGCGGGCGCTGTAGGCGAAAGTGAGGATGGAACCGATGACCAGCCCAACCAGGATCCAGATGCCCCACACCGGAGCATGATCGCCGGTGCCGTAGTGGACGAAGGCCTCAAATACCGATTCCTTGGCCACGAAACCAGCTAACGGCGGCACGCCGGCCATGGACGCGGCGGCAATACCGGCCACCACTCCGAGGGCACGCGAAGAACGGAAAACCCCGGAAAGCTTGCGGATATCGCGCGTTCCGGATTGGTGGTCAATGATGCCCACCACCAAGAAGAGAGCCGCTTTGAACAGGCCGTGGGCCAGCAGCAGACCCAGTCCCGCGAGGGCAGCATCCGGTCGGCCCAGGCCTACCACCATGGTGAGGAACCCGAGCTGGCTGACGGTGCCATAGGCGAGAATGAGTTTGATGTCGGTTTGGCGAAGCGCACGGTAGCCACCTACCAGCATGGTGGCCAGGCCCAGGCCGAGAACCACGGGAAGCCAGAACTCCGACGTCGAAAATCCCGGAGCCAGACGCGCCACAATATAGATGCCAGCCTTGACCATCGCTGCCGCGTGCAAGTACGCGCTGACAGGTGTGGGAGCCGCCATGGCGCCCGGCAGCCAGAAGTGGAACGGAACAAGCGCCGATTTAGTCACCGCACCGGCAAGGACAAGTACGACGGCGGCAGCCACCGCTCCTTGCATCGCTCCGCTCATGAGCGTCCCGGCTTGGTCCAAAATCTCTGAAATCCGGTATGTTCCTGCAGCCTGGCCCAAGACGATGAGGCCCACGAGCATGGCCAAACCACCAGCTGTGGTGACCATGAGTGCTTGGAGCGCCGAACGGCGTGCAGCCAAACGGGTGCGCGCATAGCCGATCAGCAGGTAGGACAGGATGGTGGTGAGTTCCCAGAAGATGAACAGCATCAGCAGGTCATCGGAGGTCACCAAACCGAACATCGCGCCGGCAAAGGCCAGGAGTTGAGCTCCGAATCCGCCCAGATCCGCGTCCTTGTTTTTGAAGTAGCGGGCGCAATAAATCAGCACCAAAGATCCAACGCCGAGGATCAGGAGCGACATCACCCACGCCAGGGGATCCATACGGAAAGCGAGCTCGAGCTTAAGGGTGGGGATCCATGGAAGGATTTCTTCCATTCCTCCACCGGAATATGCGGCCTCGTACTGGAAGACCAGCCAAACAAAGGCGCCCGCAGGAACAGCCGCGAGGGCGTAGAACGCATTTCTGCCCAGTTTGCGGAAGATCAAGGGCGCCACAGTTGCCGCTACAAAGGTGATGGCGAGAACTGTGATCACTGTTATCTCCGCAAAGTCAGGAACATATTGTCAAAAGTTGGAGCAGGCGGTCATACGTTGGGTTCGGTTTACCCAGTTTATCAAGGCGGACCGACAGTTTTCGGCATCGGAACCCGTCTGCGCGGACGGCTTAAAGCCACGTTGTCCACATACCGGTCTGTCATGTGCCCACCGATATCCCTACCCCCTATAGCATTCAAGCTATGAACGCGGCCGCAGTTCCCGAAGCCTCCCATCCGACGTCCGAGCTTGCCTCGGGACCTGTTGCCTCCAAAAAGGCACAAATCCTCGCTTGGGCATCCTGGGACTGGGGATCAGCTGCCTTTCAAGCGGTCATGACCACCTTCGTTTTCACCGTGTATTTGACGTCTAATGCCTTCGGAGGTGAGGACGCTGCCTCGGCAGCCCTCGGTGCCGCGCTGGCAATTGCGGGCCTAGCTATTGCACTGTTTGCTCCCGTCACGGGCCAACGTTCAGATGCCGGAGGGCGCCGCAAGCTCTGGCTTGGAGTCAACACGACCGCCACAGCCGTCCTGACTGCGCTGTGCTTCTTCGTTTTCCCGAGGCCGGAATTCCTGCTCCTGGGCGTCTGCCTGATCGCTCTGGGCAACATCTTCTTCGAGTTTGCAGGCGTGAACTACAACGCCATGCTGGCCCAGATCTCAACCCCCAAGAACATTGGCAGGGTCAGTGGCTTTGGCTGGGCTATGGGGTACCTCGGAGGAATCGTGGCGCTCCTCCTTGTCCTGCAGTTGTTTGTCCAGCCTTCCTTCGACTGGTTCGGCTCGTCAACGCAGGACTCACTGAACATTCGGCTCGTTGCCATCTTCTCCGCCCTATGGTTCTTCATCTTTGCACTTCCCGTGATGTTCGCGGTTCCGGAAGTTTCCGCGAGGCGAAACACCACATCCCTGGGTTTTGTGGACTCCTACAAACTTCTGTTCCGCCGCATCAGCGCGATCTACAAGACCAGTCCCCACACCATCTACTTCCTGCTATCCAGTGCGATCTTCCGCGACGGCCTCGCGGCCGTGTTTACCTTCGGCGGCGTCATCGCCGCCGGTACTTTCGGATTTGAACTCAAGGACGTCATCTTCTTCGCCATCTTCGGCAACGTTGTAGCGGCTGTCGGTGCCATCGTCGGAGGCTTCCTGGATGACAGGATCGGACCCAAGTCAGTCATTATCCTTTCCTTGGTTGGCCTCCTCATCGCGGGCACAGCCATCCTGGTTCTCGGCAATGGGGACTACGTCTTCTTCGGAAATGATTGGCCCGGGACCACCACGTTCTGGGTCTTCGGTCTGATGCTCTGCTTATTCGTGGGACCAGCCCAATCGTCATCACGGGCGTACCTGGCAAGGCTGGCCCCGGCCGGGGAATCCGGTGAACTGTTCGGGCTTTACGCCACAACTGGCAGGGCAGTCAGCTTCCTCGCCCCCACACTTTTCACCCTGTGCATCACCATTGCCTCGCCGCTTGTTGCAGAAGGTGAAGCCCAACGCTGGGGCATCCTGGGAATCATGGTGGTGCTGCTCGCGGGCCTCTTGGTGATCCTCCCGGTGAAGCCGCCGGCCCAAGTGGAAATAGCCGTGGTCCCCGAGCGTTAACTACATAGGGCCGGTTGGGCATGAACGCCGTACCGGACCCGTACAACAGAGTTAGGGTGAAGCTATGAACGTGGATGAGACTGAACTCCCAGGCCTCGGGGTCCGTAAGGATTTCGTCACGGCCTCGGGCCGTCGCATCGGTGTCGTGGAACTTCGAGAGGGCGAGACAGAGCTTTTCGTGTCCACCTGGGATGATCCTGACACCTGCCAGGCATCCATCCCTTTGACAGCCGACGAGGCTTCCACATTAGGTAACCTCCTGGGCGGGCAACACATTGCCATGCGCTTGGCCGAGGAGCATCGCGAGATACCGGGCATCGTCACCCGCCAGTTCTCCATCACACCGGAGTCGCCCTTCGTGAACCAACCCATGGGCAAAGCGCAGATCCGCACACGCAGCGGTGTCTCCATCGTGGCGATCATGCGCGAAGGCGAGGTGGTCCCGTCGCCGGCTCCCGACGTCGTACTTCACACCGGCGATTTGCTCGTAGCGGTCGGCACGCAGGAAGGTCTTGACTCGGCAGCCGACATCCTCCGCAACGGCTGACCGGGATGGATCCGCTTGCATTAGCCCTCGTTGAACTGGGGGCCGTCGTCTTCTGCCTCGGTCTCCTGGCTCGACTAGCGGGCCGAATAGGCATGTCCCCCATTCCCCTCTACTTGGTGGGGGGCTTGGCTTTCGGAGCCGGCGGGTTCGTCAAACTCGATGGCATGCACGAGTTCGCCCATCTCTCGGGAGAAATCGGCGTCATCCTCCTGCTGCTGATGCTCGGACTGGAATATACGGCGTCGGAGCTTGTTACAGGTCTTCGAAGATCGTGGCAGGCCGGCGTCATGGACTTTGTCCTCAACTTCCTGCCGGGCGCCGGATTGGCCGTGCTTTTGGGATGGGGACTCGTGGGTGCAATCGTCATGGGTGGCGTCACCTATATCTCATCGTCCGGCATCGCCGCGAAGGTGATCACCGACCTCGGCCGAATCGGTAACCGCGAGACGCCCGTTGTGCTTTCCATCCTGGTCTTTGAAGACCTGGCCATGGCCATTTACCTGCCCATCCTGACCGCCATCCTTGCCGGTGTGGGATTCCTTGGCGGACTGCAAACGGTGGGAATTGCCCTGGCCGTGGTCACGGTGGTTCTGGTGATTGCGCTCAAGCACGGCCACCGGGTCTCGCAAGCAGTGCACAGCGAGAACTCGGAGGTCTTCCTCCTCAACGTGCTTGGCCTGGCTCTCCTCGTGGCGGGCATTGCATCTGCCCTGCAAGTCTCCGCCGCAGTGGGTGCGTTCATGTTGGGCATCGCTATCTCCGGTGCGACGGCCCACAACGCCACCAGGATACTCGAACCTTTGCGGGATCTTTTTGCTGCCATCTTCTTCGTGGCGTTTGGACTCAACACGGACCCCACCTCCATTCCCCCGGTCCTTGGATGGGCGCTGGTGCTGGCATTCGTCACCGCCGCAACCAAGATGCTCACAGGAATTTGGGCCGCCAAGCGCGCGGGCATCGCTGTGCCGGGCCGCTTCCGCGCAGGAGCTGCGTTGATCGCCCGCGGTGAGTTCTCCATAGTCATCGCAGGGCTGGCTGTTGCTTCCGGGGCAGTGCCCGACGAACTTGCAGCCCTCGCTACCGCTTACGTACTCATCATGGCCATCCTCGGCCCGCTTGCGGCCCGCTTTGTGGAGCCAGTGGTCAAGGCCATCCGAAAAACTCCGGGAGCACCACCCCGCACGCCGGAACGCGCACCCGCGTAGCAAGCACGTCACCCTCCGCCGAGGGGGCGGGATCTCACCCCAAAGACACACCCAGAGCCCGGGGAGCTAACCCCTCGGCGGCACGCCAGAAGACGCTAAATGGACGTCCGGTGGAAGTTCTGGTGGCTGCGGCTGGCAGTGGGTCCACGCTGGCCTTGGTAGCGGTTGCCGTACTCACCGGAACCGTAGGGGTGCTCAGCGGAGGACGTCAGACGGAAGAAGCACAGCTGGCCGATCTTCATGCCCGGCCACAGCTTGATGGGCAACGTGGCAACGTTGGAGAGCTCCAAGGTCACGTGACCCGAGAAACCTGGGTCAATGAAGCCGGCCGTAGAGTGCGTCAGCAGCCCAAGCCGCCCCAGGGATGACTTCCCCTCGAGGCGCGCGGCAATGTCGTCGGCCAGGCTGACAGTTTCGTAGGTGGAACCGAGCACGAACTCCCCTGGGTGAAGAATGAATGGCTCGTCGCCCTCCACTTCCACCAACCGGGTCAGTTCTGGTTGTTCCTCGGCGGGGTCGATGTGGGCGTATTTATGGTTGTCGAAGAGCCGGAAGAACCGGTCAATCCGCACGTCCACGGAAGACGGCTGAACCATCGCGGGGTCGTACGGTTCAAGAACAATCCGTTGGGATTCTATTTCGGCACGAATATCGCGGTCAGAGATCAGCACAGCATCAAAAATACCCCATGCATTGTCCACGCCGCCCCATGGGACTATAGTTCCCGGACATGTACAACCGCGCCCGTACTTGGGGGCAACGAGCATTCGCGGGGTAATTGTGAGAAAACTGGCTGCGCCTGCCGCCATTGTGCTGGCCTGCACCCTGGCTCTCGGGGTGGTTGCTTCCAGCCAGATTTTTCCCTCAACGCAGACCAACCCCGGCCCCACGTCCACCCCTTCGGCAGAGGTCCCGTCAGGACTGACGGGACCGAAGGAAAGCACGACGGCGGAGCCCGCACCTTCCGCGCCCCTCCCGGCAGCCGGCAACGTATCCCAGCCGTCCACGGCGCCCGCCCCGGACGCAGGGACTTCGACGCCGACACCAAGCATCACGACAGGAGCCGACTCAAACGGTGGTCCCGTCGCCGTGGATCCCGTTTTTGAAACTCCGCCGCCGTTGCCCAGCATCGGGCCCTCGTGGGGTCCGGACAACCCCTCGGACCCTGGCGTCTCCGGACCGCCCGCAACCGAACCGGCGCCACCAGCGACCGCCGGCACCGTCCCCAGTGAGGCACCGCCGACGGCCCCGGCCGCAGGACCGAACCCCGCGGACTCCTTACCCACCGAACCAGCCTCACCCACCGAACCAGCCTCACCCACCGAACCGACGGAACCGACGGGCTCTCCGAGCCCGTCGCCCACTGACACCGCCTCTCCACCCCCGGCGGCCGAACCCTCGGCGACCGAACCCCCGGCGACCGAACCTCCGGCAACCGAACCCCCAGCAGTCGACACCGCACCATCTGGATCAACTCCGCCTCCGCCCCCTGCAGTAACCCAAAACCCGGCACCCTCACCCACCGCCCCCGCGCCGTTCCCGGGAAAGGCCCCCAGCGGCGACATTAATCCTGACAACGGCGCCCTGGCCCTCCTCCCTGACAGCAACACGGCAGCGATCCTGACGGTTTTCAACGCGATCAACAGTTACCGCGCATCGCTCGGCCTGGCCCCCGTGAAGTACCACGCAACTGTGGCCAGCCTGGCCCAGGATTGGTCCAACAACATCGCAACGCGTGAGGTGATCCAGCACCGCGCCAATTTTTGGACGGATCCTCGAGCGCTGAACCCCAACAACGGCGCGGGTGAGGTGATCGCTGTCCGCTGGGACCGGGACGCGGCGCAGCTTGTGGAGTGGTGGAAGGGATCGCCGGGGCACGATGCTCTTCTCCGTGATCCTCGGTTCAATGTCATGGGCATCGGCATCACGTACACGGATGGAAACTGGCAGACCACCCCGAATCGATTCACGCTCTGGGGTGTGGTGAATTTCTTCGGCTACACCACCTTGCCGGCAGGGACCACCACCAGCCCGGGCGGCACCGTCCCGCCACCAACGGATCCTGTAGGTGTCTGCGAACCTGGCAGCAAGCACCAACCACCCACCCTTAACCTCAGCGCGGCATCGATCAGCAGCGCTGCAGACCTGGTATCAATCGCCGGCGACGGTTCCGTGGTGGCCTACCCTTCGTGGGGTGGCGGCCGGTACGGCGGTGGCAAGAGAATCGGACTCGGGTTCACCGGGCTGAAGGACCTCTTCATTACGGACTGGGACCGCGACGGTGTGTTTGACCTGATCGCCCAAAGACTCGACGGCGCCCTCTTGGTGTATCCCGGTCTTCAAGCAGGAGGTTTCAAGGATCCCGTTGCACTTGGGCAGGGCTGGGGGACGCTAAATATTGCCGTGGGCACGTGGTGCGCCAACAACCGGCTTCCCCAGATCGTAGCCATGGACTCGGGCGGCAACCTGTACCTCTACAAGAACGCGGGCCTGGCATATATTCGTGCGCAGGCGGCGATTGGAACGGGTTTCCCGGCCATCAGACTGAACATGGTGGATTACAACGCCGACGGATTCCAGGATTTGCTCACCACTGAGGCCAACGGCACCCTCCGCTTGTATCGGGGCAGCGGACTGGGCACGCCCAAGCAGGAATCGCGTCCGGTAGTGGGTGCTGAATGGACGGATTACATCGGGCTGCGAACGCTGCGAGATGTGACCGGTCCCGACTCGACGGGTGTTGCCGGGCTGAACCGCAACGGTGTTGTTGAGTATTGGGATCTCAATACCGGACGCCTCACAACTCCGGTGACTATAGGCATCGGTTGGGGCGGGCTGAAGTTCGCCCAGTAGAAGCTGCGCCTCAACGCCTAACCCGGGCGTCGGCGTCGTACGTCAACAGCGGCGACTACCCCTCAGGGTGGGCTTCGATGGCAATCTTGAGCTGTTCCAGCTGCGCCACTTCGCCCTCTAACGCTTTCTGGATCACGCCGTTCATGAGCTTACGCAGGCCCTTGGGGTGGTATTCAAGGGCGAACCGGAGCCGGGTGGTGTTGCCTTCGGTGCTGAGGTAGAAACCGCCGGTGGACCGTGCTGGCCCAGTCACCACGGAATAGCGGACTTCGGCTCCTGGGCGGGCGTCGGTGATCCTGAAGTCGGCGGCGACGGGGCGGCCGCCGGGGCCGGTTATCGTCTGCTGGTACAGGGCACCTTTTTGGCCGCGAACGCCGGACCGAAGCGCGATGCTGCGCACTCCGGAACGCCAGAGGGAGTTGTTCATCCCGTCCATGAGGAATCCGTAGACGGTCATGGCGTCCCTATTGATCACCACTTCATGGGCTGCGAATGCCACGGAACCTCTTTCGGCGTACGGTCGAATATTCGTAGCCCGGTTCCCCATACGCTGCAGCTAACACCTTCAGAATAGTCAGGGGCGGGGCGCCCACGACACAAGACTGCCGAGCCTTGACCGAATGGTTATCTGCCGATTATTGCGGGTAACTGCTGACAGGCGACCGCGGGCCGGGTAGAGTGCCTGCGGCTGGTTACAAAAAAATTGGGGGCGTTATGCGAGGGAAAAATCATTCGGGTTCCGTGGGGAACGCACGACGACGACTGGCAGCTTGCGCTGCGATCTTCAGCCTGGCGGTAGCTGGCGGGGTCATGGCTGGGGCGCCTGCCACGGCAGCGCCGGTCCCTGGCACGGCAGCACAGGCCGCCGTCGTTCAAGCAGCGGTGCCAACCGCAGCGAATCCGCTGCCGAGCGTCGATCCTGTGGGAAACCCCGCGAGCTACTCTGTTTTGGTCAATAAATCCAGGCCCCTGAATCCTGTGAGCTACGCTCCGGGCGACCTTGTTAATGCCCGCGGCTCCGGGCAGTACCTGCGCGCCGAAGCTGCGGCATGGCTCAACGGTTTGTTCCAAGGTGCGGCCGATGCCGGCACGGGCGGGCTTGCAGTGGTGAGCGGCTACCGTTCCTACGCGCAGCAGCAGCAGGTTTACTCCTACTACGTCAGCATCTACGGCCAGGCCCAGGCGGATCTCATTTCGGCACGCCCAGGACACAGCGAGCATCAGACCGGATTGGCTGTGGATGTGGGGAACGCCAACGGTTCGTGCGGGCTTAGTACGTGTTTCGGTGACACGGCCGCCGGCATCTGGGTGGCCGCGAATGCCCACAAGTACGGCTTCATAGTCCGCTATCCCAACGGTTATACGAACATCACGGGCTACAGCTATGAGCCGTGGCACCTGCGTTACGTCGGCGTGGATCTGGCCACCGATATGAAACGCCGGGGCTTTCCCACCATGGAACAGTACTTTGCGGGCAATCCCACCGCTTATGCGAGCATCACCTCCGGAGCGGACTTGGTGGCCGCAGACTCTTCCGGCCGGCTCCTTCGCTACCCTGCGCACGGTGGCGGCGGCTACGGAGTTCCCACGGTGATCGGCTCCAACTGGCATGGCTTGAAGCAGGCCTTCGTAGTGGACTGGGATTCTGATGGCGTGTACGACATTCTGGCTCAATGGGACAACGGCACTCTGGGCTTGTTTACGGGCTGGCCTGGTGGTGCTTTCTCCACTCAGATCGTGGTGGGAACCGGTGACTGGGACAAGATGAACATCACCGTGGGCAAATGGTCCGCCGCGGAACGCTTCCCAGGGGTCGTTGGCTATTTCCCGGATGGCGGGCTGCGCTACTACCCCAATATCATGGGCAGGGCGTTGATCTACCGCGTGGACATTGGAAGCGGCTGGGCTGGAATGGGCCTGACCATGGCCGACTGGAATGCCGACGGCGCCAACGACATCCTGGCCACCACAACCTCCGGGCACCTGCTCAGCTACCCCGGCAACGGCAGTGGCGGCTTCGCGGGACTGCCCACCACCATTGGTTCCGGCTGGGGCACCATGAAGGCGCTGGTTCCGAGCTTCGGTTTGTCGGGCCCGGGAACGCGCAGCATCACAGCCCACACCGTGGACGGCTATCTTGTGGACTACCCCCTGGGTGCCGGGGTCTGGGGTGCCCAGCGTCAGGTGGGCAACGGCTGGAATGGCATGAAGCTGTTCAAATAGGACCGGGGTGGTCCGCGGTGACGGGGCCGCAGCGGTCTACGGTGCGCCGGTCATGAGGAGTCCCGCAACTGCGCTAAGCTAGGACTCGCTCAGGGGATTTTTCCCGGGCAACGCGGGCGTAGCTCAATGGTAGAGCGCTAGCTTCCCAAGCTCGATACGCGGGTTCGATTCCCGTCGCCCGCTCCAAGAAAACCCCGGATCCAATGATCCGGGGTTTCTTTTGTCTCCAGGCTGCCGCCCAGCCCTCGTGACTCCGGCCACAACCCGGTCCGGGGAAGGTGTATCGTCAGGAGTCAGGAGCCATCGCGGCTCCGCTCTAAGGGAGCCATCATGGGCGACAAATCACCGCGCCAAACCGCATCAAAGAAATCCAGTAAATCCATCAAGGAAAAACGTGCGGATAAGCGGGCTTCCGAGTCTTCCGCCACCGAGGCCGCGAAGCCTTCCACCGGCAACAAGAAGTGACCGCGCCAACCGGCCAGCTCAGCATAGGCGTCCTGGCTTCCTCGCTGAAGCCCAATGAGCGCCGTCTACCGATCCACCCGCAGCATTTGGAGCGGATTGCCCCTGAAGTTCGCGGGCAACTTCGCTTCGAGCATGGCTACGGCGAGCGGTTCGGCGTTCCGGACAGCAAACTTGAGTCTTTGGTAGGCGGGCTCGGAACGCGTGAGGAATTGATTGCCGACAGCGACGTCATCCTCCTCCCTAAGCCGCAGGCCCAGGATCTGGCTGAACTCCGTGACGGTCAAACGTTGTGGGGCTGGCCGCACTGCGTGCAGGACCGGGCGATCACCCAGTTGGCAATCGACAAGAAGCTCACGCTCCTTGCTTTTGAAGCGATGAACCACTGGGCGGGCGATGGTGGCTTCGGCCTCCACGTCTTCCACAAGAACAATGAGCTCGCCGGGTACTGCTCCGTGCTGCACGCCCTGGCCCTGACGGGTTCCACCGGCGACTACGGCCGCCGGCTCAGCGCCGTCGTCATTGGCTTCGGTGCCACCGCCCGCGGTGCTGTCACGGCGCTCAATGCCCATGGCATCCACGACGTCCAGGTCCTGACAAACCGTGGCGTCGCCGCCGTCGGGTCTCCGATCCACTCAGTGCGGATCGTGCAGTTCGACCATGACAGCAAGGCGCCTTTCCTGAGCGAAGTCATCACGGACAAGGGCCGCAAACCCCTTGCGCCGTTCCTTGCGGCGGCGGACATCGTGGTGAACTGCACCCTGCAGGACCCCAATGCGCCGCTGACATATCTGCGCACGGAGGACCTGGCCGAATTCCAGCCGGACAGCCTCATCGTGGATGTTTCGTGCGACGAAGGCATGGGCTTCAGCTGGGCACGGACCACCACGTTCGACGAGCCCATGTTCCGCGTTGGTGGGCACGTCAATTACTACGCCGTGGACCACAGCCCGTCCTACCTGTGGAATTCGGCCAGCTGGGAAATCAGCGAGGCCCTGCTTCCGTTCCTGGACACCGTGGTGGCGGGACCGGACGGGTGGGATGCCAACGAGACCATCTCCCGCGCCATCGAAATCCGTGACGGCGTGATCCGGAATCCGGACGTCCTGGAGTTCCAGAGACGCTCAGCGGAGTATCCGCACATACCTGCGGCCTAGCGCCACGCCACATGAAGCGCCCCGGTTCGGCTGGGGCGCTTCACCTGTTTAGGCGGTCTGCGGCTCCCGCACGATCCGCAGCACCCGACGCCGATCACGCAGGTCCACCTTGATGTGCAGGGATGACTTCCTGGCCAGTACGACGGCGACTACCGCAGCTGCGATGGCCGGCACCCCACCGGAGATCAGGACGGCCAGGTGCGGACCGAGGTGCTCGGCGAGCCAACCCATCATGGGACCGCCGATTGCCTGGCCGCCGATCAGCACCACCAGGTACAGGCTCATGACGCGGCCGCGGATGCTCATGTTGGAGCTGGTCTGCACCATTTGGTTGGCCGCGGTGAGGAACATCAGGCACCAGAATCCGGCCAGGACCATGGTGACGCTGAACCACACCATGGTTGGCATGAGCGAGGACACGCAGAGCATCAAACCGTACAACCCGGCGGAGGTCACCACCGAGCGCAACCGCAACTGACGACGCCGGGTGGACGCCACCGCTCCCGCGAGTGCACCGAGCGCAACCATAGCGTTCAGCAGGCCGTAGCCACCGGCACCGGCGTCGTACACGTGATCCGCAAACGCGGCCAAAAGCACCGGCAGGCTCATCGCGAAAACTGCCACGAAGCCGGCCATCAACCATGGCCAATAAATGGTTGGCTTGCTCAGCGCGTAGTTGAGGCCTTCGCGCAGCATTCCCTTTTTGCGGGGCGTCGGCTGGCTGAGGTGCAGCTGGTCCTTGCGCAGGATCAGCAGCATCGCCACCGTGGAGCAGCACGCCACGGCGTTGGCGGCGAAGGCCCAGCCGGCACCCACGGCCGTGAGCAACACGCCGGCCAGGGCGGGACCGATCAGGCCACCCAGCTGGAACGTCGTGGAGTTCACACTGATGGCGTTGCGCAGGTACTTGGGTCCGACGAGCTCGTTGACGAACACCTGCCTGGCTGGCTGGTCCAGAACAGTCACGAAGCCCAAGGCAAGGGCGATCACGTAGACGTGCCATACTTCGACGCGGCCACTCAGGGACAGCACCGCGAGGAGGGCGGCCAGTACCGCGGCCGCCGATTGGCAGATGATGAGGATCTTGCGCTTGGCAAAACGGTCGGCAATCATGCCACCCCATGGGCCAAGGAAAAGTGACGGCATGAACTGCAACGCCACCGTAATTCCGACCGCGGTGACGGACCCGGAGAGTTGAAGCACCATCCAGTCCTGGGCAATGCGCTGCATCCAGATGGCGATCACGGCTATAAAGTGGCCAATCGCGAAGATCCTGAAGTTGGGGACCTTCAGGGAGATGAAAGTATGCCGCCAGGGCAGCTTTTCACTCACGACGGCGAGCGGCTGGGTGACGGTGTCCGGCGGCTGAGGCGCGGAGAGGGAATCGATGACGGGCTGGCTGACGTTTGCCGCTGAAGGCGGTGGGGGTGCCAAAAGTAGTCCTCGGATCGAGAGTTTCGGTGGGATACGTTTAACGCTATGGTTGCCAGCAGCAATTATGGAAGCGTATTGCGCCTATAACTAGCATTGCGGAATGCAATGAGCCCTCTCCAATGGCGCAGTACTCCGGCCCGGCGCTGACCTGCGCTTGAGGAGTTACGTGTTCGAACCTGTCCAGCTCCGTTCCTTTTTGGCCGTCGCAGAGACGCTGAGTTTCACCAAGGCTGCAGAACGCCTGGGACTCGCGCAACCAACCGTAAGCCAGCACGTCCGCAAGCTCGAGGCCTCCGCCAAACGGGTGTTGGTTGCCCGCGATACGCGCGAGGTCCGGCTCACTGATAACGGCGACGCCATGGCCGGATTTGCCCGCAGCATCCTTGCCGCCCACGACTCCGCCGCCCGCTACTTCTCCGGTTCAGCCATGCGCGGGCGGCTCCGCTTTGGCACCGCAGACGACCTCGCCATCACCGGCCTACCCCGGATCCTTCGCGAGTTCCGGCAGCTGTACCCGCAAATCAACCTGGAGCTCACCGTCAGCCAAAGTGACCAGCTCTACAAGCGGCTCAATGCCGGGCAACTCGACCTGGTGTTCGTGAAATGGGTGGCCGGAGCCAAGGAAGGCACTGTAGTCCGGCACGACAACTTTGCGTGGGTGGGCGTCGAGCAAACCATTCTTGAGCCCGGAGCGCCGGTCCCCCTCATCGCCTACCCGGCGCCAAGCCTCAGCCGGAAGCTGGCTATTGATGCACTGGAAGCCGAGGGCCGGACCTGGCGGATCACGTGCAGCACCAAGCAGATCAGCGGAGTGTTGGCTGCGGTACGCGCGGGCATTGGAGTTGCGGTCATGCCCGCCTCGCTGGTGCCCGAGGACCTGAAAGTGATCACCCAGCGGTTCGGCCTCCCGCCAGTGGGGGACGTCGACTTCACCCTGATCCGGAACCCGCTGGCCAACGCCGAAGTGATCGATGCCCTCACCCAGGCGATCATGGGCCGGACGCTGAGCAAGTCGAACTAGTGGAGCGGATGGCTTGGCCGGGCTGGGTTCCACCTGCGCACCCCTTAACGCAGAATGCACCCATAACCGCTGCTGCGCACGGCCGGCGGAAACGGGTGCGACGCCGGCGTTCAAGGGGTGCACGGGGCGGAAACGGGCGCGCACGGCGGAAACGGGCGCGCACGGCGGGACTGGGTGCGCCGCCGGCGCTCAAGGGGTGCGCGCGGCGGAAACGGGTGCGGATGTGTTCGACATGCGATACGCCATTACTGGGTAAGCGCATTCCCGGTATCCTAAGACGATGATCGACCTCACCACGCTGGCTGACCTCACGCCTGGCATTTGTTCCGTCACCCTCCGCGCACACGGAATCGACGAGGTGGTCCGAATTTCCTCGAATGCGGGCCTGGCCGGCATCGAGTGGGGTACTGACGTCCATGTCAGTGACGCAGAATCAGCCGCGCACGCGAAGGACGCCACGGCGGCTGCCGGACTGACAGTCCTATCGCTCGGCTCGTACTACCGCTGCGGGGCCTTTGGAGACTTCGGCCGGGCACTGGACCTCGCCGCCTCCTTAGGCGCGCCAAGGATCCGCGTCTGGGCAGGGGAACTCGGTTCCGCGAACGCCAGCCAAGAACACTGGGACGCAGTTGTGAAGGACACCCGGCGCATTGCCGATCTTGCCGCGGCGCGCGGAGTCGCCATCGCTTTCGAGTACCACGGCAACACCCTCACCGACTCCCCCGCCACCACCCTCGACCTTCTGGACCGGGTCAACCACGCCAACGTCGGCACCTACTGGCAGCCCGCCGTCGGGCTTTCAGACAAGCAGGCCCTTGAGTCCCTCCACGAAGTCTTGCCGCATCTGGTGGGCGTGCACTGTTTCTCGTGGGGCCCCGAAGCTGAGCGTTTCCCGCTTCGGAATCGGAAGTTGCTGTGGCAGACCGTCACCGATGTCCTCCGGGGCAACGGCAAGGACATGGACATCATGTTGGAGTTCGTCGAAGACGACCTTCCGGACAACGTGCTCAACGACGCCGCCTTCCTGCACACCATCACTCTGGGGGAGGACTAGCCCGGAGACCGCTACGCAGCCCAACCCATCCGGCGAAGCCACGCGGCGCAGAGCCCGGTCCACTGATCGGCACCGGGCGTTCCCGCTGCCAGGCCGATGCCGTGGATACCGTTCGGAAAAACGTGCAGCTCCGTGGCAACTCCGGCTCGGTTGAGCGCTCCTGCGTAGGCCAGGCTGTGGCTAACGGGAACGGATTCGTCGTCTGCCGTGTGCCAGAGGAACGCCGGCGGTGTTGCCGGGGTGACGTGCAGCTCGGCGGAGAGCTGCCGCAGGATTTCAGGCCCCGCCCCCTCGCCGGCCAGGTTGTCCACGGATCCCTGATGCACCGAATCCACGAAGGAAATGACCGGATAGCAGAGGATGCTGAGGTCCGGAACCGACTCGCGGATGTCCAGCGCAGGATCGCCCGCGGGCACCTGCACAGACAATGCGGCCGCAAGATGCCCACCCGCCGAGAACCCGAGGACACCCACACGCGAGGGATCAACCTTCAGCCCATGCCCTCCGTTGCGGATCCAGATCATGGCTTGCTTGGCGGCGGCTAACGGCACCGGGTGCCGATGCGGTGCCACTGGATACCGCAGCACGAACGCGTGGATCCCCAGCGAAGCGAGCCACTCTGCCACAGGTTCGGCTTCATGGTCTGCCGTTTTCGCGTAGCCGCCCCCGGGCAGAACCAGAACTGCGGGCGCCGCCAGACCGGAAGGCCCGACGGCGGGAATCACCGTGAGTGCCTGGGGCGCCTGGGCCTCCGCTGCGGTCATACCTGCGATTCCACCGGGGTTTCGGTGCTGCGGCGGAGCTTGACCGCCCCGCTGACAGGCGGAGTGTCAGGATCTCCTGCGGCGAGGCGTCCAATGTCCTCGAGCGGTAAATGCACCGTTGAAAGAGCGGGCCGGAAGTCGCGAAGGGTTTCGATGTCGTCAAAGCCGGCGATGGTGGCATCACGGGGAATCCACACCCCTTCGGGCCGTAGGGCCGCAGTGACTCCGATAGCCATGACGTCGTTCACGGCGAAGATGCAGAGCCGTTCCTGGGACGCTTTGATGCGGTCCGCGAGAGCCAGGCCGGCTTCGTATCCCCCGGCGCGGTTGAATCCTGTGCGGATCACTTCAGCCGCGGGCCTCCCAGCGCCCTCAAGCCCGCGCTGGAAACCGCGGACCCGGTCGTCGGAGGTGTAGAGCCCTTCTGGACCGGCAACGATCAGGAATTCACCGTCATGGGTGGCGGCAAGTTCGGCGGCGAGGCCGGCAGCGAGTTCTTCGTTGGGGACCTTGACCACGTGGTAGCCCTCAGTGGTGGACGCTCCAACTACGGGGTGACCCACCACTCCCACGTGCCCGCCGTTGCGGCAGTAGCGGTCCAGTTCGGCGGCCAGTTCAGTGTTGCCTTGCTTGTCCTCGGCGCGGACTGAGCGCGATCCGGCGATCACGATGGAGTCGGCACGGCGGGCAGCGAATGCAGCTACTGCTTCCTTCTCGTCGTGCGGGGTGCCTGATGTGCTGGCCAGCAGGACCATGCGGTTCTGTTGGCGGGCCGCTTCCTGGACGCCGCGGGCGATGGCAGAGAAGTAGGGATCGGCGATGTCGTGGACAATGAGGCCGATCAATCCGGAACTGGACTTAGCCAAGGCCTGAGCCTGGGCATTGGGTACGTAGCCGAGCTTTTCGGCGGCCTCGCGGACGCGTTCCGCGATGTCTTCTGCTGGTTTGCGGGACGAGCCGTTGAGGACCCGGGATGCCGTAGCGAGGGAGACCCCGGCCAAACGGGCAACTTCACTCAGTGTGCTGGCGGCCACGGGGAACTCCTTTTCTGCAAGCGTCGGGACTGGCGCTAAGGAAATTATGGCAGTTCTCTTGGAATTTTGGGAAAGCGCTTGCCAATACGGCGCGCCATGGTGCATGATCGATTGCAGCGGGAATGCGCTTTCCCATATGACATAAGTAAGCACCGGCAACGCTCAGCGGCCGGCACACAAGGCACTGGAGAAAACATGGGCTTCGAAACAAAGACGATCCGTATCGCCATGAACGGCATCACCGGCCGTATGGGCTACCGCCAGCACCTGCTGCGGTCCATCCTCCCCATCCGCGATGCCGGCGGCTTCACCTTGGAAGACGGCACCAAGGTTCAGGTGGAGCCGATCCTGGTTGGCCGCAACGAAGCCAAGATCCGCGAACTCGCCGAACTCCACAAGGTCTCCGAGTGGACCACCGACCTGGACGCCGTCATTGCCGACCCCACCGTTGACATCATCTTCGACGCGTCCATGACCAGCCTCCGCGCCGCCACCCTGAAGAAGGCAATGCGCGCCGGCAAGCACATCTTCACCGAAAAGCCCACAGCCGAGACCCTGGAAGAAGCAATCGAGCTGGCACAGATCGGCAAGGACGCCGGCGTCACCGCAGGCGTAGTGCACGACAAGCTGTACCTCCCCGGCCTGGTCAAGCTCCGCCGCCTGGTGGATGAAGGCTTCTTCGGCCGAATCCTTTCCATCCGTGGCGAATTCGGTTACTGGGTCTTCGAAGGCGACGTCCAGGCTGCACAGCGCCCGTCCTGGAACTACCGCAAGGAAGACGGCGGCGGAATGACCACGGACATGTTCTGCCACTGGAACTACGTCCTTGAAGGCATCATCGGCAAGGTCAAGAGCGTCAACGCCAAGACCGCAACGCACATCCCCGCACGTTGGGACGAGGCCGGCAAGGAATACAAGGCCACCGCCGACGACGCCTCCTACGGCATCTTCGAACTCGAAACCCCGGGTGGCGACGACGTCATCGGCCAGATCAACTCGTCCTGGGCCGTTCGCGTCTACCGCGACGAACTGGTTGAGTTCCAGATCGACGGCACGCACGGTTCCGCCGTCGCCGGTTTGAACAAGTGCGTTGCGCAGCAGCGCGCCCACACCCCCAAGCCGGTCTGGAACCCGGACCTGCCCGTCACGGAATCCTTCCGCAGCCAGTGGCAGGAAGTCCCCGCCAACGCTGAACTGGACAACGGCTTCAAGCTGCAGTGGGAAGAATTCCTGCGCGACGTCGTCGCCGGTCGCGAGCACCGCTTCGGCCTGCTTTCCGCAGCACGCGGTGTGCAGCTGGCCGAACTCGGCCTGCAGTCCTCGGCTGAGCGCCGCACCATCGACATCCCGGAGATCACCCTCTAATGACGTCACTGATTCTTCCCACCGACGACGGCGGCACCCGCGAGTACCGCCTTCAGGCGGCCACATCGTGGACCAAACCGACTGCTCCTTTGACGGCCCGCCGCGCCTACGCCGCAGCACACGTCATCCCTGAGGTCTCCGCGGACAACACTCCCGGCGCCCCGGCCCAGCTTGACTGGGACGCCACCCTGGCGTACCGGCACGAGCTGTGGTCCTATGGCTTGGGCGTTGCCGATGCCATGGACACCGCACAGCGTGGCATGGGCCTGGATTGGGCCGCGACCCAGCAGCTCATCAAGCGCACCGGCGCCGAGGCCGCTTCCGTGGTGGCAGCGGGCAATGCCGCGATCGCGGGCAAGTCTGTCCGGGACCTCGTTTCCTGCGGCGCCGGCACCGACCAGCTGGATATCACCGCCCTTCCCGAGGGTGCAGCGGGTATCCAGGCCGTCATTGATGCTTACCGCGAGCAGATCGCGGTGGTCAGCGAGGCCGGTCCCAAGGTCATCCTCATGGCATCCCGTGCCCTGGCCAAGGTTGCCAACGGCGCCGACGACTACCTGCACGTCTACTCGACGCTGCTTCAGGAAGTGGACCAGCCCGTCATCCTGCACTGGCTGGGCACCATGTTCGACCCTGCGCTGGCAGGCTACTGGGGCTCCGATGACGTCTCCGTTGCCACCGAAACGTTCCTCAGCCTGATCCGCGAACACTCGGACAAGGTTGACGGCGTGAAGGTTTCGCTGCTGGACGCTTCCCACGAGGTCGCCCTCCGCGCTGCACTTCCGGAAGGCGTCCGCCTCTACACCGGCGACGACTTCAACTACCCGGAACTGATCGACGGCGACCAAACGCACCACTCGGACGCCCTTCTGGGCATCTTCGCGGCGATCTACCCGGCCGCTTCGGTGGCGTTGCAGAAGTACGACGCCGGTCAGGGCACCGAAGGGCGCGCCATCCTGGACTCCACCCGTGAGCTCGGAAAGCACATCTTCAGCGCACCCACGTTCTACTACAAGACGGGCATCGCCTTCATGTCCTGGCTCAACGGCAAGCAGCCCGGCTTCCAGATGGTGGGCGGCCTGCACTCCGGCCGTTCGGTGCTGCACTTGGCCAAGACCTTCGAACTGGCAGACCAGGCGGGCTTGCTGAAGGATCCCTCGCTTGCTGCGTTCCGGATGTCTGACTACCTGCGGATCAACGGGGTGGGCGCATGAGCACGGACTTCTCACGACTCTCCCTGAACAGCGCCACCACCAAGAAGTGGACGTTGGCCGAAGCCGTTGACGGTTGCGCCCGCGCCGGCATCCCCGCGATCGGGCCGTGGCGTGACCGCGTGGCCGAGGCTGGCTTGGACAAGGCAGCCAAGCTCATCAAGGACGCCGGACTGCGTGTTTCCTCGCTCTGCCGCGGCGGCTTCCTCACCGCAGCCGATGCCGAGGGACAGGCCGCAGCTCTGGCTGACAATTTCGAAGCCGTCCGCGAAGCAGTAGCGCTGGACACGCAGGAACTGTTCCTGGTGGTTGGCGGGCTTGCTCCCGGAGAGAAGGACGTCGTCGCTGCACGCCAGCGCGTGGCCGACCGCCTTGAGGAACTGGTTCCCTTCGCCTCCGAAAACGGCGTCCGCCTGGTGCTGGAACCCTTGCACCCGATGTACGCAGCGGACCGCGCGCTCATCTCCACCCTTGGCCAGGCCTTGGATCTCGCCGCGCCGTACGACGCAAAGGCTGTTGGCGTCGCCGTCGACACCTTCCACGTATGGTGGGATCCGGAACTGAAGGCGCAGATCGAACGTGCCGGGCGCGAAAAACGCATCGCCTCCTACCAGGTGTGCGACTTCAACCTACCCATCGCTGCGGATGCGCTGTTGTCCCGCGGCATGATGGGCGACGGCGTCATCGACTTCGCCACCATCGGCACCTGGGTCAGGGACGCCGGGTACACGGGCGACATCGAGGTTGAAATCTTCAATCAGGAAATCTGGGACGCCGACGGCCACACCGTCCTGGAAACCATGAAGCAGCGTTACGCGGAGCTCGTCCTCCCGTTCGCCTAGCAAACGTGATCCTCCCGCGGATGCCCTAAGCTCCGCGGGAGGATCGCTCCAAGAACCAGCGGGTCCCTGCCAAGGTCACGGCAGGGGCCCGCTTTTGTGTCAGCTAAAAGTCCTCGAACGCGCAGGTGAGATAAGTGGTACACAGCTGAAACATGGCGTCGATGGGAGGAAACAATGGGCACCTACGCTGGTTTTACCTGGACAAAGACGTCCACGAAACCCCTGAAAGGACACCACCATGATGCTCTTGAAGACACTGACCTTTTTCCTCGACGCCAGCGGCAGCCACAGCGGGCCGTCCGGCGATTCCGCCAGCGAACACGCCCCTGCTGTCGCCACCGAACGCCTGACCTCCAGCGCCTGGGAGGGCTGGTGGGATGACGCCGATCAGGGTTTCCCCGCAGAAGCCTGATCGCTCATGAAGCTCGAGCAGTCAGCTGCATGCGGGCCTTCGGCCGGCCGATCAAGGTGACCGAGCCGCCGTCGAGCCCTTCCAGTTCCAGCTTGATGTTCCGGGAGCCTTCTTCAGGTTCCACGGAGTTGACCTGAAAAACCTCATCGCTGATCCGGACGCTGTCGCCGTTCTTGATGGCTTTGAGCTTCTTGCTGCGCATGTCAGTGCTTGCGGCGGGAGTCTCCATTCGGGTTACTTGCCTGTCCGGGGCTCGTCGCCGTGGGTTTCACGGATTTCTTCGCCGTCCCGAATTACTTCGTCTTCCTTTTCCTGCATTTTGTCGCTCTTCTTGGTATCGCGCGGCGGGAGTTGAATGCTCTCCTCGGCCTCAATGCCGCCCTGGAGTTGGCGGCCGCGCTCCATTTCGGCGTCGAACTCGGCGCCGAACAGCAAGGACATGTTGAGGATCCAGAGCCACAGCAGCATGATGATGACGCCCGCGAGGGCACCGTACGTCTTGTTGTAGTTGCTGAAGTTGGCAACGTAGAAACCGAAGCCCAGCGAGGCAAGGGCGAAAATCACCAAGGCAATGAGAGAGCCCATGCTCATCCAGCGAAACTTGGGCTGCTTGACGTTGGGCGTGAAGTAGTAGAGCACGGCAATGATCGCGACCACAATAACTATGAGGACCGGCCATTTGGCGATATTCCATACGGTCAAGAAGGTTTCGGACAACCCGATGGCACCGCCGATGGCCTCCGCCACGGGTCCGCTCAGGACCAGCATGGCAGCTGCCAGCCCAGCGCCGACAACGGCAACGATGGTAACGGCGAGCATGGTGCCGCGCAGTTTCACGAATCCGCGGCCCTCGTCCACTTCGTACACACGATTCATGGCGCGACTGAAAGCGGTCACGTAACCGGAGGCCGACCACAGTGCGACCACGATGCCGAGTATGAACGCGAAGCCGGCCGCGTTGGATTTGGTCAGTTCCTCTATTGGCTGTCGCAGGGTGTCAACGCCCGGCCCCGGGGCGAACTGCTGGACGATATCCAGCAGCGCGGACGTGGTTTTTCCTGCGTCTCCAAAGATTCCCAGCAGGGAGACCAACGCCAGGAGTGCGGGGAAGAGTGCAAGGACGGCGTAGTAGGTCAGCCCTGCCGCTGCATCCGGGCACTGATCCTTGGTGAACTCCCGGAGGGTCCGCTTGGCGATGTACATCCACGTGGGCTTGGCGAGGTCATTCGGGCTGTCGGGCTTACGCGAATCTTCCGGAGAAGGAGCGGTCTGCGCCTTGGCCGTGCTGGTGTGGGCTGAGTCTTGTGTAGTCATGGGGCACTCGTCCGTGGGGTTGGTTATTCGCGAACAGCTGACCCATCAATAGTAAGCATGCTGATGAATGCTAGGGAAGCGCCCACGCCAGTTAATCCCCACAAGGCGTGCTACGCCAGTTTGCTCGCCAGCAGGAACTCAAACGGCGATTCAATCACGGACCGGATCACTTGGCCGGCAGCGCCGAGGAGCGTCCCGGAGTGCTCAAGGGTGGAAACTGTGAGGTTGCCCGGAGCCAGTAGGCCTGGCGCGTATCGCTCCAAACTTGTGAGCAGCGCCGGCCTGAGCCACTCCGCAAGCACGGCGAAGTGCCCACCAAGGACTACGGCCTCAATGTCCATCAAGCGGGCAGAAGAGGCGAGCGCAACGCCCAAGTACCTCCCGGCGTCGTGAACTGCCTGAGTGGCCTGCGGTTCCTGGGCAGCCAAGGCCGCTAGAAGCAGTTCCGTGCGCTCGCCCAGCGCACCTTGCGGAGTTCCGGCGGCCTCAAAAATGGCTTCCTGGCCAGCGAACGTTTCCAGGCATCCCGTGCCCCCGCAGGAGCAGCCCGGCCCATCCGGGTGGACTACGATGTGGCCGAGCTCGCCCGCAGAGCCGCCCGGCCCGGTGTAAAGCTCGGAGCCGATGATCACGCCACCGCCCACGCCGACTTCGCCGGAAACATAGAGGAAGTCCGGCTGGCCAGTGCCATACCAAAGCTCACCGAGAGCAGCACTGTTGGCCTCGTTGGACAACCTGACACCCAGCGGGGCGCCCTCCAGCAGGGCCCGGGGATTCAGCTCCTCTTGCTCCCAGTGCAGGTTGGGCGCGGAAAGGACAAGGTTGCGCTGCTCATCCACCAGCCCCGGGACCGCGAGGCCACCACCCAGGATGGCGATGTTGGCGGCGGCGGCCTCGGCTTTCACCTCAGCCGCCAAGAGGCCAAGGCGTTCCATAACCTTGGCCGGAGCCAGACCGCGGTTCCGCGACTCCACGGTTGAGTGGAACCGAAGGTTTCCGCCAAGGTCCACCAGCCCAACAGCCAGGTAGTCAACGTTGATTTCCATTCCCACCACGCCGCGGCGCGAGCTGAGTTCGAGCCCCTGCCCCGGCCGACCCCGCTCGCCGTCACGATAGAGACCCACCTCGGAAACCAGCCCGGATTCCACGAGGTCGGCAACAAGACTGGATACGGCGGCTTTAGTGAGTCCGGTTCCGGCCGCGAGCTGTGCGCGGCTGGGTTTGGCGTCCCCGGTTCGGGCGATGGAGTCCAAGACGAGCGAAAGATTTCGACGGCGGACGTCCCCTACACGCCCGGGCGCGGCTGCTTCATTCACTGGCGTGGGACCTCCCTGCAGATTCAAAGAACTTTTTTCCGGCTTCCATTGACCATGATCCATTATCCCCCATATAGTTCAGATTGAAAACTAATTGGAATGCACTTCTTCAAGTTCTTCCCCAGTGCTTTGCAAAGGAGCAAATATGACCCCGCAGCCCACCCCGCAGGACCGCTTCACCTTTGGCCTCTGGACTGTCGGATGGACCGGCGCCGATCCCTTCGGCGTGGCCACCCGTCCGGCACTGGACCCTGTGGAAGCCGTGCATAAACTCAGCGAGCTGGGCGCTTACGGCATCACTTTCCACGACAATGATCTGATCCCCTTTGACGCCACCGCCTCCGAGCGCGACCTCATTCTGAAGAACTTCAAGGCAGCCTTGGCAGAGACCGGGCTGAAGACGCCTATGGTGACCACCAACCTCTTCAGCCACCCGGTATTTAAGGACGGCGGTTTCACGTCGAACGATCGCTCCATCCGCCGCTTTGCCCTCAGCAAGATCCTCCGGAACATTGACCTCGCCGCAGAGCTTGGCGCAGAGACTTTCGTGATGTGGGGCGGCCGTGAAGGCAGCGAATACGACGGCTCCAAGGACCTCTCCGCAGCGCTGGACCGCATGAAGGAAGGCGTGGACACCGCAGCCGGGTACATCAAGGAAAAGGGCTACGGCCTCCGGATCGCGCTCGAGCCCAAGCCGAACGAACCCCGCGGCGACATCTTCCTCCCCACGGTCGGCCACGGCCTGGCGTTCATCGCGCAGCTCGAGCATGGCGACATCGTGGGCCTCAACCCGGAGACCGGTCACGAACAGATGGCCGGGCTGAACTTCACCCACGGCATCGCCCAGGCCCTGTGGGCGGGCAAGCTCTTCCACATTGACCTCAATGGCCAACGCGGCATCAAGTACGACCAAGACCTCGTTTTCGGCCACGGCGACCTCACCAGCGCCTTCTTCACGGTGGACCTGCTGGAGAACGGCTTCCCCAACGGCGGACCAAAATACGATGGCCCCCGCCACTTTGATTACAAGCCCTCACGTACCGACGGCTACGACGGCGTGTGGGAATCGGCCAAGTCCAACATGTCCATGTACCTCTTGCTGAAGGAACGCGCTTTGGCCTTCCGCGCTGATCCAGACGTTCAGGAGGCACTTGCTACGTCGGGCGTGTTCGAGCTGGGTGAGCCGACGTTGAACGCCGGCGAAACCACGGCGGACCTGCTCGCTGACGCCAGCGCCTTCGAAACGTTCGACGCCGACAAGGCCGCCGAACGCTCGTTCGCTTTCGTCCGCCTCAACCAGCTGGCCATCGAGCACCTGCTCGGCGCCCGCTAAATCAGACCACCACACTGATATCCCGCCGCCAGGTCGTTCCGGAATTCACTCACGGAACGGCTTGGCGGCGGACCCCAAAAGGATTAACGCATGCCTCTCGTAGCCGGGATCGATAGCTCAACCCAGTCCTGCAAAGTGATCATCCGGGACTCCGTCACCGGTACCTTGGTGCGCCAGGGCAGGGCCTCCCACCCTGACGGCACCGAAGTCCACCCGGATCACTGGTGGACAGCCCTGCAGGACGCGATCAGCCAGGCAGGCGGCCTTGACGACGTCGATGCCGTCTCCATCGGTGGACAACAGCACGGCATGGTGTGCTTGGACGACTACGGCAACGTCGTCCGACCGGCCTTGCTGTGGAACGATACCCGTTCGGCGCCCGACGCAGAGGAATTAATCCTTGAGGCCGGTGGTGGCGATGCCGCCGCCGGGGCAGCATATTGGGCATCCACCACAGGCACAGTTCCCGTAGCATCCCTGACCGCCACCAAGCTTCGCTGGCTCGCAGGGAACGAACCCGCCAATGCCCAACGTACGGCTGCGGTGTGCCTTCCGCATGATTGGCTGTCTTGGCGTTTGGCGGGTCACGGACCCGGAACCGGCCCGGCATCGTTGGAGCTCCTCCGCACCGACCGTTCCGACGCCTCCGGCACAGGCTACTTTTCGGCAACCACTGGGGAGTACTTACCCGCAGTCCTGGAACGCACGCTGGGCCACGTCCCGGTGCTGCCAACCGTCGTCGGGCCTTTGGAAGCGGCGGGCAAGACTCCCACGGGCGCGTTGATCGGCCCGGGTGCGGGAGACAACGCCGCAGCAGGGCTGGGCGTCAACGCCGCCGTCGGGGACGTTGTCATTTCGATCGGAACATCGGGGACGGTGTTCGCGGTATCAGATGTTCCCTCTCATGATGCCAGCGGACTCGTGGCAAGCTTCGCGGATGCGACCGGCAACTACCTTCCGCTGGCCTGCACGCTCAATGCGACCCGGATCTTCGACGCGACAGCTGCACTTCTGGGAGTGACCCTAACGGAACTCGGCAACCTGGCCCTGTCAGCTCCGGAAGGCGCCGACGGGCTGACCCTCGTCCCGTACTTCGACGGGGAGCGGACACCCAACCTGCCCGATGCCACGGGATCGCTCCACGGCATCACCGTCTCCAACTACACTCCAGCCAACATGGCCCGGGCAGCCATTGAGGGTGTGCTGTGTTCCTTGGCCGACGGGCTGGCTGCTCTGCAGGCGCAGAGTGTCTCTGCCCAGCGCATCATTCTGATTGGCGGCGGAGCGCAATCAGACGCCGTCCAACAGATTGCAGCCTCAACTTTCGGCTTGCCTGTCTTCGTCCCAAGGCCCGGCGAGTACGTGGCCGATGGCGCTGCCAGGCAGGCCGCAGGCGTTCTCACCGGTCAGCTCCCGGGCTGGAAGCTTGAAGGGCGGGAGCTGACACCGCAGAGTGCTTCCGGAGTTCCTGGGTTCCTGGCCCGGTACCGGCTTTACGCCGCGGGGGCCGCGAAAGGCTGATCCCACACCGGTGCTCTATCGTGACAGGGTGAGCATTGAACAATCTGCACATCAGCGACCTCCTGTCATGGAGGATGTGGCCCGCGTGGCAGGCGTCTCGCATCAAACCGTGTCGCGCGTTCTGAACAACCACCCCAACGTGAGTTCCAAGACCCGCGAGCGCGTGGAACAGGCAATCACCGAGCTGGGCTACCGACGAAACACGGCTGCTCGCAGCCTGGTGACGCGGCGTTCCCAGACCATTGGCGTGCTCGGCAGCGAAATGGCACAGTACGGGCCGTCTCACACCCTCCTTGGTGTGCAGCAAGCCGCCCGGGATGCGGGCTATTTTGTGAGCGTCGCCGGTTTGCGGGAAGTCACCCCGGAGACCATCAAGGACGCTATTGCCCACTTCATGGACCAAGGCGTAGATGGCATCGTGGTCACTGTTCCCCACCCGGGTACGTTCGACGTCCTCCGCGATGTCACCGCCCAGGTTCCGCTGGTGGCCGTGGGGTCAGTGGGCGACGAACACCTCAGCGGCGCCACGGTCGATCAGAAGCAGGGGGCACGGCTCGCGGTCCAGCACCTTTTGGACCTCGGCCACACTCAGATCGGCCACTTGTCCGGGCCTGCTGATTGGATTGATGCCGCTGCCCGGATCGAGGGTTGGCGGGATGCGCTGGGCGTGGCCGGGATCGAGGCGGAGACCCTTATCGAGGGCGACTGGAGCGCTGAGTGCGGGTACCGGGAAGGCTTGAAGATCGCCGCGGATCGATCCGTGACGGCTCTCTTTGTGGCCAATGACCAGATGGCTCTTGGCGTTCTCCGGGCATTCAATGAAGTAGGCGTCCGGGTGCCGGAGGACATCAGCGTAGTGGGCTTTGACGACCAACCGGAGTCGGCATATTTCATACCTCCACTGACCACCGTGGCGCAGGATTTCGAGGAGCTCGGCCGGCGATGCATTGGCTTGCTGTTGGATCGGCTGGAGAGCGGCGCCACGGGCACGCCTGCCACGGTGGCGCCGCGGCTGGTGGTCCGATCCACCACGGCCCAAGCAGCCAGCTAGGCATCCCCCTCCCAACTAAATAGCAGCTGAGCACGTTTTGAGGACTCTAAACGTGCTCAGCTGCTACGTACTTGGGTGCGCCAGCCACTGACTTCTTCAGAAGGACCCATTCCGCGCGGCCCGCTCTTGACATCAAAGTTGTGAGCGCTAACAATTGCATCAGACCTTCTTCAGTTTTCCACCCCTACCCCCGGCAATGAGGCCCAGGCCAGCCGGATGGAGACCCCATGAATACCTCTGAAAACCTCCCGCTGGACGAGCAGTTCGTCATTGGCGTGGACTATGGAACCCTGTCCGGCCGCGCCGTCGTGGTGCGCGTTTCTGACGGCGCCGAGATCGGCAGCGGCGTCTTTGAATACCCGCACGCTGTCGTGTCGGAAACACTCCCCGGCAGCGGACAGCGACTCCCTGCCGACTGGGCCCTCCAAGTACCCAACGACTACCGCGACGTCCTGCGCAACGCTGTCCCGTCCGCCGTCGCCGACGCCGGAATCAACCCGGAAAATGTGGTGGGCATCGCCACCGACTTCACCGCTTGCACCATGGTTCCGACGACGGCGGACGGCACGCCGCTGAACGAACTGGAACGCTTCGCGGATCGCCCGCACGCCTTCGTCAAACTGTGGCGCCACCACGCAGCCCAGCCACAGGCCGACCGCATCAACCAGCTCGCCGAAGAACGGCGCGAATCATGGCTTCCCCGCTACGGCGGCCTGATCTCCTCCGAATGGGAGTTCGCCAAGGGGCTGCAGCTCCTCGAGGAAGATCCGGAAGTCTACGGCGCCATGGACCACTGGGTTGAGGCCGCCGACTGGATCGTTTGGCAGCTCTGCGGCAGCTACGTCCGCAACGCCTGCACCGCCGGGTACAAGGGCATCTACCAGGACGGAAAGTACCCCTCCCGGGACTTCCTGGCTGCGCTTAACCCGGACTTCAAAGACTTTGTGTCCCAAAAGCTTGAACACACCATCGGCCGCTTGGGAGATGCCGCCGGCTACCTCACGGAAGAAGCAGCGGCCTGGACCGGGCTTCCTGCGGGAATCGCAGTGGCTGTGGGAAATGTTGATGCCCACGTCAGCGCACCCGCCGCAAACGCCGTTGAACCAGGGCAGCTCGTCGCGATCATGGGCACCTCCACCTGCCACGTCATGAATGGCGACGTTCTCCGCGAAGTCCCGGGCATGTGCGGAGTAGTGGACGGCGGCATTGTGGATGGCCTCTGGGGTTACGAAGCAGGCCAGTCCGGCGTAGGCGACATCTTCGGTTGGTTCACCAAGAACGGCGTCCCGCCGGAATACCACCAAGCCGCCAAGGACAAGGGCCTGGGCATCCACGAATACCTCACCGAACTCGCGGAAAAGCAGGCAATCGGCGAGCATGGACTGATCGCCTTGGACTGGCACTCGGGCAACCGCTCAGTGCTGGTGGACCATGAACTTTCCGGCGTAGTGGTAGGCCAGACCTTGGCCACCAAACCGGAGGACACCTACCGGGCACTCCTGGAAGCCACAGCCTTCGGCACACGCACCATTGTGGACGCGTTCCGCGATTCCGGCGTCCCGGTCAAGGAGTTCATCGTGGCCGGCGGGCTCCTGAAGAACAAGTTCCTGATGCAGGTGTACGCCGACATCACCGGCCTGCAGCTCTCCACCATCGGATCGGAGCAGGGTCCTGCGCTGGGCTCGGCAATCCACGCCGCCGTGGCCGCAGGGAAATACAAGGACATCCTCGACGCCGCAGCGTCCATGGCTGCCGCTCCTGGCGCGGTCTACACCCCCATCCCGGAAAACGTTGCCGCCTACGAGGTCCTTTTCCAGGAATACAAGGCTCTGCACGATTACTTCGGCCGCGGCACCAACAACGTCATGCACCGCCTCAAGGCCATCCAGCGCGCGGCAATCCAAGGCTCCGGACAACACGCCGACCAGCCCGCCGCCCTGGAAGGAGCCTCGGCATGAGCACGCTCTTGGAGTCCATTGCCAAAGTCCGCAAGGAAGTCTGCGATCTGCACGCCGAACTGACCCGCTACGAACTGGTGGTATGGACCGCTGGCAACGTCTCGGGCCGCATCCCCGGGCACGATCTCATGGTGATCAAACCGTCGGGCGTTTCCTACGATGACCTCGCACCCGAGCTCATGGTGGTCACCGACCTTTATGGCACACCTGTGCGGGGAATGAACACCGGCAGCGCGGGGACCGTGGATTGGGGCAACCCGGACCTCTCCCCGTCCTCCGATACCGCCGCGCACGCGTACGTCTACCGGCACATGCCTGAGGTAGGCGGCGTGGTCCACACGCACTCCACCTATGCCACGGCCTGGGCTGCACGCGGTGAGGCAATCCCCTGCGTACTGACCATGATGGGCGACGAATTCGGCGGATCGATTCCGGTGGGACCGTTCGCGCTGATCGGCGACGACTCCATTGGCCAGGGAATCGTGGAGACTCTGAAGAACTCCAGCTCCCCCGCGGTGCTCATGCAGAACCACGGTCCCTTCACTATCGGCAAGTCCGCCCGCGATGCAGTCAAGGCAGCAGTGATGTGCGAGGAAGTGGCCAGGACGGTCCACATCTCCCGCCAGCTGGGCGAGCCGTTGCCCATTGATCAGGACAAGATCGACTCCCTCTACAACCGATACCAGAACGTTTACGGCCGCTAAAGCGGACAACCCGGCCGCCACTGCGGACCACCCAAGCCACTCGAAACTCAAAAGCACCTCAGGAGCCACTAAATGCCCAGCGCCAACAACACTTCCGCCAACAGTACGTCCCTGGGCCAGTACGAGGTCTGGTTCCTCACCGGTAGCCAGCACCTCTACGGCGAGGACGTCCTCAAGCAGGTGGCAGCGCAGTCGCAGGAGATTGCCAACGCCCTCAACGCCAACAGCGATGTTCCCGTCAAGCTCGTGTGGAAGCCGGTCCTCACCGATTCCGATGCCATCCGCCGCACCGCATTGGAAGCCAACTCAGACGATTCCGTCATTGGCGTGACCGCTTGGATGCACACGTTCAGCCCCGCCAAGATGTGGATCCAGGGCCTGGACCTGCTCCGCAAACCGCTGCTGCACCTGCACACCCAGGCCAACCGCGACCTGCCCTGGGCTGACATCGATTTCGACTTCATGAACCTCAACCAGGCTGCCCACGGCGACCGCGAATTTGGGTACATCCAGTCGCGCCTCGGCGTGCCGCGGAAGACCGTCGTCGGGCATGTCAGCAACCCTGAGGTGGCCCGCCAGGTGGGTGCGTGGCAGCGCGCCTCGGCCGGATGGGCCGCCGTGCGAACCTTGAAGCTGACCCGTTTTGGTGACAACATGCGTAACGTCGCCGTCACAGAAGGTGACAAGACAGAAGCCGAGCTTCGCTTCGGCGTCTCGGTCAACACCTGGTCCGTCAACGAGCTCGCTGACGCTGTCCACGCAACTGCAGAGTCCGACGTCGACGCCCTGGTTGCCGAGTATGAGCGACTTTACGAGGTGGCCGACGAACTAAAAAAGGGCGCTGCCCGCCACGAGTCGCTGCGCTACAGCGCCAAGATCGAGCTGGGGCTCCGCAGTTTCCTTGAAGCCAACGGATCGGCAGCGTTCACCACGTCCTTCGAGGATTTGGGGGAACTGCGCCAACTCCCCGGTATGGCGGTCCAGCGGCTTATGGCCGACGGCTACGGCTTCGGTGCCGAAGGTGACTGGAAGACCGCCATCCTGGTCCGCGCGGCCAAGGTGATGGGCGGCGACCTGCCCGGTGGCGCGTCGCTCATGGAGGACTACACCTACCACTTGGAGCCCGGCTCGGAGAAGATCCTGGGTGCCCACATGCTGGAAGTCTGTCCCTCGCTGACGGCCACAAAGCCGCGGGTGGAGATCCATCCGCTGGGAATTGGCGGCAAGGAAGACCCCGTCCGCATGGTGTTTGACACCGACGCCGGCCCCGGCATCGTCGTAGCGCTGTCCGATATGCGCGATCGGTTCCGCCTGGTGGCGAACGTGGTTGACGTCGTCGACCTTGACCAGCCGCTGCCCAACCTGCCCGTAGCCCGCGCGCTCTGGGAACCGAAGCCCAACTTCGCCACATCGGCCGCCGCGTGGCTCACCGCCGGCGCCGCGCACCACACGGTATTGTCCACACAGGTGGGCCTCGAAGTATTCGAGGACTTCGCCGAAATCGCCAAAACCGAACTTCTCACCATTGATGAGGACACCACCATCAAACAGTTCAAAAAGGAACTCAACTGGAACGCCGCGTACTACAAGCTGGCCGGCGGCCTGTGAGCACTGAATTCACGCTGAGCGCTGGCGGTTACACGGCAGTTGTGACCGCCCGGGCGGCCGCACTGCGCGTTCTTCAGTTTGAGGACCGGGATCTGGTTGTCCCGTTTCCGGAGGGTGGCCCAATCCCGGATTACCGCGGCGTCATTGCCGCGCCGTGGCCTAACAGGATCGCAGACGGCAAATACACGTTCGACGGCGTCGATTACCAGGTGCCGATGAACGAACCGGAGCGGGGTACTGCCTTGCACGGCCTGGCGTTCCCGCTCGATTGGACCCTGAAAGAGTCCGACGCCGGCTCACTCACCTTGACGTGCACGGTGGGTCCCACCGCGGGCTACCCGTTCGTGCTGGAGCTGTCGGCTCGGTTCGTGCTGGACGCTGACGGATTGCGCACCACGGTGACTGCCCGGAACGCCGCTGACATCGCAGCTCCCTACGGCGTGTGCCCGCACCCGTACCTGGTGGCCGGCTCGTCGCCCCTGGATGAGTGGGTGCTTGAGTTCGCTGCGGATTCATTCTTGGAAGTCACCCCGGACAGGCTGCTGCCCGTTGAGGTGGTGGGCGTGGAGGGGCACGCTTTCGACTTCCGTTCCCCGCGCGCCATCGGCACCACCGAAATCGACCACGCCTTTACGGACATAACGTTCGACGGCGGGCTGGCGCGGCTGTCCGTCCGCGACCCGGCGGGCACCGGCGTCGGAGGGTCCGGCGTCGGGATGTCCTGGGACGAAAGCTGCCCTTGGCTGCAGATCCATACGGCAGACAAGCCGTCACCGATCCCTGGGCGAATCGGCCTTGCCGTGGAGCCCATGACGTGTCCGCCGGATGCCTTCAACAGCGGAACAGACCTGATCCGACTGGAACCCGGGGCCGAGCACAGGGCGTCGTGGAGCATCTACACCCTGTAGCGCGTTCCTGCCCAGTTAGCCGAGGCAACGGGGGGGGGCACAAGCCCGGCTTTCCGCGAAACTGCTCGCGGGAATCCGGGCTTTTCGGGGACTAACTGGGCAGGAGCGCAGCTAAGCGCCGGCAGTGCTTTGGCGGACCACCAGCTCGGGGGTGAACACTACGGATCGGTGTTTGGTCCCGCCGCTCTCCTGTTCTTCCGCGAGCAGCTCGATCGCGGTCCGGCCCAGCGCCTCAGTGGGCTGGCGGATGGAAGACAGTGGGACCACTGCGGAAATGGCGAAATCGATGTCGTCATAGCCAATGAGCGCGATGTCCTCGGGTATCCGGACGGTCCGCAGCATGGTCAACGATTGCATGACGCCGAGTGCCAGGAGGTCGTTGGAGCAGAACACGGCTTCGGGACGCTTTTCCGGCGAGCGCTCCACCAGGCTATTGCCTACTTGTCGGCCCGCAAGAACGGTCTGTCCGGCGGAGTCGAGCACTTCAATGCTGGCATCCGCCACTTCGCTGACGGCACGCTGCGCGCCCTTGAGTCGGCTGGCCACCTGTCGTATGGACGGCGTACCAACAAAAGCTAAACGACGGCGGCCCTGGTCCAGCAGGTGCTTGGCGGCCAAGTAGCCACCTTCTTGGTCATCCACGGAGACCGAGCTGCAGCGATCGGTGTCCGCGAGTTCGTCCACCAGAACAGTGGGCACGCCGCGTTCGCGGAGGGTATCGATCCGCTCCCCCACATCTCCTACCGGAGAAATCAGCAGGCCTTGGACGCGTTGCTCTTGGAAAAGGTCCATGTAGTGCGCTTCGCGGGAGGAGTCCTGACCGCTGTCCCCCACCAGCACTACACTGCCCAGGGCCGCCGCAGCATCTTCCGCCGCGCGAGCCACTGAGGAGAAGAAGGGGTTTCCAACGTCCAACACGATCAGGCCAATGGTGCGGCTTTGGCCGGCGCGGAGCTGACGGGCGGCGTCGTTGCGGACGAAGCCGAGTTCAGCAATGGATTTGAGGACACGTTCCTTGGTCCTCTGCGAAACCCTGTCCGGATAGTTCAGCACATTGGAAACAGTTCCCACTGCTACCTGGGCGTGAGTGGCAACGTCTTTGATGCTGGCTGTCTGGGACATGCTTTCCGATCTCCGCTGGCTGACGTCAATGTGTTGGAAACGCCTTGACACCCTCCCGTTTACGAGGGTAATTTGAATCGTAACAAATGAAACGATTCAAAGACGAGTAACCCTGGAGATCCGAACATGAGGGTTTGTTTCCGCTCTTCAGTCCAGCCGGAACTGATGGCCGAGTACAAGCAGCGCCACGCCGCCGTATGGCCGGAGATGCTGTCCGCACTGAAAAACGCAGGGTGGAACAACTACTCCCTGTTCCTCGCTCCGGATGGCCAATTGATCGGCTACCTGGAATGCGAAGACTACGCAGAAGCGCAGGCCCGCATGGCAATCACTGAGGTTAACGCCCGCTGGCAGGCCGAGATGGCAACCTTGTTCGCCAACAGTGACCTCCCTCCAGACCAGGGCTTCGAAGTCATTGAAGAAGTTTTCAACCTTGAAGACCAGCTTGCCGCGGCGGACGACGTCACAGCCGCCGCCGGCGTCACACATATAGATAAAGACCCCGCCCACGAGTACCAAAAGGAACAAGCATGAACACCACAGAATCGGCCCTGGGCCGTCTAGGGGAACTGGCCATTGAAGTGCCGTCCTGGGCCTATGGGAATTCCGGGACCCGGTTCAAGGTCTTCGGCACCCCGGGTACACCGCGCACCGTTCAGGAAAAGATCGCCGACGCCGCCAAGGTTCACGAACTCACGGGGCTCGCTCCTACTGTGGCGCTGCACATTCCCTGGGACAAGGTTGATGACTACGCAGCGCTGCGTGAATACGCTGCAGGGTTGGGCGTCGGGCTGGGTACCATCAACTCCAACACCTTCCAGGATGACGAGTACAAGTTCGGCTCCTTGACGTCCTCCAACGAGTCCGTGCGTCGCCGGGCCATCGATCACCACCTGGAGTGCATCGAGATCATGCACGCCACCGGGTCCAGGGACCTGAAGATCTGGCTGGCTGACGGCACCAACTACCCGGGCCAGGACGATATCCGCGGCCGCCAGGACCGCCTGGCCGAGTCCCTCCAAGAGATCTACGCGGGCCTCGGTGACGAGCAGCGCCTGGTCCTGGAGTACAAGTTCTTCGAGCCCGCTTTCTACCACACCGATGTTCCGGACTGGGGAACCTCCTACGCGCAGACCCTTGCCCTGGGCGAGAAGGCGTTCGTCTGCCTGGACACCGGGCACCACGCCCCGGGTACCAACATCGAGTTCATCGTCATGCAGCTCCTGCGCCTGGGCAAGCTGGGTTCGTTCGACTTCAACTCCCGTTTCTACGCCGATGATGACCTGATTGTGGGCGCGGCTGATCCGTTCCAGCTGTTCCGCATCATGCACGAGGTCATCCGCGGCGGCGGCTTCGGCAAGGACTCCGGTGTCGCGCTGATGCTGGACCAGTGCCACAACCTCGAAGAGAAGATCCCGGGCCAGATCCGCTCGGTCCTGAACGTCCAGGAAATGACCGCCCGCGCCCTGCTCGTGGACACCGCAGCACTCTCCGAAGCACAGCGTGCCGGGGATGTCCTGGCCGCCAACGGCATCTTCAACGATGCCTTCTACACCGATGTCCGCCCGGTCCTGGCCGAGTGGCGCGAATCCCGCGGCCTGCCCGCCGATCCGATGGCCGCGTACAAGGCCAGCGGATACCAGAAGAAGATCAACGAGGACCGCGCAGGCGGCCAGCAAGCCGGATGGGGCGCCTAAGCATGACTACCAACACCACTGTTGAAGAACTGATTTCCCGTTCCAACCGACTCGGCGCGGACAAACGGAACACCAACTTCGCCGGCGGCAACACCTCCGCCAAGGGCACCGAGAAGGATCCTGTCACCGGCCAGGACGTTGAGCTCCTGTGGGTCAAAGGCTCCGGCGGCGACCTCGGCACTTTGAAGGCTGAGAACCTCGCAGTACTCCGGCTGGACCGACTGCAGGCGCTCAAGTCCGTTTACCCCGGCGTCGAGCGTGAAGACGAAATGGTGGCCGCGTTCGATTACTGCCTGCACGGAAAGGGCGGCGCTGCGCCGTCCATTGATACGGCCATGCACGGGCTCGTGGACGCTGCGCACGTTGACCACCTGCACCCTGACTCGGGGATTGCCATCGCGACGGCGGTGGACGGCGAAGCCCTGACCTCCAAGGTCTTCGGCGACAAAGTGGTGTGGGTTCCCTGGCGCCGCCCCGGATTCCAGCTCGGCCTGGACATCGCGGCGATCAAGGAAGCCAACCCGCAGGCCATCGGAACCATCCTGGGCGGCCACGGCATCACCGCCTGGGGCGCCACCAGCGAAGAAGCAGAGGCCAACTCGCTCTGGATCATTGACCAGGCCGAGAACTACATCAAGGACAATGGCAAGACCGAACCCTTCGGCGCCAAGCTCCCCGGCTACGGCGCCCTGCCGGAGACCGAGCGCAGGGCCAAGGCAGCCGCCCTCGCTCCCGTGATCCGCGGCTTGGCTTCCACGGACAAGCCGCAGCTGGGGCACTTCAGTGATGACGCCGTCGTGCTTGAATTCCTTGAGTCCGCAGAGCACCCGCGCCTCGGCGCGCTGGGCACCTCCTGCCCGGACCACTTCCTACGCACCAAGGTCAAACCGCTGGTCCTGGACCTGCCGGCCGGCGCCACCATCGAGGAGTCAACCAACCGCCTCAAGGAACTGCACGCCGCGTACCGCGAGGACTACCAGGCCTACTACGACCGGCACGCTGACGAAAACAGCCCGGCCCTCCGCGGTGCGGACCCGGCAATCGTGCTGGTCCCCGGCGTGGGCATGTACTCCTTCGGCAAGGACAAGCAGACCGCACGCGTGGCCGGCGAGTTCTACATCAACGCCATCAACGTGATGCGCGGCGCCGAGGCCATCTCCACCTACGCCCCGATCGAGGAATCCGAGAAATTCCGCATCGAGTACTGGGCCTTGGAAGAAGCCAAGCTCGCCCGCATGCCCAAGCCCAAGTCCCACGCCACCCGCATCGCGCTGGTGACCGGAGCGGCGTCGGGCATTGGCAAGGCGATCGCCACCCGTCTGGCGTCCGACGGCGCGTGCGTCGTGATTGCCGACCTCAACCTTGAGAACGCGCAAAAGGTCGCCGAGGAACTGGGCGGTTCCGACGTCGCCATCGGCGTCCAGGCCGACGTGACCGACGAAGCCCAGATCGCTGCTGCCATCCAGGAAGCCGTGCTCGCGTTCGGTGGCCTGGACCTGGTAGTCAACAACGCCGGCCTGTCTATTTCGAAGCCGCTGCTGGAGACCACGGAGAAGGACTGGGACCTGCAGCACAACGTCATGGCCAAGGGCTCGTTCCTGGTGTCCAAGGCCGCGGCCAAGGTCATGATCGAGCAGGGCCTGGGCGGAGACATCATCTACATCTCCTCCAAGAACTCCGTGTTCGCCGGCCCCAACAACATCGCCTACTCCGCCACCAAGGCAGACCAGGCCCACCAGGTCCGTCTCCTTGCCGCCGAATTGGGCGAGTACGGCGTCCGGGTCAACGGCATCAACCCCGACGGCGTAGTCCGCGGCTCCGGCATCTTCGCCGGCGGCTGGGGCGCCAAGCGAGCAGCCGTGTACGGCGTGGACGAGCAGGAACTGGGCAAGTACTACGCCCAGCGCACGCTCCTTAAGCGCGAAGTCCTCCCGGAACACGTCGCCAACGCCGCGTCCGTGCTCACCAGCAACGAGCTCTCCCACACCACCGGCCTCCACATCCCCGTGGACGCCGGCGTGGCAGCAGCCTTCCTCCGCTAGGACCAACAGTGACCCACGGAACCACCGTGAACACCGCCCCGGCACACGCCGGGGCGGTGTCCGCTCCCACAGCCCCCAACACAGTGTTCGCCGCCATCGACATCGGAGCCTCCTCGGGCCGCGTCATGCTGGGCCGCGTCTCCCCCTCCACAGGCGTCTCCCTTGAGACGATCCACCGCTTCCCCAACGGCGTCGTAGAGCTCGACGGCGGCCTCCACTGGGACTTCGACGCCCTCTTCGCAGAGGTACTCAAGGGACTGACGGCCGCCGCTTGCGTGGCGGCCACGAACGGCGAGCACATCACCAGCATCGGCATCGACACCTGGGCTGTGGACTACGGATTGGTGAACGACGCCGGTGAACTCACCTCGGTTCCGTTCAGCTACCGGGACGAGCGCAGCCGGGCCACGGTGCAGCGGGTGCATGCAGCCGTTCCGCCGGAAAAGCTGTACGCCACCACCGGCTTGCAATATCTGCAGTTCAACACGATCTACCAGCTCGCTGCCGAACCGCATTTGGAAGGGCTGCAGGCTCTGCTGATCCCGGACCTGATCGCTTTCCTGCTGACAGGTGAGCGCAGGACCGAGGCCACCAACGCGTCCACCACGGGACTCTTCGATGCCGTGAAAGGTGAGTGGGCAACAGAATTCCTGGACGCGCTGGGCCTGCCCCGGAACGTCTTCCCTCCACTGGTCCAGCCCGGAGAAACTGTGGGCACACTGCTCCCGGGGATCCTGGAGCGGACCGGCCTGCCCGCTGACACCACAGTGGTGGCTGTCGGCTCGCACGACACAGCCTCGGCCGTCGCAGCCGTTCCCGCCCGGGAACAGGACTTCGCTTACATCTCCTCCGGCACATGGTCGCTGGTAGGAGTGGAACTGAACAAGCCTGTGCTGACTGAAACAAGCCGCAAGGCCAACTTCACCAACGAACGCGGCGTGGACGGCACCATCCGGTACCTGCGAAACGTAGGCGGCCTGTGGCTGCTCAGCGAATGTCAGAGGGCTTGGGCTGCGCAGGGGTTCAGCCAATCACTGCCGGCATTGTTGGACTCAGCTGCGGCGCTGCCTGAGGGCGGCCCACAGATCAACGCCGACGACCCCGCCTTCACCGCCCCGGACAACATGCCGGACCGCATCCGCGCAGCCGTGCGCAACACAGGTGCGCTGCTCGCAGACCGTCCTGCCGCCGTCGTGCGTTGCATCATGGACAGCCTCGCGGCCGGCTACGCTCGCACACTGGCCGACGCCGAACGGCTCACCGGCCGCAGCGTGGACGTGGTGCACATTGTGGGCGGCGGTTCGCAGAACCGGCTTCTGTGCCAGCTCACCGCGAATGCCACCGGAAAGCCTGTGGTTTCAGGACCTGTCGAAGCCACCGCGCTGGGCAACGTGCTGGTGCAGGCGCGTGCTGCCGGTGTGGTGGATGGCGGACTGGACCAGCTGCGTAAGCTGGCTGCCGCCGGAACGGAGCTGGCGCGCTACGAGCCGGCCCCTGAGGTCAGCGGCGTGGCCTTCTGACCCTCATTGGCAAGAGGATGGCCGCGAAACAACCCGCAGGGGTTGCTTTGCGGCCATCCATCGTTCAATCAAGGTCAGGAAGCCACACCGCCATCGGCCGAACGTCTGGTACGTCACAGCGCCGGATGAGGGTGCCGCGGTAAACTGATCGCATTATGATCCGCACAATGTTCAAGTCCAAGATCCACCGCGCGACGGTGACCCACGCCGACCTCCACTACGTCGGTTCCGTCACTGTCGACCTGGACCTCCTGGACGCGGCCGACATCCTTCCCGGCGAGCTCGTCTCCATTGTGGACGTCACCAACGGCGCCCGGCTGGAGACGTACACCATTGCCGGCGAGCGCGGTTCCGGCGTGATCGGGATCAACGGGGCGGCCGCCCATATGGTCCACGTTGGCGATACCGTCATCCTCATCACCTACGCCGAGATGACCACGGAAGAAGCCCGGACATACGAGCCCAGGGTTGTCCACGTGGGCAAGGACAACAAGATCCTGCAGCTCGGCAACGATCCCGCAGAGGGCCATACTCCCGGGCTCATGCGCCCGCCGCACGCACTCAGTAACGCGGCGCACCTCAGCTAAGTCTCTACAGCAACGCTCGACGTCGGCACTCACCGGAGGGCCGACGTCGAGTGCGTTGTGAGTCCGTATGACGGAACTCTCGGCAGAAAACGCTTACTCGAACGGCGGTTCTGGCTAGGCTGGGAACCGTGACCCAGCAAACCACCGCCCGCACAGCGCCATGATCGGCGTCCTTTCCGGGTTCTTCGTGGTGTGGGCCATCATCCTGGTGGGCATGTTCGTTGGACGCCGGAACATCCTGGGTGAGAACGCCCGGTCCGTCCTAAGCTCGCTGACCTTCTTCGTGGCGAGTCCGGCGCTCCTGTTCGAGACCTTGAGCAAAGCCAAACTGCATGACGTCTTCGCCGCCCCGTTGCTGGTAACTGCCGTGGGCGCTGTGGTGACGGGCCTGCTGTTCTTCCTGATGGTGAAGTTCTGGCTCAAACGAACCATGCCGGAAGCCCTCATGTCCTCCATGAGCGCGTCCCTGGCCAACTCGGCCAACCTGGGCATCCCCATCGCCGTGTTCGTGCTGGGTGACGCCAGCTATGTGGCTCCCCTGTTGATCTTCCAGCTGGCGTTCTTCACGCCGATGTACCTGATGGCCCTGGACGCCAGCACCAGCTCGCACCGCACCACTCCCGTGCGTTTCCTGCTGATGATCGTGAAGAACCCCATGATCGTGGGCTCAGCGCTGGGGCTTCTGGTGGCGGGCACTGGATTCCAGGTCCCCACACTGATTTTGGAGCCCATCCACCTCATTGGCGGCGCAGCGATTCCGGCCATGCTGATGTCTTTCGGCATGAGCTTGAACGGGTCCAAGCCACTGCAAAAAGCCGCAGGCCGGAGGTTGGATACCTTGTTGGCCAGCGGATTCAAGCTGGTTGTCCATCCCCTGATCGCCTACTTGTTCGCGCGCTTCGCGTTGGGCATGGATGGTCACGCGTTGTTTGCCGTGGTGGTCACTTCGGCCCTGCCCACGGCCCAAAATGTGTTCGTTGCAGCCAACCGCTACCAAGCGGGAATCACCGTGGCCAAGGACACCGTGCTGATCACCACCATCGTGGCTGTGCCGGCCATGATCGCCGTGGCGCTGCTGCTCACTTAGCTGTGCCGCCCAAGCGAGGGTTACTCCACGTCCGCGCTGGCCAGGTAGTAGTCCAAGAGCTGGGCGCAGCGGATGAAGCCCAGATGCGAGTAAGCCTGAGGATGGTTGCCCAGATGTGTTTCCGTGCCGGGATCGTACTCCTCCGGCAACAGGCCAGTGGGTCCGAACAGTGCCACCAACTGATTGAACAACTCCAAGGCATCATCCAAGCGGCCAACAGCCAGGTACGCCTCGATCAGCCAAGTGGTGCAAATGTGGAAGCCACCCTCCAAACCCGGCAGCCCGTCGTCGTACCTGTATCGGAAAACGGTGGGTCCCACGCGCAACTCGCGTTCAACCGCCGTGACGGTATCCAGGAAGCGCTGGTCCTGGACATCCAGCAGGCCCGAGAGCCCGATGTGCAGGACCGCGGCATCCAGGTCAGGGCTGTCGTAGGCCACAGTGTAAGAAGCTGCGGACTCATCCCAGCCCTCGCGAAGGACTTCCTCCCGGATGGTTGCGGCAGTGACGGCCCAGTCCGCATGAGGCAAGCGCCCATGCAGGGCGGCGGCCCGGAGGGCCCTGTCCAGCGTCACCCAGCACATCACTTTGGTGTAGACGTGATGCCTGGGGGCCCGTCGTGCTTCCCAAATCCCGTGGTCAGGTTCATGCCAGCGGGCCAGCACCGCATGGGCCATCTGCTCCATCAGGAACCAGTGTTGTTCGGGCAGGAACCCGCGGCGTTCAGCAAGATCGTGGATCAGATCGGCGATGGGCCCGAACACATCCAGCTGCACCTGGTGGTCCGCCGCGTTGCCGATGCGCACCGGTCGTGACCCCGCATAGCCGGGCAGGCTTTCCACAATTGCCTCCGTGGAGAGCGGCGCACCCGTCACCGAGTACAGAGGGTGCAGCCACTCGGGCCCCGGCGCATTTTGAAGGATGCGGTCCAGCCAGGCAAGGAACCCGTCGGCCTCCTGCGTGGAGCCCAACGACACCAGGGAATTCACGGTCATGGACCCGTCACGCAGCCAGCAGTAGCGGTAATCCCAGTTTCGAGTCCCGCCGATACCCTCAGGCAAGGAGGTGGTGGGCGCGGCCAACACGGCGCCGGTGGGCTCATGAACAAGCGACTTCAGCACCAACGCGGAGCGGCGCACCAATGATGTTTTGATGGTGGGCAGCTGCAGTGCCTTGATCCAGTCACGGGAGGACTGCCCGACGGCGGTGCGCCGGTTTGGTTCGCCGCCCGGGTCCGCGGGTGGCGGCTCGGTGTCACCGCAGCGAAGGTTCAACACCACGGGGCCCTGGTTGAGTGGAACCTCTGCGGTGGCCGTGGCGTATTTGCCGTCGCTGGTAATCCGGAACGAAACCCCGGGTGCGGAGAGGATGATCGGATCCGAAGTACCCATGATATGGACCTCGTCGCCCCGGACCTCCATGCTGAACGGCGCGTTGGCGTAGTCCGGCCTGGGCGCGAACACCACGCGCGCAGAGCCCGTCCCGGAGAGCACCCGCACCAGGCTGGTGATCCCTTCGGGTGCAGGTTCCAAGTAGTCGGTCACCGTCACGTCAGCCCAGCGCGTCTCCACGATCATGGTGTTATCCACATACCGCTGAGCCAGCACCTGCGATGGCTTCACCGGTTCTATGCTGAAGTGACCGGCGGGTTCACCGCCAAGAATGTGGGCAAATATGGATCCGGAATCCGGAAGGGGGTGACTCATCCAGCAGACTTTGGCGTCCGGGGTCAGCAATGCTGTGGAGCTCCCGTTGCCGATCATGGAATGCCGTTCCAGCCCCACCGCATCTTCGCCAAACAGCCATGCCCGTCTGAGTTCGAACAGCAACGCCAGTACGCGCGCAAAGGCTTCCGGGTCAGCGATGGTGTGCGCCGCCGTCGTATCCCCGGAACCCACATGAAGGCCGAGGTCCGGTCCGCGCAGGGTGGCGATTGCTTTTTCGTCGCTCTCGGCGTCACCGGCGTACAGCGCGGCACTTACCCCGAGCCGTGCACGTAGCTGCTCAAGCGCCTGGCCTTTGGCCGGCTCTTCCACGGTGAGGTCCAGGACGGAGCCGTCGATGATGAAGTAGAGCCCGAACTCGATGGCGATCTTCTGCGAAAGGAAAACCACCCTGTCCACTACCTCGGGTGTGGCCGGCCGGGTATGCACCGCTACCCCCACGGGCTTGCGGACAATGCTGATGCCCTTCTCAAAGCCCACCGCCTCGGTCAGCGCCGTAGCCACGTGTTGGAGCAACTGTTCCGTGGCCAGCGAAAGGGTGTAGGCGTAGCCCATGTCGAACTCCACACCGTGGGAACCCACCAGATGAACCTCGGCCGGAAGCCGCGAAACCGCTGCAAGATCCCGCAAGGAGCGTCCGGAAATGATGGCCGTGTGAGTATTGGGCAAGGCTGCGAGCGCACGGAGCGCCACCGCCGCGCTATCCAACGGCAGCGTTTCGGTGGAAACCCCCTCGGCGGAGCAAAGTGTTCCACCGTAGTTGCACGCCACCAGCAGGCCTGGGACGCGGGCGAGTTCCCTGAGTTCTGCAAAAAGCTGCGGCGTGATGCCATTCTCCGCGTCAGATTGGAGAACGGTACGGAGGAGGCCAAGCGGGAGAGACTTCATGAGCAGCGCCGAGTCGGCTACTGCTTGGTTCAGGTGCGTAGGCATGGCGGATCCTTCCGGGGCGGATAGCTACAGTTTCCGCCCTTCCGGTTTCGCTTGACTACCTAGTAAGTTGCAAATGCGTAAAGTTTTTCCTTGGATTTATCCCCCGGCAGGTCCCGCTCCCCGAACGCCACCACCGGCTCGGGAAACGGGACTGTTGCAGCACGGCTACTCCGCGAACGTGTCCGCGATGTCCAGGACGTCGTCCAGGATCGCCAGACCCGCACGGGCATCCTCAGCACTGATGTTGCAGGGCGGAACCACGTGGATGCGGTTGAAGTTGGCGAAGGGGATGAGACCGCGTGACTTGCAGGCCGCCACGAGTTGGTTCATTTCGGGGCTGGAAGAACCATAAGGAGCCAGTGGTTCGCGGGTGGCGCGGTCCTTGACCAGCTCGATGGCCCAGAAAACACCCCGGCCCCGCACTTCGCCCACGGAGCGGTGGCGTTGGGCGAATCCGGCGAGCGCCGGGCCGATCACGTCGGTGCCCAGGTTTGCCGCGTGCTGCACCATGCCTTCGCGTTCCATGGCGTTGATGGTGGCCACTGCGGCCGCGGTAGCCAGGGGGTGGCCTGAGTAGGTCAGCCCGCCGGGATAGGCGCGTGTACCGAAAGTGGCTGCGATTTCCGGGCTGATGGCAACGCCACCAAGCGGTACGTAGCCGGAGTTCACTCCTTTCGCGAAGGTGATGAGGTCCGGGACAACGTCAAAATGCTCGACGGCGAACCACTTGCCGGTGCGTCCGAAGCCGGCCATGACCTCGTCGGCGATGAGGACTATTCCGTGCTTGGTGCACAGTTCCCGCACACCCTGCATGTATCCGGCCGGAGGAACGTAGATCCCCGCCGTTCCGGGGATGCTCTCCAACATGATGGCCGCGATGCTGGAGGGGCCTTCGAACTCGATCAGCTGTTCCAGGTGCTCCAAGGCGCGCTGGGCTTCTTCTGCCTCGGTGGTGGAGTGGAATGCCGTGCGGTAGAGGTATGGCGGGAAGAAGTGGATGGTGCCCGTGGAGCCGTTGTCGCTGGCCCACCGCCGTGGGTCTCCGGTGATGTTAACGGCTAAGTGCGTTCCGCCATGGTACGAGCGGTAGGCGGAGAGGACCTTGTGGCGGCCCGTGTGCAAGCGGGCCATCCGGACGGCGTGCTCGTTGGCGTCCGCTCCGCCGTTGGTGAAGAAGATCCTGTCCAGCTCCCCCGGGGTTCGCTCGGCGATCAACCGTGCGGCTTCGGATCGGGCGTCGTTGACGTAGCTGGGAGCAATAGTGCACAGCTTGGCTGCCTGTGCGGCGATTGCTGCGACGACGGCAGGGTGCTGGTGCCCGATGTTGGTGTTGACCAGCTGGGAAGAGAAGTCCAGGTACTTGTTGCCCTCACCGTCCCAAACGTGTGAGCCCTCTGCGGCTGTGATGACCATGGGATCCAGGGTGTCCTGTGCGGACCAGGAGTGGAAGACGTGTTTGCGGTCCAACTCGTAGGCGCGCTGGGCTGCCTCACGATCCGTCTGCTGCGGTTCAAGAATGGCGGTCATGATGGTTTTCCTGACGTCGTCTCTGAGTAGTTCGGGGGAACGCTTAGGAGTTTTGCGGGAAACCGAGGTTGATCCCGCCGTGGCTGGGATCCAGCCAGCGGGTGGTGACGGCTTTGCCCCGGGTGAAGAAGCCCACTCCTTCAGAACCGTGGGCGTGGGTGTCTCCGAACAGGGAGTTCTTCCATCCGCCAAACGAGTAGTAGGCCATGGGCACCGGGACGGGGACGTTGATGCCAACCATTCCCACCTCAACCTCATTTTCGAAGCGGCGGGCGGCACCGCCGTCGTTCGTGAAAATCGCGGTGCCGTTGCCGTACGGGTTGGCGTTGATGGTGGCCAGGGCGTCGTCGTAGCTGTCCACCCGCACCACTGAGAGCACCGGGCCGAAGATCTCTTCCTGGTAGATGGACATGTCCGTGGTGACGTGATCGAACAGGGTGGGGCCTACGAAGAAGCCGTCGCCTTCGGAGTCGGGAACTACGCTGCGACCGTCGACGACGAGCGTGGCACCTGCCGCTTCACCGGCGTCGACGTATCCGGACACCTTGTCCCTGTGCTGGGAGGTCACCAGCGGGCCCATATCGCAACCTCGCAGTCCATCGCCGGTGCGCAGCGAGCGGGCACGGTCAGCGATTTTATCCACCAAAGCATCAGCGATGTCGCCGACGGCCAGCAGCGCCGAGACAGCCATGCACCGTTCACCGGCCGAACCGAACCCGGCGTTGACGGCGGCGTCGGCGGCGAGGTCAAGATCGGCGTCGGGCAGGACAATCATGTGGTTCTTCGCGCCGCCCAAGGCTTGGACCCGCTTGCCGTGGGCGGTGGCGGTCTCGTAGACGTACTTGGCAATCGGGGTGGATCCCACAAAGGAAACGGCCTTGACGTCGGGGTGTGTCAGCAGGGTATCCACCGCTACTTTGTCACCGTGAAGGACGTTGAAGACGCCGTCGGGAAGGCCGGCTTCCTTCCAGAGCTCGGCCACCCAGTTGACGGCCGTGGGGTCCTTCTCGCTGGGCTTGATGATCACGGTGTTGCCTGCCGCGATGGCGATGGGGAAGAACCACATGGGGACCATTGCCGGGAAGTTGAACGGGCTGATGATTGCCACGGGACCCAGCGCTTGCCGGATGGAGTGGATGTCCACCTTGGTGGAGGCGTTTTCGGTGTAGCTGCCCTTGAGCAGGTGCGGAATACCGCAGGCGAACTCCACCACTTCCTGGCCGCGGCTTACTTCGCCCAGGGCGTCGTCCAGGACCTTGCCATGCTCGGAGGTGATGATCGCGGCGAGCTCGTCCTTGCGGGAGTTGAGGAGCTCACGGAAAGCGAAAAGAACCTGGGTTCGGCGGGCCAGGGAGGTATCGCGCCACGCCGGGAAGGCCGCTTTGGCGGCGGCGACTGCGGTGTTTCCGTCCTCCACGCTGGCCAGGGCAACCTGCCCGGTGACCTTACCCGTGGCCGGGTTGGTAACGGGAGCGGTGCGGTCTCCGGCCGGGACGTAGCTGCCGTTGATCCAGTGCTCGATGGTGTTCAAGAGTTCTCCTTGGTGCGGGGTGATGTGAAGGCTGGATTCAGTCTGTCCGGCGTTCAGCAGCCGCAGTAGGGCCTATGTGTAAGAGAATTCCTTGAGAGCCTTACACTGTGTAAATGCTGCCCACTGTTCGCGCCGTCCTTGAGCTTCCCGTGTTGCGGGCCGCCGTACCCACCGTTCTTGGCGGTACTGACCGCTTGGAGGCGCCCGTTCGCTGGGTGCACGTCAGCGAAATTCTCGACGTCGGCGGCCTGCTGTCCGGCGGGGAATTGGTGCTGACCACAGGACTGGAGTTGGAGAAGTCCCCGGAAGAGTCGGCGTCGTTCATCTCTTCGCTGGAGGCCGCCGGAGCGGCCGGACTGATTGTGGAACTCATTGGCCAGCGCCCCCGCAGCCGCAGGGCCCTGGAGAAAGCGGCCCGCTCCGCCTCCATGCCCGTGGTTGTGGTGGAGCATCGGGTGCGCTTTGTCCAGGTCACGGAGATTGTGCACAGGATGATCGTGGCTGAACAACTGGAGCGTGTGGAACGTGCCCGCGACGTCCATGAGGCCTTCACCGTGCTGAGCTTGGAAAGTGCCGACACCCAACGTGTGGTGGAGCAAGCGGCCTCCATGATCGGTGCATCGGTAGTGCTGGAGGACCTCTCACACCTGGTTCTTGCCTATGCCGGGCAGCGCGTATCCACCACGGATCTTCTGAACGACTGGGAGCGGCGATCCCGGACCACCCCCTTCCCTGCCCACACCGCACGATCCGGACCGGAACAGTGGCTCCAGGCGGCAGTGGGAGTACGGCAACAAGTGTGGGGCAGGTTGGTAGTGCCTATGCCACCCGCCGATTTGGACGCTGATCAGGACATGGCCATCATGGTTCTGGAACGGGCGGCCCAGACCCTGGCCATCAACCGATTGGCGGAACGCGATCAGCGCGAGCTCAGCCACCATGCGCAAGCCGGACTCCTGAACGCACTCCGCCAACCCCGTGGGCTCAGCGAAGCAGAAGCATTGGCACGCGCCGGTTCCTTGGGGTTGAAGCGATCCTCCTACTATGTGCCGCTCGTATTCAGGACTGCCCTCACAGCATGGGGTTCGCCCATCCTTTCCGGCGACCCCTTCGCCGGCCAGCAGGACGAGCGCGAACTCTTGGAGAGGCTGGCCAAAGCATTGAAGTCCAGCGCCGGCACAGCGTTGGCGGCAAGCATCCAGTCCGGTTCAGTAGGAATGATCCTTTCCCTCCCCGCCCGGCAGCAGGAGGAACCGACGCTCCACATCCTCGCGGAGGCAGCCGCCGGCCCGGCTGACGACACACCCCCCGGCTGGATCATCGGAGTTGGCCGTCTGCAGCCAACGCTCTTGGAGGCCGCAGCGGGCATCGACGAAGCAGCGCATGTGGCCGAAAGCGCCGCCACGCTCCGGGATACGGGCAAGCCCTACTTCCGGGCTACCGACGTGCGCCTCCGCGGGCTGCTGGCTCTCTTGCGCAAGGATCCCCGCGTTCAGCAATTCGTGGAGTCGGAGTTGTCCGCCGTCCTCCAAGCGGACGCCGAAGGCAAAGGCGAATACCTGGACCTGCTGGGACGGTACCTCGGATCCGGTGGCAACAAGGCCGCCATGGCACGCAGTGGCTACCTGAGCCGGCCCACTCTTTACGCCAGGCTCAGGAAACTCGAGGATCTGCTGGGGGTGGATTTGGAGGACGCGGAATCGCGGACCTCACTGCACGTGGCGCTCCTGGCACACCTCATCCGGGGGCAGTGACGTCTCGCTGTTGATGGCACCATGGACAGATGGCCAAGCCCTTCACCCTGACGCAACTTCGGTACTTCGCCGTGGTGGCCGAACTCGAGAACATGACAGCTGCCGCCCAGCGGCTCATGGTGACGCAGTCTGCCCTGTCGGCTGCCATGGCTCAGCTGGAAGCAAGCCTGGCTACGCAGTTGTTCGTGCGCCACAAGTCCCGCGGTTTGCGGTTGACGCAGAGCGGCCGCCAATTCGCCCAGGACATCAAGTCCTTCCTGGAGCAGGCAGATTCGCTGTATGAGTCGGCGCGGGGACTTTCCACCACGCTGGTAGGTGAGTTGAAAGTGGGCGTTTTTGCCCCCTTGGCGCCTTTCCGTCTTCCCGCCATCCTGCAGACCTTCGAAACCCGGCATCCCGGCGTCGAAGTTTCCATTCTGGAGGCGGACCTGGCCACGTTGCAGGACGCGCTGATGGATGGCCGCTGCGATGTTGCCCTCACTTACGGGCTGGGTCTTGGCAAGGGGTTCGCCTACAAGGTGGTGGAGCGGGTTCCGCCGCACATCCTGGTCCACCAGGGTCATCCGGCGGCGGGGCGCCCGGAACGCGAAATTGCCCTGAAACAGCTCGACGGCGAGCCTTCCGTGGTGTTGGACCTCCCGCACAGCCGGGAGTACTACGAGCAGTTGTATGCCACAGCAGGGGTAGTCCAGAACGTCCGCCATCGATTTGCCGGCTACGAGACGGTCCGCTCGTTTGTTGCCAAGGGTCACGGCTATGCCATCCTCAACCAGCGCCTGCACAGCGACGTGACCTACTCGGGCGGCAAGGTGGTCCCGTTGGCATTGACGGACGCTTTCCCCCCGATCGAGGTGATGCTGGTCAGGCCGGAGGGTGTCCAGGCCACCAAGCGCGTCCTCGCTTTCGAAGAGACCTGCCTGACCTTGTACGGAGCTGCCCGCGACTAGGTTTCGCTCCAGCTTCTATCAAATAAATCGATCGCAGAATCAAAAACAATCAATTGGACAGATGTGACGCGGGTCACCGATGGTTGAACAAGTCCGGCATCGACATCAGCGCGGAAGACCCCCAGGTCCCCGCCACTGCAGGAAAGTCGCCCTGGCCGGACCCCGGTTTGCCATCCTGATCAGAGGAGATTCGATGGTGCAGAACAGCGTCGAAAATGTCCGCGCGGTTTCCCCGCATGGCCCCGTCAGCAATAACCAGGCAATAATCGCCCACATCATTTCCCATAGCCGAAACACTGAATCGGCAACAGGAAACCTGAGCAACCTAGCGTGGCAGTCATGACCCTCAACAAGCTCGCCGCACACGAATCGGCCAAAGATCCAGCGGCCTCGGCGCCCTCCACCAGTGACAAGTCCACAACCATGCAGAAGCGTGTTCTGGCAGGCGGCAGCGTCGGTCAGTTCATCGAATTCTACGACTTCACCCTCTACGGCCTCACAGCTGTGGTGTTCTCCCAACTCTTCTTCCCGGGCAGCAACCCGCTGACAGCCATGCTCGCTACGTTCGCGACGTTCGGCGTGGCTTTCGTGGTCCGCCCCCTCGGCGGCCTGTTCTTCGGTGCACTGGGTGATCGGATCGGTCGGCGGCGCGTCCTCACCATCACCCTCATAGCGATCGGCGGAGCCACTGCCCTCATGGGACTGCTCCCCACCTACGCTCAAATCGGAGCTTGGGCACCGGCCCTCCTGGTGCTCTGCCGGCTTATCCAAGGATTCTCCGCGGGTGGCGAATCTGTTGGCGCCCCGTCCTTCGTGTTCGAACACGCGCCCGTGAGCAAACGTGGCTTCTGGCTCAACATCACCATCGCGGCAACAGCGCTGCCCTCTGTGGTGGCAGGTTCCATGATCCTGATCCTCAGCCAGTCCATGCCCAACTCAGCATTCATGGAATGGGGATGGCGCCTTCCGTTCCTGCTGGCCCTCCCCCTTGCCTTGTTTGGAGTGTGGATTCGCAGCCGTACCGAAGAAAGCGATGTCTTCAAAGAGGCACAATCCGGTCAGACCAAGGAATTCAGCCCCATCCGCGAGGCTTTCCGCGAAAACAAGCTCCGCATGGTGCAGGTCATCTTCGTCATGGGCCTGACAGCCATGGGATTCTACTTCCTCTCTGCCTACTTCGTTTCATATGTCCAGACCACAGGAAAGCTCAGCCGCGAGCAGTCGCTGATGGTCAACGCCGCAGCACTGGCACTGTATGCCGTACTCCTGCCGATCGGCGGACGAATCGGGGATCGTTTCGGCCGCAAGCCAATGTTGATTGCTGGTTCCGCTGCCTTGGCTTTGCTGTCCATACCGAGCTTCATGCTGGTCACCAGCGGCAGCCTGCCCCTGGCATTGCTCGGCCAGTCCATCTTCGTGGTGGCACTGTGCATCTACGGCGGCGGCTGCTACACGTTCTTCGTCGAGATCTTCACCACAAAAACACGCTTCACCTCGGCCGCGGTTAGTTATAACGGCGCCTATGCGATCTTCGGCGGCACCGCTCCACTCATCGGCACGGCTTTGGTAGGCGCTACTGGAGTACCGCACGCGCCGGGCCTCTACATGGCGGCAGCTGCCGCCGTCGTGCTTCTCCTGATCCTCTTCACCAAGGTGCCCGAGACCCGCGGCCGAATGGGCTGACGCACACCGCACCCACCGCATTCCACAGCACCCTAAGGACCTCCATGACTTCCTCAGCTTTTCTTCAGGACTTCCACCACGTGGCCACCATCGGTGCCACAGCCAACAACGGCGTAGACCGCCAGGCCGCAACGCCGGAAGATGCCGAAACCCGCGCCTGGTTTGGGCAGTGGATTCACGACGCCGGATGGCAGCTTCAGGTAGACGGCATCGGCAATATGTTCGGGCTGGTTGAGTGGACGCCCGGGGCGCCCTTCATCCTGATCGGTTCCCACCTGGACAGCCAACCCCTGGGTGGGCGGTTTGACGGCGCCTATGGCGTCATTGCCGCTCTGCATGCTGCCCGGGCCATCGACCTGGACGTCAAGACCACCGGCGACGCGCCCCGCTTCAACCTGGCCGTGGTCAACTGGTTCAACGAGGAAGGCGGCAGGTTCGCACCTTCGGTCATGGGAAGCTCTGTTTTCACGGGGCTGTTTGACCGCGAAGAGATGCTGTCCGTGAAAGATCTCCAAGGCGTCTCAGTCCGTGAAGCCTTGGAAGGCATCGGCTACCTCGGCACAGATACGGGACCGAAAGCGGCGGGGTACGCAGAAATCCACATCGAGCAGGGCCGGATCCTGGAGCGGGAAGGGATCAGCATCGGGCTCGTTGATAGCAGCTGGTACACGCAGAAGTTGGATATTGAAGTGCTGGGCGAACAGTCCCACACCGGTGCAACGGCCATGGCAGACCGCCACGATGCGCTGGTAGCTGCATCGAAAATCATCCTGATGGTCCATCAAGTCACCGAGGAATTCGCAGAAGAGGCCCTGGTCTCCTCCGTGGGCCAACTGACGCTGGAGCCCAACTCGCCAATCGTCGTGGCACGTCGTGTGCACTTGGTGGCGGACCTGAGATCCGGTGAACCGGACATCGTGAAGTCGGCCCGGGCCAAGTTACTGGCAGATATCCAGGAGCTGGCCGCTGAGCATGACATCAAGGTCAACGTCAAAGACTTCGATATCCGCCCCATCCGCCGGTTTCCGGAAGCTGGACTGGAGCTCTCCGCCAAGGTCGCTGCCAACCTTGGGCTGTCTTCCCGCCGCATCCAGACCATGGCCGGGCATGATTCCGTGGCCATGAACACTGCTGTTCCCTCGGTGATGCTGTTTGTACCTAGTGTGGACGGCGTATCCCATTGCGAGCGCGAGTTCACCACGGACGAGGATATGGTGACCGGCGTGGAGATGCTGACGGGTGTTACCCGGGCTCTGGTGCAGGGAGAACTGGCATGACCGAATTGCACTACTTGGACGCCAGTACTGCCCTGGGCTTGTTCCGACGCCGTGAGCTCTCGCCTGTGGAGCTCCTGCAATCGCTGATCAGCCGCATCGAGGAAGTGAACGGCGGCATCAATGCGTTGACGGAGACGCTCTTCGACGACGCTCTGCCGGCTGCGCAAAAAGCCGCCACGCGGTACGCCCGCGGACGCGATATCACTCCCCTTCTGGGGTTGCCGGTGGCTGCAAAAGAAAAGCACGGGATTCAAGGGCGCACACTCTCCCAAGGCCTGGTGGCGCGGAGGGACACCATTGCAGCGGCGGACCATCCTGTGATCGAGAGAATTCAACGCGCCGGCGGAATCATTCATGCCCGGACCACCACCCCGGAATTGAGCTGCGCCACGGTGACGCACAGCCCGCTCTGGGGTGTCACCCGAAACCCCTGGAATCTGCGGTTCTCCCCCGGCGGGTCTTCGGGAGGTTCCGGTGCGGCATTGGCTGCAGGCTTCGCACCCCTGGCCACGGCATCAGACATTGCGGGATCAACCCGGCTGCCGGCGTCGTTCACAGGAACCGTGGGCTATAAGGCTCCCTACGGAAGGATCCCGGGATTAGCCCCTCTGTCAGCGGACCACTACCGCGGCGATGGGCCCATGGCACGTACCGTGGCAGATACCGCGTTGCTGGCGAATATCATGTCCGGGCGACACCCCGGCGATCACACCACTGTGGCGGATGCGGCGTCCATAACTCCCGATCCTGCATTTGTGGCCGGTTTACGGGTTGCGCTGTGCATACGCTTGGGCGATTACCCCGTAGCTCCCGATGTTGAGGCCAACACGCGGCGAGTGGCGCAAGCCCTCACGGCGGCGGGGGCCGTGGTGGAAGAGATCACCCTCCCGTGGACCGTCCAGAAGATCAGCAAAACCATGTTCACGCATTTCGGATACCTGCTGGGTCCCGCCATGGAGGACGACACGGCCGGGACTGAGCCCCAGCTCGCCGCTTACACCAGGCGTTTTATGGCTGATGCCCGCGCGGCCGCCGAAGAAAACCGTTTTGTGGACGGGCTCAGGGCCGAAACCCTCCTGCAGGGACAGCTGGCAGAGGCCATGACCGGGTTCGATGCGCTGCTGTGTCCTGCGTCGGCTACTCCGGCTTTGGACGCAGACGCCCACTATCTCAACGGAATCGACGTCAACGGCCAGCACCTCAGCCATTATTGGCAGGCACACATGACGGCACCGTTCAATATCGCCAACCGTTGCCCGGTCCTGGCCATTCCCAGTGGAATGGCTGACTGCGGTATTCCCACAGGAGTGCAGATTGTGGGACACCCATTTGATGACGCCACCGTTTTCCACCTCGGGGCGGCCGTGGAATCCACACTTCCGTGGGCTGGTCGCCATCCCGTGGCTCCCGAATTCGCGGGGCATGTGGGCTAGCGGAGTCAGCCTACGCGGCCACTAGCCCCGCGACCTCAGCCACAAGTTCCACCGACCGCAGGCGCTCTTCGGTGCCGATGCTCTGGTGGGCCACGATCAGTTCATCAGCATCAGCGAATGCCGCAAACTCGTCGAGGTAGTCACGCACCACATCTTTGGTTCCCACAGCGGAGAACTTCATCATTTGGGCAATGTGCTGGCCTTGCGGGGAATCAAGCACCATGTCAGCTTCGTCGTCGGTGAACTCGCGGCCGCCACCGAAGAACAGTGAGACGCGGGCGCGCTTCACAGCGAGGTGGATGGCCTGTGCCTCGGCGTTGGAGTCCGCGGCAGTAACGTTCACGCCGGCGATCACGTACGGCTCGGACAACTGATCCGAGGGCTTGAATTCGCGGCGGTAAACGGCAACAGCGTCCTGAAGCGCGGCGGGGGCAAAGTGTGAAGCGAACGCGTACGGAAGACCCAACTGGGCTGCCAGCTGGGCGCCGAACAGCGAGGATCCCAGGATGTACAGCGGCACGTTGGTGCCCTTGCCCGGCGTCGCTTCAACACCTTGAATGCGGGTGGGACCGGTGAGGTAGCCCTGCAGTTCCAACACGTCCTGCGGGAAGCGGTCCGAGGAAGTATGGTCCCTACGCAACGCGCGCATGGTGTTCTGGTCGCTGCCGGGGGCACGGCCCAGTCCGAGGTCGATTCGCCCCGGGTGCAGTGTTTCCAGCGTGCCGAACTGCTCAGCGATGGTCAGCGGCGAGTGGTTGGGCAGCATCACACCACCGGCCCCGAGGCGGATGGTGTTGGTGTGGGCGGCGACGTGAGCGATCAGCACGCTGGTAGCGGAGGAGGCAATCGCAGACATGTTGTGGTGCTCGGCGTACCAAACACGGCGGTACCCAACCTCTTCGGCTTTCTGCGCCATGGCAACACTGCCCGCCAAGCTCTCCGCCACCGTCTGGCCCTTCCCGATGGTTGCCAGGTCGAGGATGGAAAGAGGAACAGTCACAGGAAAGCCTTTCGGTACGTTGTGGTGCCCGCACGGTTGATTGCCGGGCACTCTATTGACAACGACGACGACCCCCGGCTTATTTCTGTGAGTTGCGTCGCGCGGTGCCCTGGCCCGTGTTTTGTGACCCATTTCGACGCCCGATTAACTGCCGTGAACCCCTGTATCCCAGCGTTTCAGAACGCTTTGACCCGCTACTGGAAGCTGCCGGATAGTTGCAGCCACAAGTACGCATCAGACCTCCCTATCGTGATGATCAGGGAAACCCAAGGAGAAACACATGGCACGCTTTGCTCTCAAGACCGGGGCCACCGCGGCGCTGGCCGCTACGGCGTTACTGGGGCTGGCTGCCTGCTCCGATCCTGGGGCGACCGCCGCAACCGGGGCGTCAGCTCCGGCGTCGAACGTTTCTTCCAACTCCTCCACCAAAGAGTTCAACCTGACCCCGCAGCAGGACCGCATCAAGGTGACGGTGGACTCCGCCGCGGCCGCCCTGGTTCCCGACGCCATCAAGGCCGACGGCAAGCTGACCGTGGTGACCACCGGCGGCACTCCCCCGCTGAGCACGTTCGCCACGGACAACAAGACCCTCATCGGCAGCGAAGTGGACATTGCCTACGCGGTGGGCGAGAGCCTGGGCCTGCAGGTCGAAGTGCTCCCGGTGGCGTGGGCAGACTGGCCGCTGGGTGTCGAGTCCGGCAAGTACGAGGCAGTCCTATCCAATGTCACGGTCACCGAGGCGCGCAAGGAGAAGTTCGACTTCGCCACGTACCGTAACGACCTCCTGGGCTTCTACGCCAAGACCGACTCGGACATCTCCACCATCAAGGAAGCCAAGGACGTGGCCGGCAAGCGCATCATCGTTGGCTCGGGCACCAACCAGGAAGCAATCCTGGTGCGCTGGGACGAGGAGAACAAGAAGAACGGCTTGAAGCCGGTTGAGTTCCAGTATTACGACGACGACTCCGCCTCCCAGCTCGCCCTTCAGTCGGGCCGTGCGGACCTGACGTTCGGACCCAACGCATCCGCGGCCTACAAAGCTGCGAAGGACGGCAAGACCAAGGAAGTGGGCACGTTGGAAGGCGGCTGGCCGCTGAAGGCTGAAATTGCTTTCACCACCCAGAAGGGCAACGGCCTTGCGGTGGCTGCCCAGGCTGCACTGAACACCCTCATCAAGGACGGAAGCTACGCGAAGATCCTGGACCGTTGGGGCCTCTCATCCGAGGCGATTCCTGCGTCCGAGCTGAACCCGGCAGGCCTGCCCAAGAAGTAGGAACCGCTATGGCAGGGCCACCTGCCGACGACGAATCCCCGCCGGACATCAACCGGCGGGGATTCTTTGTGTGCTGCTGTTACTCAGTTGGGTGCGGTTAGAAGTGGGCGGGATCGGTGTTGGCTCCGCAGAGGATCACTGCAACGGTTTCGCCCGCCCGCGGTACGTAGGCGCCTGAGAGCAACGCCGCGTAGGCCGCTGCTGCACCGTGCTCCACCACGATGCGATGCTTCTCCCACAGGGCACGGCGTTCTTGGATAATGTCCTCGTCCGTGACCAATACGCTCCGGACCCCGGTACGCCGGGCCACTCCAAAGCCGATTTCGCCAATCCGCCGGGCACCAAGGGAGTCCGCAGCGATTCCGGACACGGACACATCCACCGGCTCACCTTGGGCCAACGCGGTGTGCAGAGTGGGGACTGTTTCGGGTTCGACGCCCACCACCTGCGCCCTGCCCTCGGCGGCCGCAGCAACGCCACCCATTAACCCGCCGCCGCCTACAGCAACAAGGATGGTGTCGACGTCGGGCAGTTCATCCAGAAGCTCAAGCCCAACACCACCGGCGCCGGCTACGATCTCGGGCTGATCATAAGCGTGGCAGTAGACCGCGCCCTTTTCCTCCGCGTAACGGATCGCAGCGGCATAAGCATCCGCATACTCCGCGCCGCCCTGGACCACAGTGGCACCAATCGCGTAGAGCTTGTGCACCTTGTTTGCCGGAGCAGACTCCGGGACGAACACAGTCGCCGGGACCCCCATCCTGGCCGCGGCGTAGGCATTGGCCAAGCCGGCATTGCCACCGGACGCCACCACGATGCCCACCTCCGGGTTAAGCTCGCCGCTTTCCTGCGCCGTGAGGAGCCTGTTGAAGGCGCCGCGTGCCTTGAAGGATCCAGTGTGCTGCATGTACTCGCATTTGAACCACAGCTGATAGGCCTCTTGGTCGCCGCTCTCAGCCAGCGGAGTATGGCGAACCCAACCTGCCGTCCGTGAGTACGCTGCTTCTACCTCTTCACGTGTGACCATCCTGGCTGCACCTTTCGTCCATGTCATCCTATGGTTTGTGTGGGCGGGCGCCGACCTGCCGGGCATAGGCTTGAACCCATGTCCGTTGACTTCGTCCTCCGCCCCACCGTTGCCACCGACGCTTCCTGGATTGCCGAACTGCGCGCTGTGGTGATGCGCCCGGATCTCGAACGGCTGCAGCGCTTTGATCCAGTGAGGGTCCGCGAGCGCTTTCTGAAAGGCTTCCAGCCCGAGCACACGTACATCATCCATTCGGACGGCGTTGACGCGGGCGTGATCGCTATCCGCCCCGAGCCGGACAGCCGGTGGATTGAACATTTCTATGTGGCTCCGGCGCATCAGGGCAAAGGGCTGGGCGGTGCCGTGCTTCGCCACGTGATGTCGGCAACGGTGGACGAGCGCCCGTTTCGTCTGGACGTGTTGCAGGGAAGCCCGGCCCGTCGCCTGTATGAACGCCACGGCTTCGTGCTGGAATCCGAGGACCCCGTTGATGTCTTCATGGTGGCGCCCGCCAAGCCGTGACCGCCACCCCCTAACCACCACCCCCTGACTCGGTGGTCGGAAGTGCGGTACCCTCAGCACACACCACGCGGCTACCACGCGATACTTTCCGGGGGGAAACATGGGGATCTTTAAGGCGCGCCTATTCAAGAGCGCCGCCACCACCGCACTCGCAATGGGACTACTGGGCTCAGGGCTAGTCGCCGCTGGTCCGGCCACTGCGGCATCACAGCCGACGCCGTTCATCGACGGCGTCCCGTATGTGGGCTCCGAGATGAGGCGGCAGTACAACTACGACTACTGGGGCTGCCGGAACCCGGATGGCTCCGGTGATGCCATCACCTTGGAGTGGTTAAGGGACGGCGAACCACTCCCGGCGGAGCGTCAGGGTGAAACTCTGCGTGTCCTCCCTGAAGACCAGGGCAGCCGCATCTCCTTGAGGGTCTACCCGCTCACTCCTGGTGAACAAGGCTGCCCCACTGGAACGCAAGTCAGCGCCGAGACCACACCCATCAAGGCTTCCAGCCGCGCCATGGGCTGGACTGGGCGCGGCAATTTTGAACCCCTTGCCCGCACCCATGACGGCAGGCTGGTCCTGTATCCGCGCACGTACACCTATTACAAAGGCATGTGCGAGGGCCCTTGCCCGGCCTACTTCGGCTCCTGGGATGAACCCCGGCAGGTGGGTGCCGGCTGGAACATGTTCAACATCGTCTTCTCCCCCGGAGATTTTGACGGCGACGGGTTCAACGACCTCCTGGCGCGGAACGCGTCAGGTCAGTTGTTCCTGTATCCCGGCGACGGCAACGGCGGCTGGCTCCCCACCCGTCAGGTTGGTGCAGGGTGGAACATTTTCGACTCAATCGTGGGTCCCGGGGATTTCACTGGCGACGGGTTCAACGACGTCCTGGCAAGAAACCCGGCCGGCGAGCTGTTCCTCTACCCCGGCGACGGCAACGGTGGGTGGCTCACCCCGTCCAAGGTGGGTTGGGGCTGGCAGGTCATGAACAAGATCATCCCCGGTGGCGACATGAACGGTGACGGCACCGTGGAGGTCTTCGGCCGGGACATCAACGGCGGCCTCCAGCTCTACTCAGCCAACGGCCAGGGCGGCTGGGGCGCCCAGGCCTTCATGGGTGGTGGCTGGAATGAGTTCCTGGATGTGGCGGGCCTGGGCAGTTTCGCTCATCAGAAGTACAACAATCTTGTCGCCATCAACGGCAACGGCGACCTCGTCACGTACTCCACCGGCGCCGCCACTACAGGCCTCTACGGCCCTTACGGGCCTATCGGAAACGGATGGAACGTGTTCCGCGAACTCCTTTAGATCCTGAGGAGAAACTACAGCGGCTGGCTGCCCACCGTCAGTTGCAAGCTGACTGTCCCGCGCGAAACGTCGACGACGGCGGCACTCACGCCGCCGTCGTCGGGCGCTGTTGCTCCGGGGCGCGGCTGGAAGCCGAGCCGCCGCAGCACGTTATTCAGCAGGTGTTCAGCCTTCATCAGGCGTGCGCCGGCTCTTCGGACCGCACCGGCGTCTCCAGGCCCAGGTTCTCCCGGAGCGTGGTGCCGCGGTATTCCGTGGGGTAGACGCCGCGTTCCTGGAGTTCTGGCACCAAGTGGTTCACGATCTCGTCCAAGCCTGTGGGAATGAGCCATGGTGAGATGTTGAAGCCATCCACCGCCCCAACCCGGGCATACTCGGCCAGGTGATCGGCCACGGAGCTGTAGGAACCGGTAAACGTGGAGTCGATGCGTGCCGTCTTGGAACTCACGAACTGGCGGATGGACAGGCCCTTGTCTTTCGCCTCGGCCCTCCACTGATCCGCAAGCTGACGGGCCTTGGCGCCGTGGAAGCCGCTGCCGCGCGTCTCAGAGGTTTCCTCCACCACGGGGTCAATCTCGGGAAGTGGGCCGTCGGGGTCGTAGGAGGAGAGCTCCCGCCCCCAGAACTGTTCCAGGTAGGCGATGGCCTGCTGCGGTCCGATCTGCAGGCTCCGTACCCATGCCTTCTTCTCCTGTGCTTCCTGATCGGTGGCACCCAGGATGAATTCACTGGCCGGCATGATCTGCACGGCGTTGGCACCGCGGCCCGCGGCGATGGAACGTGCCACGATGTCCCGGCGGAACTCCACGGCGTCATCGAACTTGGGGTGGGCGGAGAAGATCACGTCGGCTTGGCGGGCTGCGAAGTCACGCCCGTCCGGGGAATCGCCGGCTTGGAAGAGCACGGGGCGGTACTGGGCGCTGCGCGGCAGGCGCGGGGTCACATCAACGGTGTAGTGCTGGCCTTCGTGAAGGACTGGCCGGGCGGGTCCGGTGGGGGTTTCCCACGAGTCCCAGATCCTCTTGGCGGTCTCCACGAACGCTTCGGCATGCTTGTAGCGGTCGGCGTGGTCCAGATAGCCACCGCGGCGGAAGTTCGCACCGGTCCAAGCATTGTCCGTGGTGACGATGTTCCACGCGGCCCGGCCCCCGGAGATCAGGTCCAAGGACTGCAAGCGGTGTGCCAGGTCAGCGGGGTCGTTGTACGTGGTGTTCTGCGTCGCCACAAGGCCGATGTTCTTGGTCACTGCCGCGAGCGCGGCAAGCATGGTCTGAGCGTCAGGCCGGCCCACCACATCGAGGGCATGGGGGCGGCCGAGGTGTTCGCGCAGGCGCAGCCCTTCGCCCAGGAAGAAGGCGGCAAACTTACCGCGCTCGGCAGTTTGGGCGATGTGGCGGAAGGATTCGAAGTCCGTCTGCGAACCCGCTTGGGGCGCCTTCCAGATGGTCCCGGAGTTGACGCCTTGGAAGAAGATCCCGAACTGGATCTGCCCGCTTGGCTGGAAAATGTCGCGTGTCATGGTGTTCCCCTACTTTCCGGCGGCAACAGGAGCCGCGGCAGTGGTCGAATAGCGGTTCTCTGCCGGAGCCAGTCCGAGGACGTCGCGGAAGGTGCCGTCCTGGATCGGTGCCCGCAACAAGCCGCGGCGACGCAGCTCCGGGAGGACCAGCCTGGACAGTTCCTCCAGCTCCACGTCAAGGACGGCCGGATGGAGCCGAACGCCGTCGGCTTCCTGGAGCAGTGGGGCGAGGAGCTCGGTGAGGACCGCTGCCGTGCCGACAAACCGCGCGATGCCGCTGTCGTGGGACGTCACGACGCGGGAAGCCGCAGCCTGTCCACGCGAGTCAAGAAGGACGTCGAGCTCGGCAATAATCGCCACCGAAGAACCAAGCCGGGCCCTCGCGTCGCGGACCTCGGCAGCCAGCAGCTCCGGGGTCGGAGCGGAAACGAGCACGGCGTCCACGGCGTCTACCGGAACCAGGCCCTCGCCCACCAGCGACGCCGCGGCGAGCACCGGCAGCTGCCCTTGGAGGGGCCTTGGAATGATGGATGGTCCCTTCACCGAATAGGCGGTGCCGGCAAAGTCAGCGGGCGTTTCGAACTCCGCGTAGTGCAGCTTGTCCACGTCGATGTACCGCCCGGTGGCGACGTCGCGGATCACGGCGTCATCCTCCCAGGAATCCCACAAACGGCGGCTCACCTCGATGGACGCGGCAGCCTCTTGCGCCAGCGCGTCGCCCTCAACAAACGAACGTCCGACGGCGGCTGCGGCCTCGGGTGACACCGCTGCGGTAGCGATCCAGCCAGCCCGGCCGCCGGACACGTAGTCCAGGCTGGCCAGTTGCGTAGAAACGTGGAAAGGCTCCGTGTAGACGGTGTCCACCTCAGGGACCACAGCGATGGTCCGGGTGACCGGCCCGGCAAAGGCGGCGCGCTGCAGGGCGTTGGTCCGTCCGGCTTCCGGCGTGTCCTTGAAGGTTGCCGCATGGAAACCAGCGGACTCGGCTGCGAGGACGGCGGTGGCGAGGTTCTGGTACCCGGCGCCGTCGAGTTCAATGGCCAGGAACCCGGCCTTGCGTTCTTCGAAGGTACTCACTTCTGGTCCTGACGTTCGTAGGGGATCTTTTCGCCGGCTTCGATCGCCACCGGGAGCCGGTTTTCAGCTGGCGGCAAAGGGCAGGTGGCGAGGTCTGTGTAGGCGCACGGCAGGTTCACGGCCCGGTTGAAGTCGAGCTGCACGGAGCCATCAGGGGCGGGAACCACGGACAGCGAGCGGTTGGCTGCGTAGGTGGTTTTGCCGGAGGTCTGGTCGGTGAACAGCACGGACAACGAGCCCGGTGCGTGCCCGTTGAATGCCGTCAGCGCCAATTCCTCGCCGGCCAGCTTGAAACGGATCTCGCCCGGGGCTTCGTAGACGTGCTGGATACCTTCGACGGCGGCACCCACCGTGGTGGCGCGCGGCGCTTCAAACGGGACAAAAGTTCCAGCCACGGCAAACGCCGCGTTGGGTGTGTAGGCGGGCGTCCCCTGGTAGTCCTGCAAGAGTTGATTGTCCGGGTTTCGCGGCCGGACGATGTACTCGCCGCCCCGCTTGGCCACCTCAATCACGGTGCCGCCGGAGACCAGGTTGATCCCGCCGCGTTCCTCGATGGGACCGAATTCCAGCGGCTCTCCGGCGTTGAGTTCCACGCCGTCCAGCTGCAGGCTTTCGCCAGGTTCCAGGACAACGCGCACGACGTCGGACTCCACACTCCAGGTTCCCGGCGCGCCTTCCAGGCGGGTCGCCTCGCTGCCGAGCCAGTGCAGGTGCGTGACGGCGAGGAAGCCGTGCGGGTGGGCGCGCTGGCGTTCGTGGGCGGCGTGCCACTCCTGCCATTCCTCGCCGAAGGATTCGAGTGCTGTATCAGTGTGCAAAGACATGGGCGTTGTCCGTCCTGTTGAAGGCGTGGTCTGCGGTGACTGCTGCTGCGGCGTCGGGTTCGGTGGCCCCGGCAAATTCGGGTCGGCCCGCGAAAGGATCCCCGGCTTCCCACAGCGTGGTGGGTGCCGCGGCACGGACGGCCGGGATGACCTCCAGGGCGAAACGTTCCAGGATCTCCAGCTGCTGCTCGAAGGGCAGTGTAGTGGGCAAGGAGATCGACTGGAGATCGTGGGCGTACAACGAGTGGTAGCTGAGGATCTTGTCGATGACCTGCTCCGGGCTGCCTACCAGGGCGGGCCCCTCTGCCACGGCGTGCTGGATGTCGCGGAAGGGTGAGTTGTTGCCGGGGACGTTACGGCTGGCGGTGAGTCCTTCATAGACCGGGCCGTACTGGCGGATGGCTTCCTGCGTGGTGTCCGCGATGAAGACACCGCCGGCGCCGCTCCCCGAGCCAAGGTACTGGTGCCGGGGATCATGGCCGTGACGCTCGTACTCTTCGCGGTAGTGGTCGATCAGGACCTTGTAGTTCTCGCGGGGCTGGATCGCGTTGGCCGTGAACAACGGGTCTCCCCACTTGGCGGCGAGCGCAGCGGACGTCAGGGTTGTAGCCGAGCCGTGCCAAATCCGGGGCGACCCCGCGAAGGGGCGTGGCGTCGTCGTCGTTGGCTCGGTGAGCGCGGGCCTGAAGCGGCCGGACCAGGTGACGCTTTCCTTGCGCCACAGCGTGCGCAGCAGCGCGTACTTTTCAGCGAGCAGGTCCCACTGATCGTCCAGGGACAGGCCGAAAAGCGGGTATTGAAGTACCTCGTTGCCTTTGCCGATCACCAGTTCCAAGCGGCCACGGCTCAATTGGTCGATGGTGGCATAGTCCTCCGCCACACGTACGGGGTCCAGTACGGAGAGCACTGTGACGCCCGTTTGGAGGCGGATGCGGTTGGTGACGGCGGCGATCGCGGCGAGGACCGTCGTCGGGGAGGACGAGACAAACTCACCGGCGTGGCGTTCCCCCACGGAGAAACTGTCGAAACCCAGTTCCTCGGCCCGTTTCGCCGACTCAACAACCTGGTTCAAGCGGTCAGCGGTTGAGACGATCTCCCCCGTCACCGGGTTCTTCAGGTGGGGAATGATGTCCAGGACTTGGAACTTCATTTGCCCGTACCAAAAGTAGCTTCGGTGACTGTCTTGGATTCGGGGATGGCTTCCTCGGAGAGGCCCCAGCGCTCCAGGACCTTGCCGTAGGAGCCGTCCTTGACGGTGGAGTTCAGGGCGTCCGTGATGGCCGGAGCCAGACCGTTGCCCTTGAGGGTGGTGGCGGCAACGAGTGTTTCCGCGGGCCAGCCGGCGTTGACCTTGCCCACAACTTTGAGGTCATCACGGGTGTTCTCGCGGTAGGTCACCGACGGGTACGGTGCCAGGTTCAGGTCGGTGCGGCCCGAGGACAGCGCCAGGATGGTGTCGGCGTCGGAGGAGTAGTACTGCAAGGTGGCCGGTGCCTTGCCCTTGGCTTCGAGCTCCTTGTTCCAGGCCAACAGGATCTTCTCCTGGTTGGTGCCGGAGCCCACGGAGATCTTCAGTCCGGAAATGTCATCCGAGCCCTTGATGTCGTACGTGGAGCTCTTCTTCGCTTCGAAGCCCATGTACGCCGCCCGGTAGGTGGAGAAATCAAACAGCTTCACTCGAGCTGCGTTGATGCCCACGTTGGAGAAAACGGCTTCAAAATCACCGGACTGTGTCTTGAGCGGCCAGTTCTCCCAGGACGTCACTTGAAGGTCCAGTTCCAGCCCGAGCTTGTCCGCCACAAGTTGGGCAATGTCCACCTCAACGCCGATCGGAGTCTTGTCGTCCGTGGCATGGAAGGACAGCGGGATGGAACCCGCGGTGGTGGCTACCGTCAGCTTGCCGTCCTTGGCGATGGCCGCAGGAACAGTGGCGGCTGCGGCCGCGTCTTTCTCGCCGCGGATCCGGTTCTGATCCACGGACGTATTGTAAACAATCCCGTTCTTGGCAGCTTCGGACTCCGGCTGGGCTGCCGACGCTCCAGGATCGGAGCACCCGGCCAGCACGGGAAGCACGACGGCGGGAAGTACAGCGAGTGCCAGGATCTTGTGTTTCTTGGTGGAGCTGGTGGTGCGAAGCATAGGGGTGTCCTAGATGTTGAAAGCTGGTTCGATGACTTTGGAGAAGAAGCTGCGGGTGCGTTCCTCGCGGGGGTTGGCGAAGATGTCCTGCGGTGTGCCGGACTCCACAATCTGGCCCTGGTCCATGAACACCACGGTGTCCGCCACATCCCGGGCGAAACCCATCTCATGGGTCACCACAATCAGCGTGGTGCCGGACTTGGCGAGTTCGCGGATAACGTCCAGAACCTCGTTGACGAGCTCAGGGTCCAGCGCGGACGTGGGCTCATCAAACAGGAGAATCTTGGGGTCCAATGCAAGAGCCCGGGCAATCGCGACTCGCTGCTGCTGGCCGCCGGAAAGCTGGCGGGGGTACGCATCAGCGCGATCCTTCAGACCCACGCGGTCCAGGAGTTCCAAGCCGCGCTTCCGGGCCTCGGCCTTGGAACGCTTCTGGGCCACAATCGGCGCCTCGATCACGTTCTCCAGCGCCGTGAGGTGCGGAAACAGGTTGAAACTCTGGAACACCATGCCAATGTGGGTGCGCTGCTTGAGGATGTCCTTTTCACGCAGCTCGTGGAGCTTGTTGCCGCGGACCTCGTAGCCCACCAGTTCGCCGTCGATGGTGATGTAACCGCCGTCGACTTTTTCCAAGTGGTTGATGGTGCGCAGCAGGGTGGACTTGCCGGAGCCTGACGGGCCAACAATCACGGCCACACCACCCGGCGGGACGGACAAGGAAACACCCTTGAGGACCTCGGTGGCGCCAAAGGACTTCCGGACATTCGTGATGTCCACCTGCCCACGGGTTGCTGCCCTGTTCACCGTGGCGGGCTGGGCCGCCGTCGTGCCTTCAGCAGAAGCGGCCGAAGCGGCAGCCTGCTTTTCCTCTGCGACCTTTGCCGCCGTTGCGGATTCTTTGCGTGCAGCAATAATGCTCATCGGGCATCCTTCGTGGGAGAGGCAGCAACGTGGGTGGTGAAGAACTTACGGGCCTTCTGCAAGGGAGTGAGCGGAAGGGTCCGCAGGGCGCCCTTGGAGAAGTGGCGTTCGATGTAGTACTGGAAAACGCTCAGCACCGAGGTGATCACCACGTACCAGAGCGTGGCCACCAGCAGCAGCGGAAGCACTTGCTGGGTCCGGTTATAGATGACCTGCACCGTGTAGAAGAGCTCCGAGTAGGCCAGTACGTAAACGATCGAGGTGCCCTTCACCAGGCCGATGATCTCGTTGAACGCGTTGGGCAAGATGGCGCGCATCGCCTGGGGAAGCACGATCCTGGTGGAACGCTTCCACGCCGGGATGCCCAAGGCTGAGGCAGCTTCCAGCTGGCCCTGGTCCACGGAAAGGATGCCGCCGCGGATGATTTCGGCAGAGTAGGCCGCCTGGTTCAGCGTGAGTCCCAGGACGGCCGCGGCGAACTGGCTGATGAGCGTGGTGGTCTGGGCCTCGAAGAAGCGGACGTCCGTGAACGGGATGCCCAGGCTGATCTTCTCGTAGAGGTAGCCAAGGTTGTACCAGAGCAGGAGCTGGACCAGCAGTGGAGTGGAGCGGAAAATCCAGGAGAACGTCCATGACACCGAGACCAGCAGCGGTGAGGCGGACAAGCGCATGAGGGCCAGAATGAATCCGAGGACGAAACCCAGGACGCCGGAAATGGCCGTGAGCTTGAGGGTTTCGATCAGTCCATTGACCACGGACTGCGCGGTGAACCATTCGGCCACCACCCCCCACTCCCAGCGCGGGTTGGTGACCAGCGACCACGCGATGGCTGCGACGCCGGCAGCCACCAGCACGGTGCCCACCCAACGCCAGGGATGCCGGGCCGGTACCAGCTGGTAGTCGGAGTAATCCGGGGTGGGCGGTGCAGTTTCCGCCGTGGCAGGCGGTGCGATTGCACTCATGCGCCACCTCATTTCAGATCGGTTGTTGTCTATCGGATGGCTGCCAATCTAGGGCCGCGCGAAACCCGGCAGCAAGGCGGGAATTTGCACTTCTTCACTGGACTTCGCGCGGCTTCGCCGGGGTTCGCACAGCGTCACAATCCTCGTCATGAAGCGCCATATGCGTCCTGATTTTGCGCGCCATAACGCTGCGTGACGTGTGGTGAACGGCGGTTACCGGCGCCTCGACCCGCAGCCTGCTTCGTCCTTAGATTGGGCATCACCAACCACTGTTTTTCAGGAGATCCCATGCCGTCACGAGTACCCGCCATCGCCTTCATCGGCGGCGGCCCACGCACTGCCGGTGTCCTGGAACGGCTAGCTGCAAACCGTCCCGAACTGTTCGACCGTCCCCTGCACATCCATGTGATCGACCCCCATGAACCGGGTTCCGGGAGGATCTGGCGCTATGACCAGGATCCCGGGCTGCTGCTGAACTCCACGGCTGCGGATGTCACCATGTTCACCGATGCCTCGGTGGTCTGCGATGGGCCTTCCGTTGACGGGCCCGGGCTTTCCACCTGGGCGGCAGGCGTGCTGGATGGCACCATCCGCGATGTTCCGGCGCTGGAGTCGCACCTGCTGGACCAGCTCCGCTCGCTAACCCCTTCGTCCTTTCCTACCCGGCAACTGCAGAGCAAGTACCTTGAGTGGTTCTTCCGCCGGGCCGTGAGCAATCTTGGCCCCGAGGTCACGGTGACCGTTCACCGCAGCACAGCCACCGGCGTCGAGCGCTTCTCGGACGGCCAGGCTGCTTCCGGCCCGCACCACGACGGTGCGCACCGCGACGGTGCGCACCGTGTGCGGCTGGCTTCCGGCGACGAGGTGGTTGCCGACGTCGTGGTTTACGCGCTGGGCCACACCGATTCCCTGACTGATCCCGAATCTGCCCGCCACAGCGAGTTCGCTGCCCGGCACGGCGGGTTCCATGCGCCGCCGTCGTACACCACGGACGTGGACTACTCCACGATTGAAGCCGGGCAGGACGTGATCGTCTCCGGCATGGGACTCGCATTCGTGGACCTGCTGGTGCTGTTGTTTGAGGGCCGTGGCGGCCGCTTTGAAGAAAGGCCCGACGGCGAACTGGACTATGTGCCTTCCGGCGCTGAGCCGCGGGTCTGGGCGGGGTCACGACGCGGTGTGCCGTACCATTCCAAGATCTCCTCCGCTCTGCGGGGTGAGCCGGTATCCCGTCCCCGGTACTTCACCGCCGAGGCCATTGACGCCCTGTTGGCCACGCACCAGGAACTCGATTTCCGAACACACCTGTGGCCACTGATCGCCAAGGATGCCGGCTATGCCTACTACCGCGAGCTCTTCACCGGCTACCCTTCGCGGGTGCTGGGAACGTGGGCCGACTTTGAGTCGCGCATCGACGCCGTTGACTGGTACAGCGCTGCCCGGGAAGAACTGGCGGCCTTCTCCATACCGGATCCTGCGTTGCGCCTGGACCTCGAAAAGCTGGACCACCCCCTGAGCGGCTGCGCTTTCGCCGATCATGAAACCGTCCAGCGCTCCGTGGCCGGCTACATCCAGAACGACCTGAACCTCAGGACCAGCCCGGATCACTCCGAAACCCTCGCACTGTTCACGGCGCTGTTGTACGTGTACATGGACTTGGGGCGTTTGGTTCCGCAAGACCGGCTCAACGCGCGCTCCCAGCAGACCATCCACGGTTGGTGGCACGGCTTCTTCAGTTTCGTGGACTCGGGCCCGCCCGCGCACCGGCTCCGCGAAATGCTCGCACTGCACAGGGCCGGGCTCTTGAAGTTCCTGGGCCCCGGCATGTGGGTCCGCGCCGACGATTCCGTTGGCAGGTTCGTTGCCGGGACGTTCCAGTCGCCCGTGGTGGTGGATGCCTCTGCATACATTGAGGCTCGGCTGCCTTCCGCGTCCGTGGAACGTTCAGCGAATCCCGCCTTGGCTGACCTGCACCACTCCGGATGGGGTACCGAGCAAAGGCTCCTCACCTCAGAGGGCGCCCACTCCACCGGCAAGCTCCTGGTCTCCGGGAATCACCAGGTCCTGTCCCCTGTTGGAACTCCACAGGAGGGTTTGTTCGCGGTGGGACCGTGGACGTCCGGTTGGGGTGCGGGGGCGTTTGCCCGTCCCAACACCAACGCGGCACCGTTCAGGGAAAATGATGCCCTGGCACGCCGCATCCTCTCCACAGTTGCCGCCACCACTCACCCAACTGAGTCGCAGTTAACGTCGTTCTGAGCCCTCAGAACGACCGTAATTGCCACCTGCTTGGGATCCACCTACGAAAGGCCTGACATGACCACCACGCCCACCCTGCCGACGTCAGGCCTGACCGTCCTCAGCCTGCCCATGCGCGACCCCCGGGTACGCCCGCTCCTGGACGAGCTCGCCGTCGAATACAACACCCGCTACGGGGACCTGTTCAGCAGCGAAGGAGCGGCCGAGGAACTGAACCGCTACCCGGCAGAAGAGTTCGCCGCCCCGCACGGCGCCCTGATCATCATTCAGGAAAACGGCGAGTCCGTGGCTGGCGGCGCGTTCCGCCGCTACGACTCCCACACAGCGGAACTGAAACGGATCTGGACGCACTCAGCCCATCGCCGTCGCGGTTTGGCACGGCTGGTGCTGACCGAACTGGAAAATGAGGCTCGACGCCGGGGCTACCGAAAGCTCTACCTCACCACCGGGCCGCGACAGCCGGAGGCCAAAAACCTCTACCTCGCCACCGGCTACAAAGCACTGTTCGATCTTGCAGCAGACCCCGAGGAAATCAAGCATTTGGCGTTCAGCAAGGATCTTGCCGTGCAGGGCTAAGCTATCCGCATGGCCAACAAAACGACTGCCGAAAAACTCGCCACCATCCAACAGGGGTACACCCTGGAAGGTGCCACGATCGAGCTGGGCGCCGCGATCGTGGACGGTGAAATCCACAAGGAAGCCCAGGTCCGGCTCCCGCTCGCCATGATGAACCGGCACGGGCTGGTGGCCGGCGCCACGGGCACCGGCAAGACGGTCACGCTGCACATGATTGCCGAGCAATTGTCCACGGCGGGCGTTCCGGTTTTCCTCGCGGACATCAAAGGTGATCTGTCAGGATTGGCCACGCCGGCAACGGGCAGTGAGAAGTTGACCGCCCGTACGTCTGCGCTGGGGCAGGAATGGTCTGCGAAGAACTTTCCGGTTGAGTTCCTCTCGCTCGGTGGGGATGGTTACGGCATTCCAGTCCGCGCCACCATAACGTCGTTCGGGCCCATCCTGCTTTCCCGCATCATGGACCTCAACGACACTCAGGAATCCAGCCTCCAGCTGATCTTCCACTTTGCGGACAAGAACAACCTGGAACTGGTGGACCTCAAGGACCTCCGGGCCGTCATCCAGTTCCTCACCTCGGATGAGGGGAAAGCCGAACTCGCAAACCTAGGCGGGCTGTCGAAGGCCACGGCCGGTGTGATCCTTCGCGAACTGGTGGGTTTGGAAGCGCAAGGCATGGAGAAGTTCTTCGGGGAGCCGGAGTTCGACACCGCAGAGCTCCTCCGCACTGCACCGGACGGCCGCGGTGTGATCAGCTGCCTTGAACTGCCCACCTTGCAGACCAAGCCACTGCTCTTCTCCACCTTCCTCATGTGGCTCCTCGCCGACCTCTTCGAAGACCTGCCCGAGGCCGGCGACCTGGACAAGCCCAAGCTGGTCTTCTTTCTGGATGAAGCGCACCTGCTGTTCAACGGTGCATCCAAGGCCTTCCTTGAAGCCATCACCACTACCGTTCGGCTCATCCGTTCCAAGGGGGTGGGCATCTTCTTCGTCACCCAAACACCCAAGGATGTTCCTGCGGACGTCCTAGGCCAGCTGGCAAACCGCGTCCAGCACGCCCTCCGCGCCTTCACACCCGAGGATGCAAAGGCATTGAAGGCCACCGTCTCCACGTTCCCGGTCAGCGACTACGACCTCGAAGAGACACTCACCTCCGCAGGCATCGGCGAGGCCGTCATCACCGTCATGAACGAAAAAGGCGCACCCACCCCCGTGGCCCTGACCCGGCTCCGCGCTCCGGAATCCGTGATGGGTCCCAGCACTGACGAACTTATCAAGAGCACCGTGGCCGCATCTCCCTTGCTGGGGAAATACGGCACCGCTGTGGACAACCTCTCCGCTTACGAGAAGCTCAATGGCAAGGCCGCGGCCGCTACCGGGGATGCCGCGCCGGGTTTGCCGCCAGTGCCCTCCTCGGGGGGTTCGGGAGATTCGGGGGGTTCTGGGGCCTCGCAGGCGGACATCGACGCCGAAGCGCGCCGGATCGAAGAGGAAATCCTGGGCCGTCCCAGCTCACGGTCCTCGTCGCCTGAGCCTTTCCCCGCACCGCCGGCTCCTCCCGCTCCGGCACCACAGTCCTCACAGCAGGACGGTATGTTCGGTGACATCGCCGGCGCCCTCGGTGGAGCCTTAGGTGGTGGACTCAAGAGCATGGTCCGATCCATGGGGACGCAGCTTGGCCGCGACCTCATGCGCGGGGTCTTCGGCACCTCCTCGCGGCGTCGCCGCTAGTCCTGTTTGACGGCCGGAACCACGACGCCGGGCGGCTGCAACGCCAGCTGCCACCCGGCGTCGAGCCTTCTCCAGACGGTGGATATAAGTCGTTCCGAGGCCTTCCTGCACGGCGTTGGCTGCCGCGGCAGGTAACGTAAAGGGCGTGCAGTTGAGTCAAGCATTGGTCAAGACCGCAGCCGGATGGCTGCTCGGTCTGATGCTTGCTGCCGCCGGAGCCATAGTGTGCATCAACCTGGTGAGCTCCTCTGTTGCCAGTCCGCAACAGCCCGTCAAGGAGTATTTAGCAGCTTTGCAGCACGGCGAAGGAGAAGCAGCGCTCGGCTTGCTCCGTGCCAAAGTCCCCAGCGCGAACCCCGCCATGCTGGACGGTACAGCGCTCCAAACGGCCGCCTCCAAGATGTCCGATATCAAGGTTGGAAACCCTGAAACCCGGGGCAGCAACCGCGTCGCTGTGCCAGTGGACTACACCCTTGACGGAAGCCGGCTTCACACGGAATTCCTGATGGAACGCACCGGGACCCAGTGGCTGTTCTTCGCTAAGTGGGCCTTCGTTCCCACCACGCTTCCCACCATAGAAGTCACCGTGGTCAACGCCAGCGAGGCCACCCTCAACGGCGTACCCGTGAACATGCCCAACGGGCGCAACAACTTTGCCGTGTTCTTCCCCGGCAAGTACGAGGCAAGCCTGAACGGCACCTATTTCGAAGCCCCGGCAGCCTCGGCCCTTGTCACAACACGCGACGGCGGCCAGGCGCCCCTGAACCTGCAGACCCGTTCCACCAAGGCCATGAATGAGGCCGTCGCGGGTAAGGTCCGGGAGTTCCTGGACACCTGTGCCGCCCAAGCCACCGAGCAGCAGCGACTGCAACCCGATTGCCCGTTCTACCACGCCAGCAATGCCCGTGTGGTGGACGGAACCATCAAGTGGGCCATCACCGAGTACCCCAAGATCACCATTGAGCCGTTCGGTGGAAAATGGGTGGTGGCTCCCCTCAACGGCAAGGCCACACTGACCGCCCGGGAGATCAACCTCTTCACCGGGTTCGTCAACGACCTCAACGTGGAGCACGATTTCAGCTTCACCACCCAATTGGATGTGGGCGCAGACACTGTGACGGTCACACCCATGCTGACCTTCTGAGTCTTCGGCGCCCTCTCCTTCTCTGGGTCCGGTCCCGCCGGGCTGGCCTTGCCCCGGGCTGGCCTCGCCGCCGGGCTGGCCTCGCCGGAATGGCCCAATTTCTACCCCCTAGGTCCCGCAATCACTGCCCACCGAGGCATGAGAGCGCCCAGAAATGGGCTACTTCGACCACAACCGAGCTGGCCCACGAAGAAGAACTTCGCGCACATGCCGGAGCATCTTCTCCGGCGCGTACACCACATCGTCATAGAAGAACCTCAGCACCAGCATTCCTTGCCTGGTTGCTTCGTTATCCCGCCGGCGGTCTTTCTTGAACTGACGTGGCTCCAGATGGAAAGCAATGCCATCGAGTTCAACTATGAGGAAGCCTTCAAGAAGAAAGTCCACGGTTCCTACGCCGTCGATCCAGACCTGCGTCTCGGTGCGGATGCCTGCATCACGGAAAAGCACCCGTGCCAGGGTTTCCAACAAGGACCCTGCACCCCGGTCCACTCTGGCCAGAACTCCACGGGCTTGACCACCCCGGTTGCCCAGTAGATGGCGTCGCAGATACCCGAGCCCGATGTCGCCGCGGATATAGGCGCTCTCTACCATCACCAGCGATTCCAACGGTGGCAGACAGAGAAGTGCGTGCAGAAGAACATCCGGCAGAGCGACGTACGGCTCGTTAGGTCTAGGTTGAGACAGGGACAGGCGGTGGCTGATGCACTTAGCCGTGCGCCGGCCGTTGCTTTGCCAGTAATGGGGCTCAGCGGGTTCGTGCAGCAACCATAGGCCATAGCGGCTCGCAGCTGAAGCACAGGTGAGCAGCGACCTCGCTTTGACTGCGGCAACCAATGCCGTATCTGCGCCCGGAAGACTCAACACTCCACGTTCGACGCGCTGAACGCTTCCCTTCCGCACAGCGGATCGAATCGCCGCTTCGCTGGCGCCCTGAGCCTGCACCTGCCGGGTCATGGCAGCGCCACCCAATCGTCGCAAGGCTTCCTCGGGTTCCATCCCTCCAGCCTGCAGCTCCAGCTAAGGGGCCGGCAGGGCCGAATCCGGCTATGTGGATAGTCCGAGGCTCCGGAGCGACCCAGTTTTGGACGGTCCGACGGCATAAGAATGGCCCGGGCAACCTCCTGAGAGGTCAAACCTGGGCCATTCTCGATGGGTACCGCTTAGTCCATGCCGCGCAGGTCCAGCACCAGTTCGGATTCACCGTCGGCCTGCAGCACCACGGGAATGCCCCAGTCCTGCTGGTAGAGGTGGCAGGCAGCGTGGTCCGGAATTTCGCCGTCCTCAGTCTCGGGACCATCGCATGCAGCCGCGCGGGCCGTGATGTGAAGGATGCCCTCAGGAACATCGGCAGAAAGTTCCAAGGTTCGCAGCAAGCCCACCGAGGTCCCACCGCCGGAGACCAGCAGTTCAGGCGGGGTAGAGGAAATCTTCAGCTGCGTGGGGTCGCCCCAGCGGTCGTCCAGCTTCTGGCCGGTGGGAGCCTTGAAACGTACCGCGAGCTCAAGGTTACCGGGGGTCACCGGGCTCTTGGGACGGTGCGTTTGCGATGCTCCCTCATCTACCTGCAGGGCTTCCTTGGGAATGGGAACAAGGACCAGTTGGTGCTTGTTTGACTCCACTACAACAAGGAGAGGATCGCTGCCTTCCACCTGGACCACGACGACGTCGCTCGGCTCCGCTAGGCCCCTCGCCAAGGTGGAAACGGACTTGGTGGCGGGATCGTAGCGACGCACGGCACCGTTGTAGGTGTCTGCGATGGCCACGGAATTGTCCGGTAGGACAGTCACGCCCAGCGGGTGCTGCAGACGTGCATCATCGGCACCGCCGTCGCGGAACCCGAAGTCGAACAGGCCCTTGCCTACGGCGGTTTCCACGGTCACACCGGAATCACCCACCACCAGGCGGCGCAAGGACGACGTCTCCGAGTCGGCAACCCAGATGTTGTCGTCACCATCAATGGCCAAACCGGACGACTGGGCGAACCAGGCTTCCTCCGCTTTGCCGTCAAGCAGGCCTTCAAGCCCGGAACCGGCGAGGATGGAAACCTCGTTGGCCAGGGGGTCGAAGGCGAAGATCTGGTGAGTTCCCGCCATGGCGATGACTACGCGCTGCAGCTTTTCGCTCCAAACCACGTCCCACGGTGAGGACAGTGAGACCTCGGCGCCCAAGCCCAACGCCCCAACATCGATTGCGTCGGCAGCGAAGTCAGCAGGGCCGCCGTCGTGGTGTTCAGACCACGTTCCGGCACCGGTGTCCGTCACTCGCGCGGGACCGGCGTCGAGCAGCCGCTGAACACCGTTGCCGGCGAGGGTCTGCACGTAGCCTGAGCTCAACGTGACGCCACGCAGGCGATGGTTGACAGTGTCCGCAACCACTGCGTCGTAGCCGAGCTTCCACGCCAGCTCCGACGGCAGGACGGTCACGCCCTGGGGTTCGTTGAACTGTGCGATCTCCGATTGCCCGTCCAGGAATCCTTTGGTGCCGGAGCCAATGATGCGCTCCACGGTTTCAAGATCGGGGCGTAGTTCCACCAGCCGGTGGTGGCCGGAGTCCACCACGAGGTAGTTGCCGTTGGCGAGCTGAGTCGCCTTTCCGGGGAAGCGCAAAGTGCCCGACGTCGGCTCCGGGGCCACGTAGGGACCGTTACCGCGGTGGAGGGTCCCCTTGGCCTCGTGCTCGGCTACGAGTTCCTCCAGGAGAACAGCGAGGCCGCCTGCGTGACCCTCACCGGAGAGGTGGGCCACGATGTAGCCCTCGGGGTCAATGACCACAAGTGTGGGCCATGCGCGAGCGGTGTAGGCCTTCCACGTTGCCAGCTCGGGGTCATCCAGAACCGGGTGGTGAATTTCGTAGCGTTCAACGGCGGATGCCAGTGCGACGGGATCCGCTTCGTGTTCGAACTTGGGCGAATGCACACCGACCGTCACCAGGACGTCCGAGTACTTTTCCTCAAGGGGGCGCAGTTCGTCCAGCACGTGCAGGCAGTTGATGCAGCAGAAGGTCCAGAAATCCAGCAGCACGATCTTGCCGCGCAAGGACTCGAGGTCCAGCGATTTCCCGCCCGTGTTGAGCCAGCCGCGGCCCTCCAGTTCGGAGGCCCGGACCCGGTGTTGGGTACGTACGGTTTCGCTCATCAGCGTCCTTCCAGCTTGGTATTCGGTTCGGTCTGCCCGGCAGAGTCTGTGGTGGCGTGTTCGGCGTTGCCGCGTTCCGACCGCGCCGGCGTGGATTCTTGGGCCTCCATGGACACCTGCGGGGTCCTGTCTGCCTGGGGCGTCCTGGCTGCCTGGGTAGTTCGAGTAGTCATCTTGGCATCGCGATCAGCGAGCCGGGCAAACATATCGTTGTAAGCACTGAGATCGGCGTCGTTATTCCTGTCGGCCGCCCGATCCACCCTCCGGGTCTCCCGCTCGTCCGAACGGGACCACATCACAGCGACGCCAATTGCCACCAGCAAGGTGGGCACTTCCCCGATGCCCCAGGCCACTGCGCCACCGATTTGCTGGTCCCCAATGGCCGACGGGCCCCAAGCCCTGCCTAGGTTTCCAAAGTAATCGGCGGCCAGCAGCCCGGTGCCACCCATAATGGCCACACCGAAGAATGCGTGGAAGCCCATGGTGGCCAGAAGGAGAAGCAGGCGCATGGGGTACGGGGCACGACGAGGAAGAGGATCGCTCCCGATCATGGTCAGCACAAAAATGTAGCCGGTCAGCAGGAAGTGCACATTCATGAGCTCATGTCCCACGTGCTCACGCATCGCAAGGCTGAACAGGTCAGAGTAGTAGAACAGGACGATCGAGCCCGCGAAGTTGGCGGCAGCGAACAGTGGGTGCGTCACCACTTGCGAGAACTTTGAGTGCACAAACAACAGCAACCATTCGCGCAGGCCGCGTGACCCGTGAGCTCCTTCACCCCGGGCCGGCAAGGCCCGCAAGGCAAGAGTTACAGGGGAACCCAGGACCAGGAAGATGGGAGCCACCATGGTGAGGGCCATGTGATCCACCATGTGGGCAGAGAACAGCACGCGTCCGTAAACGGCGGGCGGACCGGACGTGATGTACATGAGCACCACCAGCCCGATGAGCCAGTTCACCGTCCGGAACCAGGACCACTTGTCGCCACGCTTACGCACCTTGACGATGCCAAGGATGTAGGAAACGGCACCGAACAGGGCGACGCCCACCCACAGCCAGTCGAAGCGCCACTCAGTCAACCAGCGTTCCGGTGTGAGCTCAGGTGGGAGCTCGTAGCCGGAAAGGATGAACGACGGCGAAGCGTCGGGTGCGTAGGTGGTGGGCTGCGGCGGCGCTGAGCGTCCGAGCGCAACGGCGAGTCCCGACGTCGCGCCCATCACCAGCAACTCCACCAAAACCAGCTGCCACAGCACCCGGCGGGCGGACAGGGAACCGCTCTTCCCAAGCTGCGGGATAACCCACTGGCGGTGCATGAAGCCGATACCACCCAGCACCAGGGTGGCTAGGGACTTGGCGATAATGAGCTGGCCATAGGCGGAGCCGAAAAGGTCGGCGGGGTTTGTCACGCGTATGGCTGCGTTGATGACACCGGAGGCGAACACCAGGACAAAAGCAAAACCGGCCAGCGATGAGAAGCGGCGCAGGGTTTGCTCGGTGATGTCCGGCGTTCCCTTGCTCCGGGAACCCGTGAGAATGCCGGAGAGGACCGCCAGCATGATGATGCCGCCAACCCAGGTGGACACACCCACCAGGTGGAGGCCCAGGGAGTTGATGGCCCCCTCATGGTCGCTGGAACTGGAGGAGTGCCCGATCAGGGCAGTAGGAATCAGGCCGATCAGGGCCAACAGGAGCGTGAACGCCAGGCCCGTCAGGGACCTCACACCGAACAGTGCAGTGGTGACCACGGCAGCGATGATGGTGACTGCGAGCCAGGCCTTGCCGGTTTCAATGTCCGTCATGAAGTAGACCAGCGAACGGGTGAACTCCGCATCACCGGAGAGGCCCTGTCCTGCGACATCTGCGTACGTCAGGACGAGGACCGCCACTGCGGATAATGTCCAGGCTGCGCCTGCTGCCGCCGCAACGGCCAAGGCCCGTGCGAAGGCCGGATGTTCGGGGGCGTCAAGGTCCTTTTCACGGGACCGCGGGCCTCCAAGGTTTTTGGGCAGGATGCCCACAGCAAAGATCAGGCCGCCAACTACCGTTGCTACTGACACGTTGTGGACGGCTTTTGCGATGGGGAGGCCCCACCGGACCAATTCACCGGGATCGGAAACCTGCCGCGCAGCTGAGGCGCCGGAGAAGATGAGGGCCGCTGCGAGTGCCAGGAACAGCACCGCCAGACCGGCCAGTTGCCACGGCAAGGAAATGCCCGCGGCAGCAGTGCCTCCCCGCTCTCCCGGTTTGGGAACAGGCGAAGGGGCAGTAGCGGAGCTTCTTGCTGATGGCACTTATCCATTGTCCGCTACCTGCCGCCGGGCTGCGAATCGGGAAGGCGCTATGTGGATTAACTCAAAGCAGAAGGGACGGCAACCTCGCGGTTGCCGTCCCTTCAAGGCTTTCGCCGAAGAGTAATTACTTCTTCTTGGCGACAGCTGCCTTCAGCTTGGAGCCAGCGGTCAGCTTGACGCTGTGGCCGGCTGCGATCTGGATGGTTTCGCCGGTCTGCGGGTTGCGGCCGGTGCGAGCTGCACGGTCGGTGCGCTCAACTGCGAGCCAGCCCGGGATGGTGATCTTTTCGCCAGCGGCGACAGAAGTCTCGAAAACTTCGAACAGTGCATCGAGCACGGAGTTGACTGCTGCCTGGCTGGTGCCAGCCTTGCCTGCTACCTCTGCAACGAGTTCACTACGGTTCTTAGCCATTTACGTCCTCCTGGACTCATACGTTTTTGAGCTTTCAAGCGGAATGCGAGCAAGCCACTGTTCGAAAACTTACCAGCTTGGGCTGGCATGGCCAGCAAATTCCGCGTGTTTCCGCGCCTTTTTGACCAAAATCACCGGAATTTCGGGGTTTTTAGGGGTGCTTTACGCCCTTGGCGTACCCTACGGCTTTGGCGTCAGGCGCAAGCAGGCACTCCGCTGGCCTCCGCAACTAGAACAAAATGCGTTGGAACAACACATGGTCCTGCCACTCACCGGCGATTTGGAGGTAGGACGGTGCCACCCCAATTCGCTCGAAGCCGGACCGTTTCAGCACCGCTTGGGAGGCTGCGTTGTGGGCCAGCGTAGCGGCCTGAATGCGATGGAGGCCGAGTTCGTCAGCAGCCATACTCACGACGGCGGCTACCGCACCGGACGCTACGCCCTTGCCGGTGCACAACTCATCCACCCAGTAGCCGAGGTTGGCATTCAAGAAGGGCCCGCGGACAATACCGGAGAGGGTGATCATCCCCAATATTTTCTGTCCAGCGGTCAAAACCCAAGGCACCTCCGTGCCTTGTTCATAGAGGTCCAGCTTGCCCTTTAATACCGCCGTCTGACCCGCGGTACTGAAGAACTCGTCATCCCGGGCTGGTTCCCAGGGTGCCAGGTGCTCACGGTTCCGCCGGTAGGCAGCGGCCAGGGAGGACGCGTCAGAAATTTCCAGCGGACGCAGGAGGAACTGAGCGGCGTCTCCGCCCGCTGATGCAATGTCCAGGTTTCGCGTGAGACTCATCCCTGGACTCTACCGGTGGTCGCCCGCGGCGATTGCGCACGATTCAGCGGCGTGATAGCTTTCCCGTGATCGTGCTTTTCGACAGGAGGTGAGACCCATGAACGCAGTATCCACACTGGGCGCTCCCCTGTCCATGATCCCGCGACTGAGTTAGTCGCCACTGGGAGCGCCGAACAGGCAATTCGCGAAAGGCGCCTCCCATGAACACAACTCCTTCTTCTTTAAACGTCCCTGCACCGTCCTATCGGCAGAATTCCGATCAGCTGGTGTTTCACCAGCCTCACCCGGCTATTGACGCCTCACAAAGAGTGCCCGCCGGAGAGCGGGCGCTGATCCTCGGTGGCGGCGGGTCCACAGGCAACGCATGGCTTATCGGCGTCGTCGCTGGACTTTTCGACGCCGGCTTGGACGTAACCGCTCCGGACCTCACCGTTGGCACGTCGGCCGGTTCGACGGCGGCGGCCCAGTTGGTGGGGGCAACTCCACCCGAGCTCTTTGATGCCGTCCTTGCCGCGGCCCCGCCGAAGCCCGCGGCGGTGCCCGGAGTGATCCCTGGCGCCGAATCCGCGCCTGCCAAGCACGCCGGCGGGAGGAACGGAGCTCGGGCTGTGACCGACCATATGGAACGAACCGCCAAAATCCTGGAGGACTCCACGGACATGGCCGATATGAGACGCCGCATGGGTGCCGCGGCTCTGGACATGGCCGAAGCGATGGAAGGCCCCAGTGCACGCTGGCGCCAAACCGTTGCTGCCCGACTACCCCATCAGGAATGGCCGGAACGATTAATGCTCCTCACGGCCGTTGACGCCCGCACCGGGGAACCCGTGGTGTTCGACCGCCATAGCGGAGTGGAGTTGGTTGACGCTGTGGCCGCCAGCTGTGCCAGTGGGTTCGCTTATGGCATCGGCAGCAAGCGCTATATCGACGGCGGTTACCGGTCCAATGCCGATAACGCCGACCTCGGGGCCGGATACAGCCGTGTGCTGGTGCTGTCACCCTTTGGAGGGAGGACACGGACTCCCCTGGAATGGGGCATGCACTTATCCGCACAAGTAGATGAACTCCGCCGCAGCGGCAGCCGGGTTGAAACGCTCTTCCCTGACAGCGGGGCTGAGCACCTGTTCGGCGTCAACGCGATGGATCTCTCGCTCCGGCAGGCAGCTGCCCAGGCCGGCTTCGATCAGGGCAAAGCCTTGGCCGGCCCGCTCAGCGCATTCTGGCGCTAACCCGTCGGTATGTCAGCCGCGACTGGGGGTTCTTCAACCGTCAGTCGCGGCTGCGTTCCCGGCCGTGTTCGTGGGTGGCTTGGTTGTTAAATGCGGGGAGCCCCGACCGTGTGGTCGGGGCTCCTCCGTGAATGGTTGTCCGGCGGTGTC
>NZ_SDXQ01000016.1:2180-5452 GCF_006964045.1 Arthrobacter sp. TS-15 | reverse complement strand
AGTTGTTGGTTCCTGGTTCGAACGGTTGTTGTTCGGGAACCACATAGTGGACGCGTGCAGTGTGTGTTGTGTGGTGTAAGTTGTTGGCCTATTAGTACCGGTCAGCTTCACGAGTCTTTAGTCCTCGCTTCCACATCCGGCCTATCAACCCAGTGGTCTGGCTGGGGGCCTCTCACACATAATGTGTATGGAAATCTCATCTTGAAGCGAGCTTCCCGCTTAGATGCTTTCAGCGGTTATCCCATCCGAACGTAGCTAATCAGCGATGCACTTGGCAGTACAACTGACACACCAGAGGTTCGTCCGTCCCGGTCCTCTCGTACTAAGGACAGCCCTTCTCAAATTTCCTGCGCGCGCAGCGGATAGGGACCGAACTGTCTCACGACGTTCTAAACCCAGCTCGCGTACCGCTTTAATGGGCGAACAGCCCAACCCTTGGGACCTACTCCAGCCCCAGGATGCGACGAGCCGACATCGAGGTGCCAAACCATGCCGTCGATATGGACTCTTGGGCAAGATCAGCCTGTTATCCCCGAGGTACCTTTTATCCGTTGAGCGACGGCCATTCCACAATGTACCGCCGGATCACTAGTCCCGACTTTCGTCCCTGCTTGAGATGTCTCTCTCACAGTCAAGCTCCCTTGTGCACTTACACTCGACACCTGATTGCCAACCAGGCTGAGGGAACCTTTGGGCGCCTCCGTTACTTTTTAGGAGGCAACCGCCCCAGTTAAACTACCCATCAGGCACTGTCCCTGACCCGGATCACGGGCCGAAGTTAGATGTCCAAAGTGACCAGAGTGGTATTTCAACGATGACTCCACCCGAACTGGCGTCCGGGTTTCAACGTCTCCCACCTATCCTACACAAGCCACTCCGAACACCAATACCAAACTATAGTAAAGGTCTCGGGGTCTTTCCGTCCTGCTGCGCGTAACGAGCATCTTTACTCGTACTGCAATTTCGCCGAGTTTATGGTTGAGACAGCGGGGAAGTCGTTACTCCATTCGTGCAGGTCGGAACTTACCCGACAAGGAATTTCGCTACCTTAGGATGGTTATAGTTACCACCGCCGTTTACTGGGGCTTAAATTCTCAGCTTCGCCCGTAAGGGCTAACCGGTCCTCTTAACCTTCCAGCACCGGGCAGGAGTCAGTCCGTATACATCGTCTTGCGACTTCGCACGGACCTGTGTTTTTAGTAAACAGTCGCTTCCCCCTGGTCTCTGCGGCCCACACCCGCTCACGGAGAGCAAGTCTCCATCACGGGGCAGGCCCCCCTTCTCCCGAAGTTACGGGGGCATTTTGCCGAGTTCCTTAACCATAATTCTCTCGATCGCCTTGGTATTCTCTACCTGATCACCTGTGTCGGTTTGGGGTACGGGCGGCTAAAACCTCGCGTCGATGCTTTTCTTGGCAGCATAGGATCACCGGATCCCCCCGAACGGGGGTCCCATCAGATCTCAGGATTGTGCTCGAAACACACAGGAACGGATTTGCCTATCCCTGACCCTACATCCTTAGACCGGGGCAACCATCGCCCGGCCCGGCTACCTTCCTGCGTCACACCTGTTAATACGCTTACCTCCCGGGATCAGATCCCGCGCTCGGCCAAAACCCACACACCACAAGGGTGATAGGGCAGGCTCCGGGCGGTTAGTATCCCCCGCTTGGCATGGACGGTTTTTCGCCGGTACGGGAATATCAACCCGTTGTCCATCGACTACGCCTGTCGGCCTCGCCTTAGGTCCCGACTTACCCAGGGCAGATTAGCTTGACCCTGGAACCCTTGATCATTCGGCGGACGGGTTTCTCACCCGTCTTTCGCTACTCATGCCTGCATTCTCACTCGTGTAGGCTCCACCGCTGGTTTCCACCGCGACTTCACTGCCCACACGACGCTCCCCTACCACTCCACACCCCTGAACCACGAAGGCTAGGGCAATATGTGAAATCCACAACTTCGGCGGTGTACTTGAGCCCCGCTACATTGTCGGCGCGGAATCACTTGACCAGTGAGCTATTACGCACTCTTTCAAGGATGGCTGCTTCTAAGCCAACCTCCTGGTTGTCTTCGCAACTCCACATCCTTTCCCACTTAGCACACGCTTAGGGGCCTTAGTTGGTGGTCTGGGCTGTTTCCCTCTCGACTATGAAGCTTATCCCCCACAGTCTCACTGCTGCGCTCTGACTTACCGGCATTCGGAGTTTGGCTGACGTCAGTAACCTTGTAGGGCCCATCGGCCATCCAGTAGCTCTACCTCCGGCAAGAAACACGCAACGCTGCACCTAAATGCATTTCGGGGAGAACCAGCTATCACGGAGTTTGATTGGCCTTTCACCCCTACCCACAGCTCATCCCCTCCATTTTCAACTGAAGTGGGTTCGGTCCTCCACGACGTCTTACCGTCGCTTCAACCTGGCCATGGGTAGATCACTCCGCTTCGGGTCTAGATCACGCCACTACACTCGCCCTATTCAGACTCGCTTTCGCTACGGCTACCCCACACGGGTTAACCTCGCGACGTAACACTAACTCGCAGGCTCATTCTTCAAAAGGCACGCCGTCACAGTAACAAGACTGCTCCGACGGATTGTAAGCACACGGTTTCAGGTACTGTTTCACTCCCCTCCCGGGGTACTTTTCACCTTTCCCTCACGGTACTGGTCCGCTATCGGTCATTAGGAAGTATTTAGGCTTATCAGGTGGTCCTGACAGATTCGCACGGGATTTCTCGGGCCCCGTGCTACTTGGGATACTCCCCAGGCCGTGCACAACATTACGGTTACGGGGCTCACACCCTCTCTGGCCGGCCTTTCAAGACCGTTCACCTATGCCTGCACCTCACCTCACTGGTCCGGCAGAACCAGAACGGAAAGTCCCACAACCCCGCCCATGCAACGCCCGCCGGCTATCACACATGAAACGGTTTAGCCTGATCCGCGTTCGCTCGCCACTACTAACGGAATCACTATTGTTTTCTCTTCCTGCGGGTACTGAGATGTTTCACTTCCCCGCGTTCCCCCCACGCACCCTATGTGTTCAGATGCGGGTCACACAATCACCATGACAGCGTTGTGCGGGGTTTCCCCATTCGGACATCCTGGGATCAACGCTCGGTTATCAACTCCCCCAGGCTTATCGCAGATTCCTACGTCCTTCTTCGGCTCCTAATGCCAAGGCATCCACCGTGTGCCCTTAAAAACTTGACCACACAAAGACCGGACTCTCATCCGGTCATGCATCATCTATTCGAGAGAACCACGACCACAA
>NZ_SDXQ01000016.1:0-2012 GCF_006964045.1 Arthrobacter sp. TS-15 | reverse complement strand
CCCCTATGCATTGCTGCAAAAAGGTCCTGTTGCCTCAGGACCCAACAGTGCGCCAAACACAACCCCACACCAACCACGCCCCAGCCACGTTCCACACAACCCACACCCCCACAAAAGGGACACAGGCCGCCGTACTAGCACCAGGACACAACCGGTCAAGGCCATGCCAAAAAAATTTGATTCGTTGATATTCCACCCATGAGCACCCACCGCAGAACAGACGCCTGCGCAATGGGCAACACTGACAACCACCACCACACCCATGCAGGCACAGCAACCAGTTGTTAGCAGCTCCTTAGAAAGGAGGTGATCCAGCCGCACCTTCCGGTACGGCTACCTTGTTACGACTTAGTCCCAATCGCCGGTCCCACCTTCGACGGCTCCCCCCACAAGGGTTAGGCCACCGGCTTCGGGTGTTACCAACTTTCGTGACTTGACGGGCGGTGTGTACAAGGCCCGGGAACGTATTCACCGCAGCGTTGCTGATCTGCGATTACTAGCGACTCCGACTTCATGGGGTCGAGTTGCAGACCCCAATCCGAACTGAGACCGGCTTTTTGGGATTAGCTCCACCTCACAGTATCGCAACCCTTTGTACCGGCCATTGTAGCATGCGTGAAGCCCAAGACATAAGGGGCATGATGATTTGACGTCGTCCCCACCTTCCTCCGAGTTGACCCCGGCAGTCTCCTATGAGTCCCCGCCATCACGCGCTGGCAACATAGAACGAGGGTTGCGCTCGTTGCGGGACTTAACCCAACATCTCACGACACGAGCTGACGACAACCATGCACCACCTGTAAACCGACCGCAAGCGGGGCACCTGTTTCCAGGTCTTTCCGGTTCATGTCAAGCCTTGGTAAGGTTCTTCGCGTTGCATCGAATTAATCCGCATGCTCCGCCGCTTGTGCGGGCCCCCGTCAATTCCTTTGAGTTTTAGCCTTGCGGCCGTACTCCCCAGGCGGGGCACTTAATGCGTTAGCTACGGCGCGGAAAACGTGGAATGTCCCCCACACCTAGTGCCCAACGTTTACGGCATGGACTACCAGGGTATCTAATCCTGTTCGCTCCCCATGCTTTCGCTCCTCAGCGTCAGTTACAGCCCAGAGACCTGCCTTCGCCATCGGTGTTCCTCCTGATATCTGCGCATTTCACCGCTACACCAGGAATTCCAGTCTCCCCTACTGCACTCTAGTCTGCCCGTACCCACTGCAGAACCGGAGTTGAGCCCCGGTCTTTCACAGCAGACGCGACAAACCGCCTACGAGCTCTTTACGCCCAATAATTCCGGATAACGCTTGCGCCCTACGTATTACCGCGGCTGCTGGCACGTAGTTAGCCGGCGCTTCTTCTGCAGGTACCGTCACTTACGCTTCTTCCCTACTGAAAGAGGTTTACAACCCGAAGGCCGTCATCCCTCACGCGGCGTCGCTGCATCAGGCTTGCGCCCATTGTGCAATATTCCCCACTGCTGCCTCCCGTAGGAGTCTGGGCCGTGTCTCAGTCCCAGTGTGGCCGGTCACCCTCTCAGGCCGGCTACCCGTCGTCGCCTTGGTAGGCCATTACCCCACCAACAAGCTGATAGGCCGCGAGTCCATCCAAAACCACAAAAGCTTTCCACCACCACCACATGCGTGGAATGGTCGTATCCGGTATTAGACCCAGTTTCCCAGGCTTATCCCAGAGTCAAGGGCAGGTTACTCACGTGTTACTCACCCGTTCGCCACTAATCCCCCAGCAAGCTGGGATCATCGTTCGACTTGCATGTGTTAAGCACGCCGCCAGCGTTCATCCTGAGCCAGGATCAAACTCTCCGTTGAAAAAAACAAATCAAACAGACACAACCACACCCACCGGAAATAACGGCGAACACGGCTGCACAAAATTCGAAACCAGCTGAAAACCAGACCACCACACACGGGGGTGCGCAATGATCCAGCCATAATTTCAACCAATCAAAAAAACAATCGGTATCAACAAACTTGGCACACTATTGAGTTCTCAAACAACAG
>NZ_SDXQ01000015.1:0-60350 GCF_006964045.1 Arthrobacter sp. TS-15 | reverse complement strand
CCCCAAACCAGCAAAAAACCAAGAAAAGCATCCTCAGTGAAACACGTCACACAACCCAACCATCCCACCACAGGCAAGACCCCGAACACACCACAACCACCCGCCGTCGAACACCCACCCAACCCGCAAAACCTGAGAGAGCGGCGCCCCCAAACCCGCCGGACGTGAGAGAACGACGCCCCCCAAACCCGCGGGACGTGAGAGAGCGTCGGAAGGTGGAGGCGGTCATCCGGCAGCACGCGTCCAAGGGAGGAACGACCGAGCGCACAGAGGATGACCGCCGCCACCGACCCAACCAGACACCGCGCCAACCGCGCCAACCCCACCAACCGACCCAACCAGACACAGCGCCAACCCCACCAACCAGACTCCCCACCAACCACCCACCGCGCCACGCCCGCGCCAACGACAGAGGGCCCCAGCACCAGTAGGCACGCTTAAACGCAAAAAGGGCCGGCAACCATAACGGTTGCCGGCCCTTTCAGAGCTTCGTGATTACCAGGAAGACTTGGTGATGCCCGGGAGCTCACCACGGTGAGCCATGTCGCGGAAGCGAACACGGGAGATACCGAACTTCTGGAGCGTGCCACGGGGACGGCCGTCGATCTGGTCGCGGTTACGCAGACGGATCGGGGAGGCGTTGCGGGGCAGCTTCTGCAGGCCGAGGCGTGCAGCTTCGCGTGCTTCGTCAGTCGCGTTGGGGTCAACCAGGGTCTTCTTCAGTTCGAGACGCTTTGCAGCGTAACGCTCAACAATGACCTTGCGCTGCTCGTTGCGAGCAATCTTGGACTTCTTTGCCATGTGTTTAGCGCTCCTCTCGGAATTCGACGTGCTGGCGGATCTTGGGGTCGTACTTCTTCAAGACCAGGCGGTCAGGATCGTTACGACGGTTCTTGCGGGTTACGTAGGTGTAACCGGTGCCCGCAGTGGACTTCAGCTTGATGATCGGACGTACGTCCTTGTCCTTTGCCATTAGAGCTTTACTCCTCGTGCCAGGATGTCAGCAACGACTGAGTCGATGCCGCGTACGTCGATGGTCTTGATGCCACGGGCTGACAGGGTCAGCGTGACATTACGGCGCAGGGACGGAACCCAGTAGCGCTTCTTCTGAATGTTCGGGTCGAACCGACGCTTGTTGCGACGGTGCGAGTGCGAAATGCTGTGTCCAAAGCCCGGCTCGGCTCCGGTCACTTGGCAGTGTGCTGCCATGACTCTCCTCCAAAGATTGAATGTAACGGCGTGCAGATGTTCCTGCGTTACCGTGCGACAGGCAGCGTCCGCATCCGTTCCAAACCATTTCGGTAGTTTCCGCAGCAACTGCGGCGAAGAGGGTTGGCCTCAGGTCCGGGCAGTGGAAACCACTGGATCAGAACCTGGGATACCGGGCGAATACAGGAATGCACGCAACTTGAGCCCCTAACTACCGGCCAACGGGACGTCAGTCAGACTGACCTTCACCACCAACCGGAGCAATTGCACACGATCCGCACTACCTAGCGCCTAACTATTCTACGGGTCAGGCCAAATTAAGACCAATCAGGAATCATAAGCCCCCGTCAGCCCTTTCACAGCAGAATGAAAGGAATCGTGGCGAGTCTTGATTCATGACCTCGCTACTCACCTCCGACGCACCGGCGAATAGCGCCCCGGAAGGGGCGAAACGCAAGCGACCCGCCGCCGTCGAGCGTTTCCACACACAGGCACGACGGCGGCTGGCCCGGACCGACGTCCTGGGTTTCTTTGCGTGGTTGTCACCCGTGGCGGCGGTGGCGCTGTGGCTGGCCGATGGCGGTATCAGCGGGTTCTCCTCCTTCGCCGGAACCATGACGGCGCTGGGAATCATTGCAGGACTGATCGGCATGGATGTGGTTTTGCTGATGCTGCTTCTGGCAGCCCGGATCCCGTTCATTGACAACACCATCGGCCATGACCGCGCCCTGGAAGTCCACAAATGGTTGGGCAAGCCGGCGCTCTATCTTCTGCTTGCCCACGGCGTGCTGCTGGCTATCGGGTACGGCGCCGCAGAAGGACTGGATCCTGTCAGTGAATCAATCTCGTTGTGGGTGAATGTTCCGGATATGTGGCTGGCTTTCGTCTCCATGGCCCTGTTCTTTGCCGTGGTGGTGACGTCCCTGGTGGCGGTCCGCCGCAAGTTCCCCTACGAATTCTGGTACGCAGTCCACCTGCTCACCTACGCCGCAGTGGGGACTGCCATCCCGCACCAATTCAGTGTGGGCGGCCTGTTTGCGGAGGGCACGTGGCAGCGCTGGTACTGGTTGTTGCTCTGTGTGGGAACCGGCGCGGCACTGCTTTGGTTCCGGATCTACCAACCCATTGCCGCCAGTTTCAAGCACCAGCTCACGGTGAGCAGGGTGGTCCGTGTTTCGGCGGATGTCTTCAGCATCGAAATGACCGGAAGAAATCTGGAGCGCTTGTCCGGGGCCGGCGGCCGGTTCTTCTTCTGGAGGTTCCTGGCCCCCGGGCACTGGTGGCAGCCCCATCCGTTCAGCCTGTCGGCAGAGCCCATTCCAGGGAGGGGCAATCAGCCCGGCAAACTCCGCATCACCGTACGCACGCTTGGCAAAGGCACGGCCAAGCTTGCGCACATCAGGCCCGGCACCAAAATGGCAATCGAAGGACCCTACGGCATGTTCAGCACGGCCGCCAGGACCCGGAACAAGGTGGTGATGATCGGTGCCGGCATTGGGATTACTCCCCTGCGCTCGTTGCTCGAAACAACACCGTTCCAGCCCGGCGAAGCAACCGTTCTGCTCCGTGGCCACCAAGACTCGGAGTTGTTCCTGGGCCAGGAGATCATGGCCCTCTGCAAAGCCCGGGGCGTCACCCTGTTCCACCTTCTGGGCCCACGTTCGCAGGGCGATCACGCCTGGCTTCCCCAGGACGCAGTCCAGGCCGGTTTTGGACTCCATTCCTACGTTCGGGGCATCGCGGACGCCGATGTTTATGTCTGCGGGCCGTCCCCCTGGGCTGCGTCCGTCATCCGGGACGTCGAACTGGCAGGCGTCCCCGCACAGCAACTCCACTACGAAAGGTTCGACTGGTGAGAATACGGGCAGCTTTGGCAACAGCCGTTGCATCGGCAGGCATCCTGCTGGCGGGGTGGCAATCGGGATCGCACGTGGCCGAGACTGGCACAGCCACCACCAGCCTCAGCAGCAACACCACCGGCGGCGGCGCCGGATCCGCCGCGAGCGAAGGTTCCGGGACAGGCAGCAGCGGGTCCAACGGCAGCACCGGCTCTTCTGACACCGGCAGTACCGGCAACTCAGGCAGCACCGGCAGCACAGGGACGGGAAGTACGACGGCGGCAACGTACGACGGTTCCACCGTCCAGACCCGCTACGGTTCCGTGCAGGTCCGGGTCACCATCCAAGCCGGCAAAATCACCGAGATCACCCCACTGCAGCTGACCGACGCGGAACGAAAGTCCGCCCAGATCAGCAGTCGCGCGGCCCCCGTATTGCGGTCTGAAGTCCTCCAGTCACAATCGGCCAATGTCCAAACGGTAGGCGGCGCAACCATCACCAGCGACGCCTACCTCACCTCCCTCCAGGCGGCCCTCGATGCAGCAAACTTCTAGCCGTCCGCAGCTCCGTGCGCGGACCTTCCACAGCATGGGCACCGTGGTGAGCCTGACGGTGGCGAGCACCTCCGCACCTGATACCGCCGTGGACGAGCTGGAGTCCGCCGTCGAGGTCCTGGAAGGGATCTTTGCCAGCCTCGACCTGACGTTCAGCCTCTACCGGTCCGGGTCCGAAGCAAACAGAATCAACAGCGGCGAGCTGGCTCTGGCTTATGCATCCGAGTCTCTCCGCGACCTGTACACAGAGGCCTCGGAATGGCGATTGGCCACTGATGGGGCTTTCACGGCAGAGCGCCCGGACGGCAGGATCGATCTTTCGGGAATCGTCAAAGCGCACGCAGTCCGGGAAGCCGCGCTGTCCCTCCGGGCCTTGGGGCTTCAGGACTGGTGCATAAATGCCGGCGGGGACGTACTGGTCAGCGGATCACCGGAAACCAAGGCGGCAGCGGGTCCCTGGTTGGCCGGCATCGTGGACCCCGGGGATCGTCAGTCACTGCTTGGCGCCTACCCGCTGGCGGCCAACCGGGCCCTTGCTACTTCGGGGTCCGCCGAGCGCGGAGAGCATATCTGGACAGCCGGCTCGGATCGCCCGGAATTCATCCAGGTATCGGTCGCGGCGACGGAGATCGTCACAGCGGACGTGCTGGCAACAGCGATTGTTGCTGGCGGCACCCGGGCGTTGGATCACGCGGTGGAGCAGTGGGGCGTGGATGTCCTGGCGGTCCAGCGCGACGGGTCGTTGCTGGCAACACCAGGCTTCCGCGCCTAAAAGGGCTTGATCAGTTCCGCGTACTTGGGGCTGAGTCCATCACCGGAGGAAACTCCACGGAGCCTCCGTGATACCCACGGTGCAGCCGATTCCTTCACCCAGCGCGCATTGGCCTTGAGGGTTTCCACGCGGTTGGCCAGGCGGATCGGGGCAAGTTCCGGCACCTCCACCGCATGCTCGTGTTCCAGGACATCCAGGACCCGTTTGGCCATGTTGACGTGTCCGGCCGAGGACATGTGCATCCTGTCCTCACCCCAGAGGCGCCAATCGTTGTACTCATCAAAACGCCAGTAGTCCACCAGCAACGCACCGTGGTTGTCCGCGATTTCCCGCACCAGCTCGTTGTAGATGGCAGTCCGCCCGCGCATGGCGCTGAAAACTTTGGATCCCTTGGCGTCAAAGCCCGTGAAGAGGACCACGGTGGCGCCTGACGCGCTCAACTTGGCAATGCCGGCGTCGTACTCGTCCAAAAGTGAGTCAATATCGATCTTGGGCCGCAGGATGTCGTTAGCCCCCGCGTACAGCGTTACCAAGGTGGGGTTCATGGCTACGGCTGCGTCAACCTGCTCGGCCATGATCTGGCGCAGCTTCCGGCCGCGGATCGCCAGGTTGGCGTAGCCGAAGTCGGCGTTGCTGTGTGCCAGCTGCCCGGCGACGACGTCGGCCCAGCCGCGAACACCGTTGGGGCGGGTGGGATCGTCGTCTCCGACGCCCTCAGTAAACGAGTCCCCCAGGGCAACATAACGAGCAGAAAAATCCATGCCGTCAGTCTGCCACTTCGGCGCCCGAGGCCACAAAGCACCCGTTGAGGGGTTTACGAGTCACGGAGGATCCAGTGGTTGTTGTCCAAGCGGGCAACGATTTTCTCACCGATGCGGGCAAGATCCGCGACGTCGTCGGGGCTGAGCGAATCGAGCATCAGCGTCCGCACTGATTCAACATGCCCCGGGGCGAGGGACACGATGGTGGACATACCGGCGTCCGTCAGGTGGGCAACGGTCACACGGGCGTCGCCGGGGTGCGCCTGCCGTTCCACCCAGCCGCGTTTCTGCAGCTTGGTGACGACGTGCGAAAGCCGTGACAGGGAGGCACTGGTCCGCGCAGCGAGCTCACTCATAGGCAGGTACCGGCCCTCGGTCTCGGAGAGCATCGCGAGCACGTTGTAGTCGAACAAGGACAGTTTGCCTGCCGACTGAAGCTGGGTGTCCAACGCCGAGGGGAGCAAGGTGTTGATGCTCAGCAGGGCCAGCCAAGCACGGCGTTCGTCGGCATTCAGCCAGCGGGGTTGAGTCATGCCTCCATCTTATGAGAATTCGCTGATTCCTAGGTCGCCGCCCCTGCTCAGGCGATAGGCTGGCGGCATGTTTGTCGTCTCATTGACCTATAAAGTTCCCGACGAAATTGTCGACTTCCACCGCCCGGGCCACATGGCCTGGCTTAAGGACGCGTTCGACGGCGGCATCTTCCTTGCGTCCGGACGTCGCGTCCCTGCCACGGGAGGCGTGCTGCTGTCCAAAGTGGACCGGGCCACGTTGGATGCTTCGCTGGCCAAGGACCCGTTTTACAGCAACGGTGTGGCGGAGTTCGAGATCATTGAATTCACGGCGACCAGTGTGGCCGAGGGTTACGAGAATCTGCTGGACAGCTAGAGCTTTCCGCACGCTCTCTCACATCTCACCCTCCCCAGCCGCACGCTCTCTCACATCTCACCCTCCCCAGCCGGGCGCTCTCTCACATCCTGCGCCTTGCTTTCAACCAGCTTCCTAAGACCGCCCTTGCGGGGAACCTTGACGGGCTCCGGCCACCGGGCCTGTGTGGAATCACCCAAAGTCACGCCCCGCAGTTTCCGCCCGAACAACGGAACCACCCAATCGTTGACCCAGCGGCGTTGGGCTCGTTCCCACTCCCGGAGCGTCACCCGCGACGGTGGTTCCCATTCCTTTGGCCTGATCTTGTGGGGCACATTCAAGTGATTGAGGACCTGCGCGGCTAAGTACTTGTGCCCGGCTTTAGACATGTGCAGGCGGTCAGGAGCCCACATCCGTTTGTCCTTGAAGGCATCGAAGCACCAATAATCCACCAGCACCGCACCGTACTTGGCCGCAATTTCCCGGACCCGTTGGTTGTACAGGGTGTTTCGCTTCTTGAAAGGCTCCAGGACCGCCGAGACTTTAACATCGAAGCCAGTGAACAGGACCAGCGTCGCCCCGCTTTCGCTGAGGCGCGCGACCAGCATCTCGTAGTCATTGAGGAGAGCATCCATGTCTGTACCGAAATCGAGGATGTCGTTACCCCCTGCATAGACCGTAACGAGCGTCGGTTCCATGGCGAGGGCTGGCTCAAGTTGTTCATCGATGATGTGCCGGAGCCTCTTGCTGCGCACGGCCAAGTTGGCGTACTCCCAGCCGGGCTGGTCCTTGGCCAACTTCTCGGCCACCCTGTCTGCCCAGCCGCGCACCCCGTTGGGCAACACCGGGCTGAGGTCCCCCACGCCTTCGGTGAAGGAGTCCCCGATGGCGACATACCGCCGTCGAACGCTGTTCCCGTCCCCGAGTTCCTCCCGCACGGCAGCGACGCTACCCGCCCCCGGTTACACCAGAGCCAACCCCAAATGAACACAACGAACGGGATGTGAGAGAGCAACGCCCAAAAACCGTCGGGAAGTGAGAGAGCGTCGGAAGGTGGGGCGTTCACGGCCGCGGCGGCGGTTTTGGGTAGGAGCGCATCGCGGCCCATCGTGATGTAAAGGTCGCCCAGCGACCGCAACGTCACCTATGGGCCGTGTCTAAGCGACGGCAAAACCGCCGCTGCGGGCGGCCCGGCCCGCACCCAGGGGCTTAGCCCTCCGCCTTGCCTCGCCGCCAGTAGCCCATGAAGGCAACCTGCTTGCGGTCGATACCAACGTCCCGCACCAGGTAGCGGCGCATCTCCTTGATCACGAATGCTTCGCCGGCGATCCAGGCGTAGAAGGGCAGGGCGCCGGCCGGCAGCGTGGGGTTCTTGCTGGCTTCGATGGCTGCAGTGTCCATGCGCTGCGGGGTTTCCCAGAGGATTTCCTGATCCACGTTGACGTCTTCCGGCTCGGGACCGGCGGCGGTTTCGGTGCCTTTGATGCCCACCCAGCCGGGCACGGGAACGGCCTTGGCAACAGCCTCTTTGAGCAGTTCACCGTGCGGGCGGGAGCGGCCAATGGCAGCCCCGCGTGCCAGCCAGGTGATCTGGATGTCCGCGGCGGTGGAGATGTCCTGGAAATCAGCAGCCGAGGGTACTTCCAGGAATGCGTGCCCGGTCATGTCAGCCGGCAGGCTCTCAAGAATGGCGCTGATGGCGGGCACGGCAGTTTCATCGCCCGCAAGGAGAATCCGCTGCGCTAGGCCCGGCCGCCACTCGATGCCGCCGTAAGCTCCGGCGGTGGTGCACTGGGCGGCCCTGTTGTTGGGCCCAATGATGGTGAGGGCATCGCCGGGCTTCGCCGCAGCGGCCCAGTTAGCTGCCGGTCCACCATTACCGGCGTCGTCGAAGTGCATCACAAAGTCGATGTCTATTTCCGGGTACACGGCATCCAGGCGTTCGGAGCGCACGGTGTAGGTGCGCATGCTGCCGCGGACGGCCGGGTCCATGGCAAGCCACTCCTGGTACCAGCCGGCCTCCTCCATGGTGAAGGTGGGCAAGGGGATGATCCGGCCGGCGTCGTCGATGGAAGGAATCATCAGCTTCACGCGCAGGTCCAGGGTGTCACCGGCCACTCCAAAGTCCCGCAGGCAGTATCCGCCGAAAGTAATCCTGCGGAAGTTGGGGCTGAGCTCCTGCACCGCGGTCACAGTGACATCGAAGGCGAGGGTCATGGGTTCCACTGCGGCGCTTGCTTTGGCCTGGGTCGGTTGTGCACTCATGATGCGATCTCCAGTTCGTTGGTTGAAGCGGTACGTGCGTGGTGGCGTCCGATGGGGACGATCAGCGGTGTGCCTGAAATGGGGTCCGGGACCACCCGGGATTCCAAGCCGAAAACGTTGAACACAAGTTCCTCCGTGACCACTGCAGTGGCGGCGCCTTCGGCCACGATGCACCCGCCTTTCATGGCGATGACGTGGTCCGCGTAGCGTGCAGCAAGGTTGAGATCGTGCAGCACGATCGCCACGGTGGTGCCGCGGCTGCGGTTGAGGTCGGTGATCAGGTCCAGGACCTCAACCTGGTGCGCCAGGTCCAGGTAGGTGGTGGGCTCGTCCAGCAGCAGAACGTCGGTTTCCTGGGCCAGGGCCATGGCGATCCACACGCGCTGACGCTGCCCGCCGGAGAGTTCATCGATGTCCCGCTCAGCAAGCTCCAGCGTGTCCGTGGCGTCCAGCGCACGCTGCACCGCGGCGTCGTCGGACTCGCTCCAACTCCGGAAGAAGCCTTGGTGCGGGTACCGGCCCCGGCCCACCAGGTCGCGGACGGTAATGCCGTCCGGGGCGGTGGGGTGCTGGGGCAGCAGGCCGAGGGTCCGGGCAAGTTCCTTGGCGGGGCGGCTGTGGATATTCTTGCCGTCCAGCGTGACGGCACCACCGGCCGGCTTCAGCAGGCGCGAAAGGCCGCGGAGCAAAGTGGACTTTCCGCAGGCGTTGGCGCCCACGATCATGGTCACTTTACCCTCGGGGATTTCGGTGGACAGGCCCTCCACCACCTTACGCTGCTCGTATTGCAGCGTAAGGTCCTGGGCATTAAGGACGGCCATCTCAGGCCTCCTTTCGGTTCGACGTGACCAGCAGCCACAACAGGAAGGGGGCACCGAGGGCGCCGGTGACGACGCCGACCGGGAGGACGGTCCCGTCAAGGATGACGGGTGCAATGTTGGAGGCGAAGAAGTCGGCCAGGAGCACGATCAGCGCACCGGTGAGGGCCGACGCCGGGAGGCTGGGTTTGCGGACGATGCGCCGGGCGATGGGTCCGGCGAGGAAAGCGACGAAGGCGACCGGACCGGCGGCGGCAGTTGCGACGGCGGCAAGTCCGACGGCGGTTAGCACCAGTCCCAGCCGGGCGGCGTTAACCTTGATGCCAAGGCCCGCGGCGGTGTCATCCCCCAATTCGAGGATGCGCAAAGGCCCCGCGAGGGCAATAACGGCTGGTATCAGGACCAGCAGGGAGACCAACAGCACGCCTGCACGGTCCCACGTGGCCGAATTGAGGGAACCGTTGAGCCAGATCAGGGCATCCGCTGCGGTGCGGATATCGGCGCGGGTCATGAGGAAGTTGACCACTGCGTGCAGGGCAGCGGCGATGCCAACGCCCGCCAGGATGAGACGGTTGCCGGCAGCGTTGCCGCGGCTACCTCCGCCTGCACCGGAACCTGTTCCGCGGGAAATCATGTAAATAATGGCGGCAACACCCAAGGCACCGCCCAACGCGGCCCCGGAAACCACGGCACCCGAGGCACCAAATATCACGATCGCCGTCACTGCCGCAGCACTGGCACCGTAGCTGATGCCAATGATGTCCGGGCTCGCCAGGGGGTTCCGGAGCATGGTTTGGAACAGTGCACCGGCCAGGCCGAAGGCAACGCCGATCATGGTTCCAACGACTGCCCGGGGCAGTTTGTGCTCCATCACGATGAAGCTCGCCCCGGGGATTTTCTCGCCGCCGGTCAGGTGGTTGATGACGATAGTGAAGAAATCCGGGATTGTCACGGTGTAACTGCCCAGGAGCACGTACACGGCAAACATGGCCAGGACGGCGAAGCCTAACCAGAAAGTGGGGTTCAGTGTCCGCCGCCGAAGTGGCACAAAGTGAGGCGCCAACTGGGGGACCGTTTTGGTAGTGCTCACAGTCCTGCCCCCTTGCCGCGGCGGATGAGCCAGATGAACACCGGTGCTCCTACCAAGGCCGTCATGATTCCAGCGGGGACCTCGCCCGGAAGGAGGATCACGCGGCCAATAATGTCCGCGCTAATCAGCAGAATGGGAGCTGAGACCATGGAGAACGGCAGAATCCAGCGGTAGTCGGGGCCGGTCAGGAAACGGACAGCGTGCGGAATGACCAAGCCAAGGAAGCCAATGGGACCCGCCAACGCGGTGGCCGAGCCACACAGCAGGACGATCCCCAAGCCGGTGATCCCACGGGAGAGGCCGACGTTCTGGCCCAGCCCGCGGGCAATGTCGTCGCCCAGCGCCAAGCTGTTAAGGACGCGGCCGCCGGCCAGGATGATCACGGCGCCGGTTGCCAGGAACGGGAGTGCGGGCAGAAGCACGGACCAATCGCGGCCGCCGATGCTGCCCACTTGCCAGAAGCGGAAACGGTCAAACGTGTCCTGGCTCGATACCAGGATCACATTCAACAGGGAAAAAAGACCGGCGCTGAGGGCAGCGCCCGCAAGCGCGAGTTTGACCGGGGTGGCACCGTCCCGTCCGCGGGAAGCAATGGCGTACACCACGACGGCGGCCACTGCGGCCCCAATGAAGGCGAACCAGATGTATCCGGTCAGGGAGCCAACGCCAAAGACGTAAATCCCGATGACCACCGCCAGCGCCGCTCCGGCGTTGAGGCCAAGAATGCCTGGATCCGCCAACGGGTTGCGGGCCACGCCCTGCATAGCCGCGCCTGCCAGGCCCAGCGCGGCACCGGCCAGGAGACCCAGGACCGTGCGGGGGATCCGGGCGATGACCACGGCGTGGTTGCCGTCCGCCGCATTGAAGTTAGTGAGGGCTTCCCACACCGTGGAGAGGGGAACTCCGCGCGCGCCGATCGCCAAGGATGCGGCGGATACTGCTGCGAGTACGACGACGGCCACCAGCAGCCAAGCGGTGCGCGTGAGTGCAGTGCGCTTGTCCGCTGTCCCACGGGCGCCGGCTCCCCTGCCGGTTTCCGCGGGATCGGGGGTGATGCCTCCCGGGCCGGCCGACACCAAAGTGCCACCGCCCCGCCCCCGGAGTGTCGTCGTCGTACTCAGTTTCATTGCAGTTACTTGCCTGCTGCGTCTGCTGCTTTACCCAGCTGCGGGAGGAACGTGTCCAATGCCCACGGCAGGCTCAGCGGCGATGAAGCGGAGATGGAGAGCGTCAAGGTCTGGTCCGAATCAGCAACCAGGGCACCCTTCTTGATGGCAGGGATCTGGCCCAGCAGCGGGTCAGCCTTGATGGCGTCGGCAGTGGTCGCGTCCGGAACCCAGGTGACGAAAACGTCGGATTCGAGCTCATTGGCCTTTTCAGCAGACCACGGGATGAAGAATTCCGTGTTGCTCTTGGTGTTCTCAGTAACCACGGGGGCGAGCTTCATGCCGATTTCGGAGAGGAAGCGGGGGCGGTTGTCGATTGCGGTGTATACGTTGGCGCCGTCACCCTTGGCAGGCTCGAGGTTGCCGTAGATGAAGGTCTTGTCCTTAATCTGCGGGAACTTGGCGACCTTCTCCTTGACGGTGGATTCGGTGTCTTCCACCAGCTTCTTGGCTTCGGCTTCCTTGCCCAGTGCCTTGCCGATCAGGGTAGTGCTTTCCTGCCAAGGCGTGCCGTAGGCGAGCTCGGGCTGGGCCACCACGGGAGCGATTTCGCTGAGCTTCTTGTAGTCAGCTTCTTCCAGGCCGGAGTAGGCGGCCAGGATGACGTCCGGGTTGAGCTTGGCGATCTCGGTGAAGTTGATGCCATCTGCCTCGGAGAACTGGACCGGGGCCTTGTCCGTGCCGAAACCTGCACCGAGCTTCTCCAGTGCTGCGTCCTTCCACGGGGTGGAGCCCTTGTCGTTATTGCCCCACTCGTTCTTCGGAACACCAACCGGGACAACACCCAGGGCGATCGCGACGTCATCATTGACCCACGAAACGGTGACTACGCGCTTGGGCTGTTCCTTGATGGTGGTCTCGCCGAAGACGTTTTTGATGGTCACGGGGAAAGCTGAGGATGCTGCCTGCTCAGTTGCCGGAGTGGACGTTGCCGGACCAGTGGAGCAGCCGGTGAGGGTAAGAGCGACGGCGGCCAGAGCGGCCGTCGCGGTTCCTGCTGTCTTGAGCAGGGCGCGGCGTGGGAGAAGGGAAGCCACGGGACTCCTTAAGTAAGTGATGCGAACCTAAGTAAGGCTAGCCTAGCCTCTGGATAATTACGAAACGTTTGCGTCACGTAATCCGCTCAACTGGTTAAATGCGTCGCAGATCACACCCTCTCTCACATCCCGCGCCCTTCAGCCAGACCCTCTCTCACATCCCGTGTCCTTCAGCCAGACCCTCTCGCAGTGGACACCTGGCAGAAGGTTTGAAAGTATTGGCGGCAGCGGACTACCGCTTCTTATGGAATCGATCGAGGGGATGAGCGTGCGCACTGTTTCAGTTGCTGCAGCCACGGTTGGCGAGGTGGCCGCTTTGGCCTGCTTGGCACTCCCCCGCACGTCGGTATCTTCCTAGGCTCTTAGCCGGGCACCCATTTTCCGGGTCTTTTTGCTGCGCCCGCTTTCTCAGATGACCGACGACCCCTGCCATTTCCCGCGCGCCCACTAAGGCACGCTGACGTCGACCATTTCCGAAAGAAGAAGCTTTGCCATGCAGAAAATCACTGCCCAACAAATCCGTTCGTCGTTCATCAATGCCAGCCGCTCAGAGGCTGCCAAGCTGAATCTCCCCCGGAACTTCGAAACCCTCGACTGGGACAACCTGGAGTTCCTGGGTTGGCGCGACGAGAAAATGCCCCAGCGCGGATACCTTGTGCTTCCGCACCGGGGCAAGCTCACCGGGATCATGCTCCGCGCTCCTGAAGGCGGATCCGGAAAAAGGCGTGTAGTCCTCTGCGAACTGTGCCGGGACGTATTTTCGAAGGATGACGTTTATCTGTGGGTGGCCAAAAAAGCCGGACAATCCGGTAAGGACGGGAACACGGTGGGGACACTGATCTGCGCTGAGTTCGGTTGTAGCGCCAACGTGCGCAAGGAACCGCCCGTCAATGAGATCAACCCGGACCCTGCCGCCGTCGTCGTTCGACAAATCGCGGGACTGGAATCCAGAACCGAACAGTTCCTTGACCGCGTCCGCGCGAAGTAGCCGCGAATAATTCCCCAAGTAGGTAGCAGCAGGTGCCGTTTTGAGGCGTCAAAACGGCCTTAACTGCTACCTACTTGGGCCAGCCGGGGAGAGGTGACGTCACCGCAGGACGATATCCACCGGGTTCGCCTCGGAACGCCACGCTCCCGGTTCGCCGGGCCCGGCGATAACCGGAGCCGTGAGCACTCCCGAGCGGTTGGTTCGCTTGTCGCGGAGGATCTCGGTGACGGACCCAAGGTGCCTGGAGAGATCAATGACGTTTTCCGGCGCAGCCAGCAACAGCTGGAAACCGAACTCGTGGAGCGCCTTGATGCCCGCGCCTGCGAATTCCTCGGAAGCCAGCACGAACGCTTCGTCCATCATCACGGTGCCGTAGGTGGTGAAGCCCTGTTCGGCGATGCCCAACTGGTAGCTCAGCGCAGCAGCCATGATGAACGCCGTGAATCGCTGGCGCTCACCGCCGGACATGGAACCGGTATCGGCATGCATGAAGACTTCGGTCTTCTTCTTGCCGGCCTTGCCCGCGGCGGCTTTGGAAGCAACTTCCCTGTGCTCCTTGCACTGAATAAACAGGTGCCCGCGGACGTCCAGCACCTCAGCCCGCCAACGCCGATCCTCCGGCGTCTGCGATCCGAGCCGCTTGACCAGGGTCTCCAACGACTTATAGCGCGCGGTGAGCTCGGCGTCGTCGTCCGTTTCGGCCGGACCAGCGGCAGCTCCGCGCGAGGGCCTGGTGTGCTTCGCCTTCAGGGCGTTCTGGATCGCATCTTTGAACTGTTTGGCTGTGGCCGGGAGCGTCTGTTTGATGTCCAGTTCCAGGAAGCTGCCCTCATGGAAGTTCACCTGGGACAGGATGCCGTTGAGGGGCAGGATGCGGCTGGTGATGCTGCGGCGTTCCTCATCCAGCAAGTGCAGGAGCGTGCTGAACGACTCGTGCGTGCGCTGGTTGAAGAACAGCCGGAACTCGGCCTCCTGGGCGGGCAAGCCATCACTGACGATCGCGTGGTACCGGGATTCGAAGTCCCCGGCGGCGCCGATCGACGTGCCATGATCGGCGCTGATGGCACTTCCCCAGTCCCGCACGAACGCTTCGAACATGCGGGTCAACCGCTCGGCCGTTGCCTGCCCGCGCGATTCCGCCGCATGCAGTTCGTCCAGCAGCTTGTTGCGGACGCTGTTGGCCAGGTTGTCGAGTTCGTACAGTTCAGAGAGGTCGGTGACGCCCTGGAAGTACGGCTCCAAAGCAGTGACAGTAGAGGCCGACGGCGGTGCTTGCTCCAGCTTCAGCCTCGCGGCATCGAGCAGGCCGTCCGCCGTGGTCATCTTGTGATCCAGCGCCTTGTATTCGCTCTGCAGAACGGCAGCGGTACCTGTGGAGGACTGGTGCTTTTCCCTGACGGTTTCGATGCTGGCCCGCAGCGGTTCCAGGTCCGCTTGCGCGGCCAACGCATCTGTCAGCCGCTGTTCGATCCTGGCAAGCTCGTCCGCGGCCACGGCTGCGGAAACCTGTTCCCATGACCGTTCGTCTTCAGCGACGCGACGCAGGGCTTCGAGCTGCCGCGCCATACCCTGATGCGAATCCTCGCGGCTTTGGGCAAGTTCCGCGGCCTTCACAAGCTCGTTTTCCAGCTCGCCCACACGCGCTGCCACAAGTTCGAGCTTGGAAGCGTTGTCGAAACCGAGGACGTAATCCTGGCGACTCGTAAAACGGTCGTCCTTCTCCACGGTGTGCCGGTTGCGCTTGACCACGCCGCCCAGGCTCAGGCCCTTGTCCATCGAAGCAAGTTCGTCCGGATCCTCGACACACGGGTACGCGAAGTCCAGGGCGATCCGCTCCCGGATCCACTCTCCCGCGTCAGCATTGGCACCCGAGGTGAGAATGCTCAACTTAGTCAAGAGGTCGCCGTCGGACACTTCCTCAACAGCCAGCGCGCCACCGGCGAGCGGCTTGGACACATCAACAGCACGGAGGGCACCGCGGACGGTGTTGTCATTCAAATATCGGGTCACCGCCGCGAAATGCTCACCCGGTACCAGCAACGTGGTGGCCAGGTTACGAAGCGCGCGCTCGGCGGCGGGACGCCATTGATCCTGACCGTCGGCGAGATCGATCAGCTCGCCACCAAACGGCATCCGCTCTTCTGGGACCCCGGTTGCCGCTGCGATGGCTGCCCGGTTTTCAATGCTCGACGGCGGCAGCAGGGACTTGCGCGAGCGCAAGGAAATCAGCTCCTGCTGAGCTGCGGCAAGCTCACGCTTCTTAGTGGCGTGGCCGTCAAAAGCCTCGAAGCGAAGCTCCTTGAGTGCCTCCGAATCGTCCTTCAACTCGGCCGAGCGGGCGGCTGCCTGCTCATGCGCCTGATCCCACCCTTCGGCGGACCATTCAAGGTTCAGCCCGGCATCGGCCAGAGCCTTCTTCGCCGAGTCCTCAACTTGCTGACGCAGCTTCAGGCCAACCTTGGCGTTCTCCAACGACTGCTCAATCGCCGAAATGGCATTGCCGCCGCGGTTGTTGTAGTCCAGCTCAAGGTCGCGGAGTTCCTTGGCCAAAGCATCCCGCACCGTGCGCTCGGCAGCCAGTTCCTGGGCCTTGGACTGAGCCAACTCCTTGAACCGGGCCAACGTCTTGGCATGGACCGTCACTGCCAGTTGCTGCTTGTAGGCCTCGAACTCTTCGCCAGCCAACTCACGGAGACGGTTCGCGTCCAGCAATGCCTGCGCGTACTCCTTGTTCAACCCCGGAACCGGAGCCAACTGGTCCCGCTGCTGCCGGACGTCCTCCAACCGTTGCCGAATGGACATCAGGTTGCTGAATTCCTCCACCACATCATCGGCTGCAGCCAACGTTGCAGGAGCATCAAGCACCTGATCGCGGAAGAACGTATTCACGCTGCCGCCCAAGCCCTTGCCGGCCTGGATCACGCGAAGCAGCGGAAGGGCCTGGTCAGAGTTGATGCCCAGAAGCCTGCGGAAGCGCTCGGCGAAGGCCTTGTGCACATCGAAGACCTGCCCATCCGGGAAAATCGACTCCAACGCGCCCTTGGTGAACCGCTTCTGCGCAATGCCCTCGATTGCCTCGAGGTCCAGCGGTTTGCTGTCAATGACATAGAAGCGCCCGACACTGGACTCCGTGCCGTTTTTCGGAAGGTCGAACAGCGCCGACACCGTCACCTTCGTGCCGGCTGCGTTATCAAACGTCAGCGCGACGGCGGACCACGTGGCACCAGGGCGCTGGAAGGCACTCGCCGAGCTGTCGCCGACCGCCTTATCACCAACCTTGCCGCGCATGTAAGTGAATGTGGTCCTCTTATCCTCCACAGCGCCACCGGAACGCTGGGCGGCGGCCTCGTTCGAGCGCGGGCGGGCATCGAAAACACGGAGCATCGCATCAAAAAGAGTCGACTTGCCGACACCCGAATTACCCGTCAGAAGAGTGCCCTTGCGGTCCACATGCATGGTGTGGGCGCCATGGAAGGTGCCCCAGTTAACCACCTGTACCAACGCGAGGCGCATCTGGCCTGGGTTCGTGAGCTCGCCGAGAGGGAGCATGCTTGCGATGGTCACTTGGCTGCCTCTTCTGTTGACGGGTCACTGTCCGCGGCGGTACGCACCATCGCAGGCCCGTCACCATCCCCGTCGTCCAACTCGTCATCTGAAGGGCTGGTTGGGTTGGAATCGGGATCGAGATCCAGGAGGGGCTCCGTGCCGGATTCGTCGGCTGCTACTGCTATCAGGGCCTCGATTTGGGCTGGGATGTCGCCGATGTTTTCGAAGGGCAGCGCCAGTGGGAGGGCGTTGCTGATGGTGTAGGTGTCGTCCAGCGGGGTGGGGAGGATGAGTTGGCGGGCCAGGAGTTTGGTGATGGTCCGGGTGACCACGTCGGAGTCGCGGAGGGCGTCCTGTTGGCCAGACGGCGTGTAGTTGGCCACGAGGTCCGAGATCTCTTCGCGGGTGATGGTGGGGTCCGTTTGGGCTGTGACATGGCGGTCCAGCAGGAGACGCAGACGCAGCAACACAATGGTTTCCACGCGGCTCAGGGCACGCTGCTGGCGCAGGATGCTGGAGCGGGAGCTGGCGCCGATCACTTCCGGGTCAACGGGTCGGAGGACTGCGATTTTGCGGTCGTGATCGAGCTGCAGGGTGAGGAACAGCTCGGAGAGGCGGCTGCGGAGGATCAGCTGGTTGTCCAGCAGCGTGGTCCACAGTTTCTCGTCGCGGCCACCGTCAATGTACGGGCCCTTGAGCAGTTTCACCAGCGCATGCCGAACCTTCATGGGCAACACTCCGGTATCGCCGGGGAAGAGAGCAGCGCCATCCACAAAAGTGTCCCGCGGAGTGATCCGGAAGGGGTCCGAGTGGCTGATTTCCGGAACCGGCTCAGCCTCCGCAGCCAGCTCAGCCTCGACAACCTGCTCGGGCTCGACACCGACTTCAGCCACCGCTTCGGTGACCTGGTCCGCTGCGGTGACGTCCGTCGTCGTGATTTCTTCAGTCATCAGAATCCTCATTCAGCTTGACGACAGGCAGGTACGCCGTGCGGATGCTGCCGTCGATTTGTTCGAAGTCGATGTGTTCCCAGGTGGCCCTGTCGAAGGCAGCGCCCGTCTGAAGCGCCATGGACAACAGGGTGCGCACGGTGTTGATGTGACGTTCTTTGGCGGGCAGGTTTTCCCAGGCGTCGCCCAGGGTGGCGGCACCGGCCATGGCTGCCCGGACGACAGCAGGCTTGGCCTTTCCGGTGCGCGCCGACCGTACGCGGTCGGAGTCGCTGAAGGCGATGGGGTCGGCAAGGCGCGGGGGTGTTGCAAATTCGTCGGGGTCGAAAAGTTTGACCATGGCCAACGACTCGAACCCGGCGTTAAACAGCACGGGCCCGCGGACCAGACCGGGACGGTCTCGCTCGTACGGCATGGACCGGATGGCTTGCTCGGCTTCGGCAAGCACCTTGCGCAGGCTGACGGACTGCCTGACGTCGTCGCTCTGAATGTAGGTGTTCAGGCTTTCGGAGAGCTTGCCGTAGATTCGCTGGATCTGGCTGTGCTGATATCGCAACTCGGCCACCAGGTTTTTCAGCGTTTCGCGGTCCTCATGGGATAGGTCGTCCGCAAATTGACGGCTCAGCACCTCACCGATCGCCGAGCGGAACCGCAGTTGCTGCTGCGGGTCCTCCAAGAATGCGGTGAACGAGCGGAAGGTTCGTCCCTCAGGGCTTTGCCGCAAGCGCTTGTCGGCCTCCAAAACCTGGGCCATGGTGGCGCCCTTGCTCAGGGATTCCTCAATAATCTGGTTCCGGAGCTCACCCACCAGCTCTTCGATCCGGTCGCGCATTTTCTTGTAATCCGCCGGCAGGCTGGCTGCGAGGTCCAGGATGTTGCCGGCAGCTTCCACAGCTTCTTCGTCATCCAGAAGTCCATCGAACTCACCGGAGCTGATGTCCTCCACCAACTGCTGCCGCTCCTGGATTTCCTCTTCGAGGGCTTCCAAGCGCGCGCTCTGGTCCGGGTTGGTCTCGTTGGCGAGCTTCTCAACGTCGCCCAACAATGTGCCGAGCCGAGAACCGTTCAGCGTGGAACGCTCGCTGGAGAGGCTGTCCAGGAAAGCCAGCACACGGGCGGCCGGTTCGGTGACTTCGTAAACGATCTGACCTGATTGGCTACGCCGGGTCAGGAATTGTTTCCTAGTCCACTCGTCGCCGAAAAGCTTGCCGTTCTGTTGGCCGCCCAACGCCGGGTCCTGTCGGCGGAGCTGCTCAAGGAAAGCATCGACGTCGGCATGGAACTCTTCGAGCGGAAGCTGCGGCCGGGTGCGGGTAAAGGATGCCTGCAGCACGGCGATCACCCACGGCGCCGACCGCGTCAGGGCCCAGGCAGGCCCTTTGGTCAGCTGCTCGAGATCACGGAGCCGGGCGCCGATGGCGTCGGCGGAGGACATGGCTGAACGGGACAACTACTCTCCTTCAGCTGCTGCGAAACCTGGCTGGCAGCGAAAACTGCCCCGTACAAGGTTAACGCAGAGCGTCGCCGGGGCGACCGACCGCCGGAAGCACCGCTGTCGGGCCCGCCGAAAGCACCGCCGTCGCAACCATTCCGTAACCTACCGCCTGGTATGGTTTCGATCCCATATCAACGCCGCCGCGAGGCGTTTCCGCACTGGCCGGAAACCATGGACGCCCCTAGTGTCAGAGCATCGACGCAGCCACGCCGCGTCAACCCACGCACCGTCGCCCCGGGGGGAACCATGAATTTCGACTTCTCTGCGCTTGATACCGCCACGTACGTATTCATTGGAACACTGGTTTTCGCTGCAATTCTGGTGGCCTTCATTGCCGCCGCAGCACTGGCAACAATCATTCTTATCGGAGCAATGGGCATCGCCTGGTACGCCATTAAGGCCGTTCTGGGTGGTCTGGTCCATGGCATTAACTTTGCGTGGGACCGGGTGGTTCACCACGCCGGACAAGTGGAAATTCCGGCCGAATTCCAGCCGCAGGTTTCCCCTAGCACAGGTAGCTACTCGCGGGTAGCATTGAGGGACAGCTGAAGGGTTCGCACCCACGGCGGACCCTGGCTCCATCCGGCACCACCGGCTAGAGGAGTTATCCCATGACGTCCGCCACTGACAACAGTCTCGCCGCCGCAAGCGTCAACGCCACCGCAGAAGAAGCCCGCGCCGTCGCCGAAGCCGCGCGCGAAACAGAATGGAACCGGCCCAGCTTCGCCAAGGGCCTGTACCTGGGCAGCTTCGACCTGAGCCTGATACACCCCTGGCCGCAAGCAAAAACAGAAGACGTCCAGCGGGGCGAAGAATTCATGGCCCGCTTGGTGCCCTTCGCCAAAACAATGTCCGGCCGCACGATCGAGCGGGACGCAAAAATTCCCGACGAATACCTGAAAGAGCTCGCGGACCTAGGCGTTTTCGGCATGAAAGTACCGCGCGAATACGGCGGCCTGGGCCTGTCCCTGGTCTACTACGGCCGCGCCCTTGCCCTGCTGGGATCGGTCCATCCGAGCCTGGGCGCACTGATTTCAGCCCACCAATCCATCGGAGTTCCGGAACCGGTGAAGGAGTTCGGCACGCCCGAGCAGAAGCAGGAGTACCTGCCGCGTTGCGCCGCCGGCGCCATTACCGCGTTCCTCCTCACAGAGCCCGACGTCGGCAGCGACCCCGCGCGCATGGGCGCCACTGCCGTACTGTCCGACGACGGCGACTCTTACCTTTTGGACGGCGTGAAACTGTGGACCACCAACGGCGTGATCGCCGAACTGGTGGTGGTCATGGCAAGGGTTCCAGCCCATACCGATGCTGACGGGACGGAACACAAGGGCGGGATCTCCGCCTTTGTGGTGGAAATGGACTCCCCCGGCATCACCGTGGAAAACCGCAACACGTTCATGGGACTGCGCGGAATAGAGAATGGGGTGACCCGCTTCCACCAAGTCCGCGTCCCTGCAGCCAACCGGCTGGGGCGTGAAGGCCAAGGGCTCAAGATTGCCCTCACCACCCTCAACACGGGGCGGCTCTCCATTCCGGGCCTGTGTGTTGCCGCCGGAAAGTGGAGCCTGAAGATCTCCCGCGAATGGTCCAACGCGAGGACGCAGTGGGGCCGTCCGGTGGGCAAGCACGAGGCTGTGGGAAAGAAGATCGCGTTCATCGCCGCCACCACCTTCGCGCTGGAGGCTGTGTTCGAGCTTTCCGCTGAGATGGCCGACGCGGGTCAGAAGGACGTTCGCATCGAGGCCGCGCTGGCCAAGCTGTGGTCCACGGAACTGAGCTGCCGGATCGCCGACGAACTTGTCCAAATCCGTGGAGGCCGGGGCTTCGAAACGGCCGACTCCCTGGAAGCCCGGGGCGAACGTGCCGTAGCCGCTGAGCAACTTCTCCGCGACCTCCGCATCAACCGGATCTTCGAGGGCTCCAGCGAGATCATGAAACTCCTGATCGCCCGGGAAGCCGTGGATGCACACCTTGCCGCCGCGGGAGACCTCGCCTCAGCGGACGCGAGCCTGCAGGATAAGGCGCGGGCCGCAGTCGGGGCTTCCGGCTTTTACGCTAAGTGGCTCCCGAAACTGGTGGCTGGCGCCGGAATGGATCCGCGGTCCTATGCGGAATTTGGACGCCTTGGCAAGCAGCTGCGCTTTGTGGAGAGGTCCTCGCGGCGGCTGGCCCGCCAGACGTTCTACGGCATGGGGCGTTGGCAGGCGAAGCTGGAGCACAAGCAGGCGTTCCTGGGCAGGATCGTGGACATCGGCGCTGAGCTGTTCGCCATGGCTGCGTGCTGTTCGCGGGCGGAGATGCTGCTCCGGACCCATCCTGAACAGGGCGCTACCGCTTTTGAGCTGGCTGAGGCGTTCTGTGAGCAGGCGCGTGTGCGAGTGGACGAATACTTCGATCAGCTGTGGAGGAATACTGACGACGGCGATCACGACCTTTCGCGGAAGGTCCTCGCCGGCGACTACGCCTGGTTGGAGGCCGGCGTTCTGGATCAGTCCGAAGGCACCGGGCCCTGGATCGGCGATGCCTCCCCTGGCGCTTCAACCAAGGAGAACCTGCACCGGAACTACCGGTAGGGCGTTCCCGCCGCGTTCCTTCCCAGTTAGTGCGGGGGACACCGTGACTTTGACGGGTCAGGCCGCGGAACCACCGTGATCGGCGCACGGCAATATCGAGGCAACTGGGAAGGAACGCGACTAGCGCACGTCCCCATCCACATAGAACCAACGCTTGTCTTCCCGGACGAAGCGGCTTAGCTCGCGCTGGACCCCGCGTTCGCCGTCGAGCCTGTAGTGCGCAGCGAACTCCACTGTTCCCGTCGTGTCCAGGGGGCCACCGCCCGTGGCCGAGACAATGTCCAGCCTGCGCCATTCCATGTCCGGATCCAGGTCCATCGACGCGGGGCGGGTGGACGAGTGCCAGGTGCGCAGGAGGTAGCCGGGATCCAGCACGACGAAAGCCGAATAGCGGGATCGCATGAGTTGCTCAGCCGTTGGCGCATCCGCCGCGCTGCGATGAAAGCGCCCACAACATTCCTCGTATTGTTCGCCGGAGAGGCACGGGCAGGCACCATTACGGAGACGGGTCAAATCAGGGGTCATGGAGCGCCAATCTGAAGCCAAAAATGAGAGCTGGGCAACATATTTTCCCACGCCGTATAACAGCTTCGAAACAACCCCGCCAGAGGGTGGGGCGGGGCGTGATTCCGTCGGTGCTGGACCTTAGGCTATATATGCAAGCTGGGTGGGCATTGGGCGCATCACAAAACGACGGCCAGGGGAGGCTAACGTGGAGGATCCGACAACACTCGCCATCAACCTGACGTATTTGGGGACACTCGGACTGGCGGTCCTGATGTTCCTGGGTCTGATGTTGATCGTCATCATCACCCTGGTGATCGCCGGAATTGGACGGCTACTGTCCATCATCCTTTTGGCCATGGTGGGGATCTTTCCCAAGAAGGCCAACACTCCCATAGTTCACCTCCCCCAGCACCCTGAACGCTTACCTGATCCCGCTGAGGCACACCACCATTTTGTGCCTCCCGCTGCGCCGGAGCCCGCTTTCGCGTCGGCCGGGGTTGGAGCTGCTTCCGCGCCCGGAGCCGGGGCCCCACCCGCAGCGCCCAAGCGAGACCTCCTGGGCGGTGCCCGACGACGCCTCTCGGTTGCGTCTTCTGCGCTCAAGGAAGGCGCGTGGAAGGCAAAAGTAGACCCCCGCAACCTGCCCAAGCCGGCTGAAGTTAAATCAGTGGTGGAACACCAGACCGCCCACCACCCGATTGTTGTTGCAGCCGCCAAGGAACCACCCGTCCTCGCGAAGGACTGGGCAGACGCAGTGGCAGAAGCAGACGAGCGGGCCGCCGCACGCGCCAAAGCGCAACAGCCACCGGCCATCAAGGTCACCGTCCGCGACCTTGACGAGCCGACGCCGTCGTCCAACGGCAAAACCCCGCCTCCCAAGCGTCCCGACTTTCCACCCAAGAAGCCGGAGCAGGGTCCCGCACAGAGCCGCGACACCAAGAGCCCGGCCTCAGGCAATGGGGCAAAGAAGCCGGGCCCGGACACTTCCAAGAATGGAAAGTCTCCGAGCCCGATCCGAAAAGGTTCGCTCAGCGGCGCCAGCCGCAACTCCTAGATGCCTAGGCTGCCAACTGCCTAAACGCAGCACCGTGGTAGATCAATGGTTTGGATTCGAGATTGATGGTGGTGGCCTTGACCTCCAGAACGACGATCTCGTGATCCCCCGCGGGCGTCTCAGACACAATTTCGCATTCGAAACCCAGCACCGCGCCGTCGATCAGAACTGCACCTGAGTCGCTCACGCTGGTGTCCAATCCGGCAAAACGGTCGCGCGTCTTGGAAGCCAGCTGGAGGGCGGCCGCTTCCTGGCCCTCGGCGAGCACCGAAACGCCAAGCCGCTGCGCTTGACGGAGCTTCGGCCAAGTGGTGGAGGAGTTCTGCACGGCGAACATCACCAATGGCGGCTCCAGCGATACACCCACCGTGAAGGACGATGCAACCAAGGCTTCCGGCGTGAAGTCCACCATGGCGCTGAACGCCGCAACTCCGGACGGGAACTGCGCGAATGCTGCCTTGATGGCCGCCGTTTCTTCCACTGTGGTCTGTGTCATTCCGGTGTCCCCTATCGTGCGATGCCTGAGTTCCCTTCCCATGATTCACCTGCTTCCGGTAACGGCAATATTTGTTGATTCGAAAGACATTTGTGTTGCCGCGTGTCAAGAAATGTCGCGAAGTAAGGCCTCCTCCATTACCTCGCAAGAAGAAAAACGAAGAACTTCTACCATTTGCGTTTATGCCTCCGGTAGCCGTGTGTAGCCTCGATTGAACATCCGCACCGTTCCACCACAGGAAGCCGACATGAGCCTCAACGAGCTACGAACGCTTGGACGCACTGGCGCCCTGATCAGCCCCCTCACGCTGGGCACCCTGAATTTCGGCACCGGCGCCGCACCCACGGGTCCGGCCGAGAGCATCCGCATCATCAAGGCCGCCCTCGACGCCGGTATCACCAGCGTTGACACCGCCGACATCTACTCACAGGGCGAGGCCGAGACCGTGGTTGGCCAGGCCATCCACAGCCGGCGCGACGACGTTTTCCTGGCCACGAAGTTCCACGGCCAGATGGGCGCCAACCCAGCGCATGCCGGCAACTCACGCCGTTGGATCGTCCGGGCTGTTGAGGACAGCTTGCGGCGGCTGAACACGGACAGGATCGACCTCTACCAAGCGCACCGTCCGGACTACAACACCGATCTCCTTGAGACCATCACCGCGCTCAACGACCTCATCCGCCAGGGCAAGATCCTCTATTACGGCACGTCCGTGTTCAGCCCCGCCCAACTTGTTGAGGCCCAGTGGATCGCGAACACCAACCACCTGACCCCGCCCGTGGTGGACCAGGTTCCATACTCCCTTCTGGTGCGCGCCAACGAACGGGACGTTTTCCCCATCACCCAGCAGTACGGCGTCGGGGTTTTGAGTTACGGACCGCTCGACGGCGGGTGGCTGGCTGGCGGTTACCGCGTTGGCGGGGGCCAGCCGGAGAGTTCACGCTTCTCCGCCCTTCCCGGCAGATTCGACGTGAACGCACCGTTCAACCAAGGCAAGCTGCACGCCGCCGACGCTTTGGCGCAGCTCGCAGCCCGCCACGGCCTGACCCTCATCCAGCTTGGCGTTGCGTTCGCCATGAACCACCCTGCCGTGACCAGCGTGATTATCGGCCCCCGCACCGAAGAGCACCTGACCGACTACTTGAAAGCAGCAGACGTGGTGCTGAGCAAGTCCGTCCTGGACGAGATCGACGACATCGTGGCCCCGGCCGTGAACTTCCTGGAGCGGGACGCCGGCACTGTTGCGCCCCACCTTGAGTACCCGGAACTACGACGCCGGTAGCCCCCTTCTGTTGTGAGGCCCGCTTTGCACGCTCCCGGCACACGTTAGCGCGCAAAGCAGGCCTCACAACAGGCTATTGACGCGGGTTCGGCCCCGGCGTGATCCTTGACCTAAGTGCTGCGGCACTCCGCAGCGTTTAGCTTCCAGTAGAACGCCGCCGCCCCATGTCCAAACACCACGTCAAACAAAAAGCAACGAAAGCCGCCAACCCCGGGCAGCCAACCGAAGGCCCCCTGACCCACGAAGAACTTCAGCTGTCCGGGCGGAACCACTCCATGCCCCTTGAGGCCCTGCACGACGACATCACGCCGGCCGGGCTGCACTACCTGCTGATTCACTTCGATATACCCCACGTTTCCGCCGATACATGGCGGTTGCGGCTCAGCGGCGCGGTTGATCGGAGCCTCGAGCTGAGCCTTGACGACATCAAAGCCCGGCCCGCCGTCACCATGCCCGTCACCCTTGAATGCGCAGGAAACGGGCGGTCGCTTCTGCAGCCGCGTCCCGTCAGCCAACCCTGGGTTCTCGGTGCGGTGGGCACGGCAGAGTGGACCGGAACCCCGTTGGCACCCTTGCTGGAGGAAGCAGGCCTGGCGAGTGACGCCGTCGAACTTGTCTTTACCGGTGCCGACAACGGCATTCAGGGCGGCGTCGAAGAGCCATACGCGCGCAGCCTTTCGGTGGCGGAAGCCATGCATCCCGAAGTCATGCTGGTCTATGCCATGAACGGCAACCCGCTGCCCAAACAGCACGGCTTCCCCTTACGGCTCCTAGTGCCAGGTTGGTATGGCATGGCCAGCGTGAAGTGGTTGACGTCCATCGAAGCTGTCACGTCGCGGTTCATGGGATTCCAGCAGGCCGTCGCGTACCACTACCTCCAAGGTCCAGACGGGCCCGGCATACCCGTGTCCCATATTCGCGTCCGCTCCCTGATGATTCCGCCCGGCATTCCGGACTTCTACACCCGGCGACGAGTGGTGAATGCAGGTCCCGTGATGCTGCACGGGCGCGCGTGGTCAGGGCACGGCGACGTTGAACGTGTTGAAGTGGGGATCGACGGCGAGTGGATGCCCGCGCATGTGGATCCGCCGCTGGGTGATTTCGCGTGGCGGCGGTGGTCCATGGTGTGGGTGGCGAGCCCCGGTGAGCATGTGTTGCGGTGCCGGGCGATGGATACGTCCGGCGCCCTGCAGCCCACTGAACAGGTGTGGAACTACCAGGGCATCGGGAACAACATGGCGCAGGTGGTTGAGGTGACGGTGCGGTAGTTTGGTGGTCAGACGCGCCGCTCAGAACCTCCCGATTATCCGATAGCCGAGCTGCCTTGTCCGCATGCTGTACCGCAGGGCAAGAAGAAGCGACGCCACGGCTGCGGAGGCAACGGCGACCATCGCCGATTCCCACACCAGGATCCCGATGATGGCAATCGGGATGGTTACCAGATACGTAACCACGGTTGATGGTAGGGAGAGCCACGATGCCCGCTGTTCCACCGTCAAGATCTCCCCGCACAAATTCTCCACGACATAGGCGGGCACTGCGAGGAGATAGCCAGCAGTCAGCATCCACACCAATCCGACGTCAACCTCATCGCCGCCAAAGACCCTGGCAAAGACGGGAACGGCCGCTGCCACACCGGCCGCCGCGATGAAACTGGGCCAGACAACATACTTACCCGAACGTTGCACCACAGCGTGGGCGTCCGGCTGGCTTCGGCCCCGGGAGTACCCAACAAAAACGCCAACAGCGCTGAGGGTCGCTTGCGGAACCCGGCAGTAGAGGGTCCAGATCCTCGTGGCCACCGCTGCCGCAGCGACGGTGGCCACATCCAAACGGCTGATGAGCATGAAGGGCACCACGGCAGCGGCGTAGTTGTTCATTTGCCGCAACCCGACTCCAAGGCTTGTTACAAACATCTCGCGGGTCAGCAGGATGATCCGGGGTTGATCAGTCGCGGCAGCCTTTTCACCTCGGCCTCGGGAGAAATGCCGTGCGAGGACAATAACGCCGCAGGCAGCAGTGAGAACCTGGGCGATCACCGTAGCGATGGCTACAGCAATCACCGGGTTGGCTGCCATCACCTTCAGCGGGCCGTAAACCAAGGCTGCATTGAACGCCGCATTCAACACGAACACGGTGACAATGAGGGCAATGGAAGCGCGTTGTCTCCCCACGATGCGGAGGGTGACCGAGACGGCGGCCAGAGCCAACGTGAAGGGAATGCCCATCATGCGTACGGTCAAGTAATCGGTGGCTATGGCAGCCACAGCAGGCTCGGAGCCTACAACGGCAAAGATCAGGGGAACAACCCGGGTGACCACCATCCCGGCTGCAGTCCAGACGGCAGCAACGATCAACAGCGCGGCAAATAATTTGGGCAATAACCTGCTGGCATCATTCCGCCCTTCGGCGCGAGCCAATTTCACAGCAAAAACATCGATGATTCCCGCGAAGAAGGCCATGAAGAGCGCCGTCACGAGATCGCCCAAACCTATGCCGGCCACCATGAGGGCACCGAAAGGGGCCACGAAGGCCAGGTCAATAGCTCCATTTCCGGCGCTCAGGAGATCGACTGCAAACATGGTCCCGGCCAGGGAGGCAAACGTCCGAGGAGATAGGACCGTGTGGGTAGCAGCGCTCGACGCCGCCGGGTCCTCCGTTGAACTGATTCGTTGTGACATCACGCTATTCCCGCGCGAGCAGGTCCTTTGCAGATTGAACTCGGGCACTGGGTCTCATCAGTACGAATCACAAGCTAACACACATTATTCGCCCATTGACGATTCCCGGGGGGTTCCTAAATTTACTTTGATCGGAGTTCTTAGTGCATTGGAAATTGCGCCAGAATGACGCTTCGTGGGATTACGGCAGGAATACAGGTAATGCAGAATTGCTGCAAGTCACATTCATTGGGTCCGTTCCACACCGGCTCGCTCGGGCCCCTTTGACGCCTCGACACTGGGTCTGCCGTGCACACACCCCGGTTATCGGCGACAATTCAATGATGAGCATCCCGTCCTCGTCCCCGGCCAACGTCCGAGTCGATGCTTGGCTGTGGGCGATCCGCGCCTACAAGACCCGTTCCGCTGCCACGGCTGCCTGCCGCGCAGGGCACATCCGCGTCAACGGGAACCCGGTCAAGGCATCGCAGAGCGTGATCATTGGAGACACCATCCGCGTCCGGGAGTCGGGCTGGGAACGCATCCTTGAGGTACGGCGACTTATCGCCAAACGCGTCGGCGCCGAAGCCGCTTCCCACTGCTTCACCGACCACACTCCCCCGCGTCCCGTAGCCCCCAAGCTCGGCCTCCCCCAGCGCGACCGCGGCGCCGGCCGTCCCACCAAGAAGGACCGACGGGACATGGAGAAACTGCGAGGCTAGGCGGGCCCTCAGGGACGTTATCCACAGGCCGCGTTTTCTGACATGAATGGATGCCCGTCCCCGGCCTAGACTGACCGGCACACCGCTAAACAGCTGCTGGGGAGCCTGTCATGTCACGCCTTTCGTTTGCCACTTTTCCTTTTACTCACGTCCGAACGTGGGTCGCGGGACTCGCCACTGTTGTGCTTTTGAGCGGTTGCCAGGGCGGCGCCGCACCAGGTGCCTCACCCTCAGAGAGCATCTCGACGACGGCGTCGCCCAGCTTGAGCGTTTCGGCTCCGGCGGCTTCGGCTAGTGCAGCTTCGCCTGCCGTGTACAAACCTGCCGACGCCACGGGAAAGGCGCAGAACGTGCCCGTTCCCGTGATGCCAGAGCTGGCGAAGGAGAACTCGAAGGCCGGGCTGGAGGCGTTCATCAGGTACTGGTACGCCATCAAGAACCACGCCAATCAAACAGGCGAAACCGGGGTTCTCGGCACGCTGAGCACTCCGGGATGTCAGGTGTGTCGCCATATGCAAGAGGCAGCAACTGACAGCTACCGAGATGGGCGTTGGACGGTTGGTGGAAAGCTACATTTAGCCACCGTCGAGATGGATTGGCGGCCCGACGACACTCCCCATTTGGCACGGGCCCAAGTGATACAGGACGCGATTAGCTACTACAACGCAGACGGAACCGAGGGGCGCCCTGCGGATGCGGCGACAAACGACGCGTTTGTAATCCTTGCTGAGTTCCATACCGCATGGAAGGTCGTGGACACGGGTGTCATTCGTTAATCGAACGCGCACCTTCATGGTGGCCTTTGGATTGGCAGCCTCTCTTGTGGCGGCCATGACCCAAGCGGGAATGGCCGCAAACCACAACGAATGGACCAGTCTGAACGATTCGAATGGCAGCGTTGACCTGGGAGCTAACTGGTCTTTCGACCCCGGAACCGGGAAGACGGCGCCTACATTAGGCGGCACTTCCGTCCCTGAAGACCCGTATCAATACAAGGCGGACTTCCGCTGCCGCGTTGGCGGTCCCGGCTCCCGCGAAATGGGCTGCCTAACTCTTGAATGCCCGCCTACTACACCCGACGGCGAGAAGGGCTCGCCTGTAATTTGGTTGAAAGCACCGAAGGGCATCACCAATCCGACGTTCACAGATTGGCAGCCCGTCGACGGTAAACCAGCATGTTTGTATGACGCCGAGCCGGAAAATGTCATGGAAGATATCGCCGCCCGGATCCTCAACGACTTCCGCCAACTCCCCATCAACCCCGGAACCCTCGAAGCCCAACCCTTCCCCCACACCCTCAAAGGCGGGCCCACCAACTTCTACACCACCACCAACGAACAAACCTTCGACCTCACCATCCTCGGCCAAACAGTCCACCTCACCGCCACACCCACCACCTACAGCTACACCTTCGGCGACGGCACCACCCTCGGACCCACACCAGCCGCCGGCTACTCCATCCCCGAAACCGAATGGCTCAGCACCGAAACCCGCACCAGCCACATCTATGCAGAAACCGGCAACTACCAAGCAGCAGTCACCACCAGCTTCACCGGCACCTACTCCGTCAACAACGGCCCACCCCTACCCATCAACGGCACCCTGGACATCACCACACCCGCCAAAACCATCCACGTCTGGAAAACAGAAAAAGCACTCGTCGCCGACACCTGCCAGGAAAACCCCAACTCCTGGGGCTGCCCCGGGGCAGCGTCCAGGTAAACAGACGACGCCGCGTACCGCCACCACCCACTTTGATCGCCTAATCCTGGCGACACACCACTGGGTCGGCGCGTCGAGACCACCCACGATTCAAAGTGGGTGGTTGCGGCCCATGACGTCAGGGATCCTTCGCCTTAAGTGAAGAAAAGCATCAGTTCCGAAGAACCGATGCTTTTCGTCTGCCGAACCTTAGGAGAACCAGGTACCTGGAGGGCCCATAAACAATAGGAAGCTAAAGACGGCCCCCACGGCGACGAGAGTAACAACTACGGCGAGAATCGGGTTCCGGAGAACCCAGGCCTGGGCTTTCTCAAATCCGCCTCGGGGTGCCTCGCCGCCAGCGGCCAAGCGCCAGCCGCCGTCGAGAAGGCCGCGACGATCCAGCGACTTCTCCGTTGGGATGGTGGCGTAGGGGATAACGGCTGAACCGATCGCGAGCAGACCCGTTCGGGTAGACCACTTTTGGTTGATCCACGTAAATGCCGCCGTCGCAGCGTAGCAAAGGAAAACGAAACCGTGGATGCCTCCGGCAATGCTCACCCCAACCTCAGTGGTGCGCGTGACGTACTTAAGGAACAGCCCGATCAACAGCAACGTCCATGTCACGGCCTCGGCAAAAGCAACGGTACGGAACAAGGTGCGGGGCTGCATTGAAGTCCTCAGGTCGGAAACGGGAGACACGCCCTATTTTACCGGCTGTAGAACTGCCCCCACGTCACGGCATGGGCCTCGCAGCGTTACGGCAAAGGCAGCGCCTTCCGATTCCGGATCTGCGAGTCGCCCAACTCAATAGCCACGGGAGCTATCTCCACCTCCGGCTCGTGGCGTGAGCGGGCTTTGCCAACAGCGATGTGGGGCAACCACCGCGGCGACTTGTAACCAAGGGCGGGCGAGCTGAGGATGAAGTCGTCGATGTTGTCCAGGCCCAGGTCGTCGAAAAGTACGTGTAGCCCTTGCACCAAAAGTGCCTGATAGTCGTGCACTTCTTGAGGCACTTCGACTTCGAGCCCCATCAGACGGCCCCCGCCCAAAGGGATCAGTTTGTCCGACTTCCCCAGAAAGCCCTGCAATACCGGCAACTCCGTCAACCAACTGGCGATCTCCGGAAGCGTCTTCTCTGGAGCTGACAACCCTTTGGTCCAGGCAGCAATGTCGCGGCCCAGTTCATCCAGGATGCCAACATGGAGCAACGTCATGTGCAGGCCCTGCGGTTTGCGGAGGGCCTCAACGAACCGGTTCAGCCCGTCATAGTCCGACGCTCCTGCGCCCACCCGAAGGACAGGCACCTCAACTGTGATGCGAGGTCCATCCGGTTTGCCTGCAGCGGGATGATGACTGCCCGTCATGGTTGCCATTATGCGCCGTAAGGCCTGCGAGCGGGAGGCCGACGGCGGAACCCGGCCGCCGCCGTCGTGGTGCTGTTGGCGGGTGGCAGGGTTTCACTTCTTGGGGCGAGCCTGAACCAGGTTGGCGAACGGCAGGCGCCCATGAGCGGCCACGAAGCCTGCGTGGAAGGCGGCCTCGGCTGCATTGACCTCGGAAGCCGGGAGTTCCTTCCACGCGATGATCAGGTCCAAGGCGTCGCGGAGTTGCCAGATGAGCCGTGCGTCCCAAACGACGGTTGGCCGTCCACGGCCGTAGTCCAGAAACTCTTGGATCTGCTTGCGGAGCCCGCGATTACCTTGGCTCCCGGCGCTGGCTTTGCCGATGTAGAGCACAGAAGCGTCGGGCACCCATTCGGCTTCCAGTTCGTCACGCTTGAGATTGGGGTCTTTCTTCTTGAACGTGCCTGCAGTGCTCTTACCGAGGAATAAGGGCTCGAAGTCCGCGGGGCGGAGGATCACGAAAATGCCCGGGCCCTGCGGAATCCTCATAAGATCGAGTTCGTCGATCGGCCGGAAGCCGGTGAACCCGTTCTCGGTGAGGGACTTTTTGGTGAAGATCATGGTTCATTGTGCGGGACCGCGCAGCGTCCGGCCCAAAGAGCGGGCAAGAGCGCGCACGGAGCAGCCCGTGACACCCAAAGCGTGAAGCGACTCTTTCAGCGTTGACACGCCCTTGTGACCCGTGCCATATTCAGAGCGTGAACCTGTCAGACAGCCGGACAGCCGGACAGCAAGGACCTCAGGGTGGGCATACGCCCATCTCACGCATCTCCGCAGCCGAGGCGGTCTTTGCGGCACTCCGCCGCGCCATTGAGGGCGGTCAGTTCGATATCGGCACCAAGCTGAGTTCCGAGGCAACGTTGGCAGGCCAGTACGGCGTGAGCCGCTCAGTCATCAGGGAAGCTTTGAGGTCCTGCAATACCTTGGGCCTCACGGTGACCAAGACCGGCAAGGGCACGTTCATTGTGGCCAACAAGGTTGCTAACGACCTTACCTTGGGTCAGTACAGTGCGCGGGATCTTAACGAAGCACGTCCTCACATCGAGATCCCGGCAGCGGGACTGGCGGCTCAAAGAAGGACCGAGGAAGAACTGGAACACCTCAAGGAAATCGTCCAGGAGATGCTCACCGAGAACGATCCCGAAGCGTGGGTGAACCTGGACGCCAGCTTCCATTCAGCCGTTGCCCGCGCCAGCGGGAACCGTGTGTTTGCCAGCGTCGTCTCGGACATTCGTGAAGCCCTGGCGCACCAGTCCGAAACCTTGAACCTCGTCGCAGACCGGCAACACCGCTCGGACGAGGAACACGTCGCAGTACTCAACGCAATCGAAGCCGGCGACTCCGAAGCCGCGAGCAACGCGATGGCCGCTCACCTGCAGGCCGTCAGCGTGGCACTGGACACGATCCTCAGCAAATGACACATCCGAAGGACACTATGCCCGCCCCTGCAGCACCGGCCCACCAGGCCGCGGCACTGAACATAAAGCCGCCCCACCACGTCCCGCTCGTAGAGGTAACACGTGACGGCTTGGTGGAGAGCATCCACTACGGCTCGTTGATCGCCCTCACAGCGGGCGGCAGCACCGCCGTCGAGGCTGGCGAGCCGGCCGCCCCCATGTACCCGCGTTCCAGCCTGAAGCCATTACAGGCTGTTGCCTTGCTCAAGGCCGGGTTGGACATCCCCCAGAACCTCTTGGCCCTTACGGCGGCCAGCCACTCCGGCGCGCAGATGCACCGCGACGGCGCCGTTGAGATCCTGAAGCTGCACGGCCTCACCGAGGCGGCCTTGGGTAACAGCAAGGACCTCCCCTTCGGTGTCCCTGAACGTGAAGAGTGGCTCCGCGCCGGCAACGGCCCCACCCAGCTCGCGCAGAACTGCTCCGGCAAGCACGCCTCCATGACCGCCGTCTGCGTCATCAACGGCTGGCCTGTGGAGGGCTACTTGCACCCCGGGCACCCCTTGCAGGTCCTGGTCCGCGACACCATCACAGAGCTCACTGGCGAAGAAGCCGCTGCGGTCAGCACGGACGGCTGTGGCACCCCGCTCTTCGCGCATTCGCTGCACGGCATGGCGCGCGCTTACGGCCGCCTCGCCGCTGCCGATGAAAGCACAGACGAGGGCAAGGTTGCCCACGCCATGCGCCGATTCCCGGAAATGGTGGCTGGTGAGAGCCGTGACGTTACAGCCCTTATGCGGGCCGTTCCCGGCTTGCTCGCGAAGGACGGCTTTGAAGGCCTCCAGTTGGTTGGCCTGCCGGACGGCACCGGCGTCGCGGTGAAGATTTCCGACGGCGGCGATCGCGCCCGCATGCCCGTCACCGTCGAGGTTCTTCGCCGGTTGGGCGTCGACGGCGGCAGCCTGGACACGCTTCAAAGCCCCCCTGTGCTGGGCGGCGGCCTTCCGGTCGGCGAGCTCCGCGCAGCCCAAATTTTCAGCAACTAAACCAAGGACAGCTATGACCACCGTCGATCAGGCGATCCCCCTCCGTTCCGAACACGACCTTTTGGGCGACCGCAATGTCCCCGCGGATGCCTACTGGGGCGTGCACACCCTCCGCGCTATCGAGAACTTCCCCATCACCGGGCAACCCCTCTCCACCAACAAGCACCTGGTTAGGGGCCTGGCGGCCGTAAAGCAGGCAGCCGCACGCACCAACCATGAGCTTGGCCTGCTGGATGCCGAGAAGGCAGGCGCCATCGAGCAGGCATGCCAGGACATCCTGGACGGCATGCTGCACGAGCAGTTCATGGTGGACGTGATCCAGGGCGGCGCGGGAACCAGTTCCAACATGAACGCCAATGAGGTCATCGCCAACCGGGCCTTGGAGATCCTGGGCCACCCCAAGGGCGAGTACTCCAAGCTTCACCCCAATGACCACGTGAACCTGAGCCAGTCCACCAACGACGTTTACCCGACGGCCGTGAACCTCGCCACGATCTTCTCCGTCAAGGAACTCCTGGAGGCCCTCGAGGAACTCGAGTTGGCCTTCGCCGAGAAGGGCCGGGAGTTCCGGACTGTGGTGAAGATGGGTCGCACGCAGTTGCAGGACGCGGTTCCCATGACGCTTGGCCAGGAGTTCGGCGGGTACGCCGTGACCATCGGCGAGGACCGGGCGCGCCTGGACGAATCCCACATGCTGATCCACGAGATCAACCTCGGTGCCACGGCAATCGGCACGGGGTTGAATGCCCCGGCCGGTTACGCGGATGCCGCGTGCCGCCATCTGGCGGACATCACTGGCCTTCCCCTCATTACTGCTGCTGACCTCATTGAGGCCACGCAGGACGTGGGCGCGTTCGTCCACCTGTCCGGCGTGCTGAAGCGCGTGGCAGTGAAACTCTCCAAGATTTGTAACGACCTCCGCTTGCTGTCTTCCGGACCGCGTGCGGGTTTGGGCGAGATCAACCTTCCGGCCGTGCAGTCCGGTTCGTCGATCATGCCCGGCAAGATCAATCCGGTGATCCCGGAAGTGGTCAGCCAGGTGGCGTATGAGGTCATCGGCAACGATGTCACAGTCACCATGGCCGCGGAGGCCGGCCAGCTTCAGCTGAACGCCTTCGAACCGATCATTGTGCACAGCCTGCACAAGAGCATCTCCCACCTGGAAGCAGCGTGCCGCACCCTTACGGCGCGCTGCGTCCGGGGCATCACTGCAAACACCGAACGGCTACGGCTTACCGTGGAGCAGTCGATCGGTCTCGTCACGGCATTGAACCCCCATATCGGCTACGCCTCCGCCACCGCTATCGCCCAGGAAGCGTTGGCAACGGGCAAGGGCGTTGCAGAACTCGTGTTGGAGCACGGTCTCCTGACCGCTGCCCAGCTGGAGGAACTGCTGAGCCCCGAGCGTCTGGCAAATCTCAGCAAATAGGCCGAAACTGGCCTGTAAGCGCTCCGACCAGCCGTCCCGCCCCATGAGGCATACCCCCACGAGGCTTTGTTCTGCGTGCCCGCATCCCTCTCCGGGCGCGCCCAGGACACCCCCAACAGGACACCCCTAAGGATTCCAATGACCAACCCCATCACGGACCACACGGTCCCGGCCCAAGCGCACGCCAGCGAGAAAGCCCTCCACCAGGAGGACTCCGGCTACCACAAGGACCTCAAGCCCCGCCAGATCCAGATGATCGCGATCGGCGGCGCGATCGGCACCGGGCTGTTCCTGGGTGCCGGCGGCCGACTCAACGCAGCTGGCCCTTCCCTTGTCATCGCGTACGCAATCTGTGGTTTCTTCGCTTTCCTGATCCTCCGCGCACTCGGTGAACTGGTTCTGCACCGCCCGTCGTCGGGTTCCTTCGTTTCCTACGCCCGTGAGTTCTACGGCGAGAAGGCCGCCTTCGTTTCAGGGTGGTTCTACTGGATCAACTGGGCCACCACCACCATCGTGGACATCACCGCCGCGGCGCTGTACATGAACTTCTTCGGAAAATACGTCGCCTGGATTGGCGCTGTTCCGCAATGGGCCTGGGCGCTGATTGCCTTGGTGGTAGTCCTTTGCCTCAACCTGGTGTCCGTGAAGGTCTTCGGCGAAATGGAGTTCTGGTTCGCGCTGATCAAGGTGGCAGCACTGGTGGCCTTCCTCCTGGTGGGCACCTACTTCGTCATCTTCGGCACACCCGTGGAAGGCCAGGAAGTCGGCTTCAGCCTCATCGCAGACAACGGCGGCGTCTTCCCCAACGGCGTCCTTCCCATGATCATCCTCATGCAGGGCGTGCTGTTCGCCTACGCATCGATTGAGCTCATCGGCACTGCAGCCGGCGAAACTGCCAACCCGGAAAAGATCATGCCCAAGGCCATCAACTCCGTGGTCATCCGCATCGCCCTCTTCTACGTTGGTTCCGTCATCCTCCTGGCCCTGTTGCTCCCGTTCACCGCTTACGAGAAGGGTGTCAGCCCCTTCGTGACGTTCTTCGGCTCCATTGGTGTTGAGGGCGTGGACGTCATCATGAACCTCGTGGTGCTCACCGCAGCCCTGTCCTCACTGAACGCCGGGCTTTACTCCACGGGCCGCATCCTCCGCTCCATGTCCGTGGCCGGTTCGGCCCCGAAGTTCGCCCAGCGCATGAATAAGGCTGGCGTCCCGTACGGTGGCATCGCCATCACGGCCGGCGTTTCCCTGCTCGGCGTTCCTCTGAACTACCTGGTCCCGTCCGATGCTTTCGAGATCGTCCTCAACGTCGCATCCGTGGGCATCATCGTCACGTGGGCCACCATCGTCCTGTGCCAGATGCAGCTCAAACGATGGGCCGACAAGGGGTGGCTCAAGCGCCCGTCCTTCCGGATGTTTGGTGCCCCCTACACCGGCTGGTTGTCCTTGATCTTCCTGGCAGCTGTGCTGATCATGGTCTTCATCGAGTCCCCATTGACCATGCTGGTCACCGCGATTGCCTGCGGACTCATGGTCTGGGGCTGGTTCCTGTGCCGCAAGCAAATTCATGAGCTTGCTGCCACCCGTGACGGCTACACGGGCAGCGCCCCCGTCATCGCCAACCGCCCTCTTCCCGGCGGCGACAAGTAACAGGCAACTACCGCTAGTTCACGACGGCGGCACCCGGGTTCCGTACCAATCGGAACCCAGGTGCCGCCGTCGTACGTTAACGCACCCGACTGAGAAGGGGGCGGACACAGACATCCGATCATTCGTGGCTACTATTGGTCCATGGCTGTCACAGACGAGGCGATCAGCAAGATCAAAGACATGCTGATCCGCGGCGAACTCAAGGCCGGCGACCGACTCCCGCCGGAAAAAGAACTGAGCGAACGGCTCGGCCTTTCAAGGAGTTCATTGCGTGAGGCTGTGAAGGCCCTGGAGCTGATCCGTGTGCTGGATGTTCGCCGCGGCGATGGCACCTACGTGACAAGCCTCGACGCGAAGCTGCTCAACGAGGCCGTAGGGTTCGTCGTTGACCTGCACCAGGACCGGTCCATCCTGGAACTCTTTGAGGTCCGACGAATCCTGGAGCCCGCAACCGCACACCTGGCGGCCGCTAAAATCACGCCGGCCGAGCTGCAAGCCCTGCGAAGCACCATGGACGGCATCGACGAGAACACGGACGTTGAGGAACTCGTCGCGCATGACCTGCAATTTCACAGCATCATTACCGAGGCCGCGGGAAACGACTACCTCGGGAGCCTCTTGGAAGCACTGTCCAGCAGCACCGTGCGGGCCCGGATCTGGCGTGGACTGACGCAGGAAAAAGCTGTGGCGCACACCTTGGCGGAGCACCACGCAATTGCTGACGCCTTGGAACGCGGCGACGCTGAACTGGTGCGAGCCCTGGTCACCGTGCATATCAGCGGCGTAGAGAACTGGTTGCGGCAGGCGCTCTAATTGTCCGGCAAAGGGGTGACCGCCAAGCCGTAGGTCCGCACGGCCGTCTCCTCCAGCACAAGGTCCTGCTCCGAGGGACTCAAGGAAGACACCAGTTCCAGCAAGACATCCAGCGTCCGGCCGTACGGTGCACCCACAGTACTCACGGGCCAGTCACCGCCGATCATCAAACGCGCCGGCCCGAATGCCTCCAACGCTGTTTCAAAAAGCGGCCGCAGCGCAGCCGCGGTGTAGTCGACTCCGGGCAAATGTAAGCCGGAAAGTTTGGCCACTGTGTTCGGCTCCCGTCCCAGCGCCAGGAAGTCTGCGCGCCATAGGTCCATGAGCGAAGGATCAGCCAGCGGCGGCTTACCCAAATGATCCAGCACAACGGTCAGTTCCGGCATCTCGCGGGCGAGCCGAACTGCAGAACCAAGATGCCTGGGGAACGCATCCGGGATGTCCAGGGTGAGCCCGCGCTGAGCCACCAACGCCAGGGAATCCCGAACAGTGGGTAGATCCAGAAAGTCGCTTCGCGGATCATCGTGGAGCAGGTGCCGCACTCCCTTGAAGACCGGGTGAGCAGAGAACCGGTGCAACTGCCCTGCAGCTTCGGCGGGCGCATCCAACCTGATCCAGCCAACCACTCCGAACACCCAGGGATTCCGTGCTGCGACGTCCAACATGCTCTCGGTGTCGGCAATCGTGTCGTCGGCCTGCACCAGCACTGCTCCCCTGACGCCTGCAGCATCCAACGCCTCGCGCGCCTCATCTTCGTCGAAACTGCGGAAGAGATCACCATGCTGCGGACCAAGCCACGAATAGTGCCGCAGACCGCCGGTGACGAAAGTGTCCAGGGTCCACACATGGAGGTGCGAATCAATCACCGCCCAACACCCTCCAAAGCCTCCCACAGCCCTTCCGGCACGGGCACCTCCATACGGGCCGAGTTCGCGGCCACCTGCTCAGGAGAAGTCGCTCCTGCTGTCACGTTCACCACTGCCGGATGCCGCAACGGGAACTGAAGTGCCGCCGTCGGGAGTTCCACGCCGAAATCGCGGCAGACGGCCGCGAGCGCACGCGCCCGTTCCAGCACATCCGGTGGTGCCTGACTGTAGTTGTAGTGGGCGTCCTCGGGGACTTCGGGCCGGGCCAGGAGGCCCGAGTTGTAGGCACCAACGCTGACGACGCCGGTGCTGCGCTCGGCACAGCGTTCAAGTAGCGGGACGCCGGGCTGCTCAAGCAGGGTGTACCTACCGGCGAGCATCACAAGGTCCAGGTCCGCGGCTTCGACGCACTCCAACGCCGCTTCGGCAGAGTTGATGCCCACTCCGATCGCCCGAACTACACCCTCGGAGCGGAGTTTCTCCAGGGCCGGGAGCGCGTGGGTGATTCCGGCCTGGAGATCGTGGACGTCGGGATCGTGCAGGTATGCGATGTCCACGTGGTCCAGGCCGAGCCGCTCTAAGGAGTCTTCGATGCTGCGGCGGACGCCCTTTTCGGAGAAGTCCCACACACGCTGGGTGGTGGCGGGGACGTCGAAGCCTTCGGGGTCCTGGCCCCCACGTGTGTTGGGTTCCAGGAGCCGGCCTACCTTGGTGGAGATGACAAATTCGTTGCGGGGCATGTCCCTGAGAACAGCACCCAGTCTCTGCTCGGAAAGGCCCAGTCCGTAGTGGGGTGCGGTGTCGAAGTATCGGATGCCGGCGTCCCAGGCTGCCAGGACGGTTGCGAGCGCCTCTCCGTCGGGGATGGCCCGGTAGAGGTTACCGATGCCCGCCCCGCCGAAGCCAAGCTTGCCGAGCTTGCCGTGGTCCTGTGAGTTCATGGCAGTTCCCATACTTTCTGGATACCCGCATCCTCCCCTGAGTAATCGTCCTGGACCTCCAAAAGTTCAGCCATTCGCGCTTGCCACGGCACGTTGGCCGGATGGTGGGCGAGGGCATGCCGCATCGCTTGGTAGTCGTCCACGTCCACCACATGGAAGAGGTCGAGCCCGCTGCGCCAGATACGCCAGTTCCGCACACCGGCTTCCTTGAGCGCTGTCACCAGCTCAGGGGGAATGTGCGAGTGGGCGTCAGCGTACGCCTCTTCCAACCCTGGTTTGAGCCGTGTGTGGAGGGCTATGCTCTCAACCATTCACGGCCTCCGGCTCCGCAGCCGACGGTTTCAGGAAGAGTTCCACCACAGGTACGGCGACGTCCGGCCGCTGCACTGGCAGCTTGATGGTCAATGTCCCTGGCGGTTGGCCTCCCTGGGTCATGTTCATGGCCTGCTGTCCGGGGTTTACTTCTTTGAGGAACACCTCGGACGCGTCGTTCAGCAACTGCGCGTACTCGACCTTCCCGGCAAGGTCCGGGAGGTGGACGTACTCGAACGGCCAAGCGAACAGGTGGACGTAAAGCCTGTCACCGCGCTGCGTGTATCGCGTATCTGCCGGGGCCGTGAACTGCGAGGCCCCCGCCCCGTAGATGGCGCGCGAGTGCAGCTTCATCCAGCCGCCAATGCCTTCCAAGGATGCCAGGGCCCGAGGATCGAGGTTTCCCCTTCCGGTAGGGCCGACGTTGAGCAGCAAGTTGCCGCCCTTGGAAACACCGTCTACCAGCATGCGGATGAGCAGGTCCACGGATTTGTAGTTCAGGTTGTCCCTGTCGTAGCCCCAGCTTCCGTTCAGTGTCTGGCATGCCTCCCAGGTGACCGGTTCGCCGTCGAGCATCATGGGGCCGGCGGGCTGGTACTGTTCCGGCGTGACGAAGTCTCCCGGGATTTCCAGCCGGTCGTTGACAATAATGCCGGGTTGCAGCTCCCGCACCATGGCGAGCAACGCCTCAGAATCCCAATCCTTTCGCCCCTTGCCGCCCCAGAATTCCTCTTCATGTCCACCTGTGTAGGAGAAGTCGAAGAACAGGTAATCGATGGTTCCGTAGTTGCTCAGGAGTTCACGCACCTGACCGTGCAGGTACTCGCGGTAGCGGGCCATGTCGCGCCCGGCGTTCAAGCTTTCGACGTCGGCAGCGTTGCGTTGCGGGTGTACCCCGTCAACGGTGAAGTCGGGGTGGTGCCAGTCAACGAGCGAGTGGTAGAAGCCGACCTTCAGCCCCTCAGCCTTGAGTGCTTCCACATACGGTGTGATCAGGTCGCGGCCGGCCGGCGTGTTGGTGGCTTTGTAATCAGTCAAGGCTGAGTCCCACAGGCAGAAGCCGTCATGGTGCTTGGTGGTGAGGACCACGTACTTCATCCCCGCATTCCGGGCGGCGCGGGCCCATTCCCTGGGATCGTAGAGGTCCGGGTCGAAGCGTTGGAAATACTTTGAGTACTCCTCCACTGTGATTTCTTCCTGGTTCATCACCCACTCGTGCCGGGCAGGCAGGGCGTAGATGCCCCAGTGCACGAACATCCCAAAGCGTGCCTCTTCAAACCAAGGTGCGTGCTGAATCAACGGGATTCCTTCCAGATGGGGCCGTTCGGAAAACTGTAAGCGGCCAGTGTTTCACGGAGCATTTCGTTTCCGGCCCCGGGGTTCGACGGCGGCCAGTAGGCGCCGTCGTGGACCACCACGGGAGTGATGAAGTGTTCATGGAGGTGGTCCACGAACTCGATGGTCCTGTTCTCCCTGGTACCGGAGACAGCTACGAAGTCGAACATGGACAGGTGCTGCACGGCTTCGCAAAGGCCAACCCCGCCGGCGTGCGGACTTACCGGCACACCGAACTTGGCAGCAAGAAGTAGTATCGCGATGTTCTCGTTCACGCCCGCTACCCTGGCGGCGTCAATCTGCAGGACCTGAAGTGACCCTGCCTGAAGCATCTGTTTGAACACCACACGGTTCTGGACATGTTCACCGGTGGCAACGGGGATGGGCGCAACTCCACGGGAGATTGCAGCGTGGCCCAGGATGTCGTCCGGGCTGGTGGGCTCCTCAATCCAGGCGATGTCGTAGGGAGCGAGGTGGGCCATCCAGTCGATGGCTTCCTGCACGTCCCAACGCTGGTTGGCGTCCACGGCGATCTTGATGTCGGGGCCCACAGCAGCGCGCGCAGTCCTCACGCGGCGGATGTCGTCCTCCAAGGAGGCGCCCACCTTCAACTTGATCTGGGCGAATCCGTCAGCCACGGCTTCCTTGGCCAGCCGCGTCAGTTTCTCGTCGCTGTAACCCAGCCAACCCGGCGTCGTGGTGTACGCGGGGTAACCCTCAGCGCGAAGTGCCGCTTTGCGGGCTTCGCGTCCGGGTTCGGCGGCGCGAAGTATGCTCAGCGCCTCGTCCGGAGTGAGCGCGTCCGTGAGGTACCGGAAGTCCACGAGCGCTACGAGTTCTTCGGGCGTCATACCTGCGAGCAACTCCCACAGTGGCAGACCTGCACGTTTGGCTTTCAGGTCCCACAGAGCATTGACCACCGCACCGATAGCCATGTGCATAACGCCCTTCTCCGGCCCCAGCCACCTGAGTTGGGAATCATGGGCCAACAGTTTCCAGGTGGCGCCCATGTCAGCGAGCAGCTCTTCAACGGACCGGCCGAGGATGTGCCCGCGGAGGGCATCAAGCGCCGCCGTTTCAACCTCGTTCCCGCGCCCAATCGTGAACACAAACCCGTGGCCCTCGTGCCCATCCCCGGCATCCGTGCGGATGATGAGGTACGCCGCTGAATAGTCCGGGTCCGGATTCATGGCATCGGAACCATCAAGTTCCAAGGACGTTGGGAAGCGGACATCGAACGTATCCACTGCGGTGATGGTGCTCATACGGCTCCTGAGGTGCGTTGCTCTATCTTTACCCGACACTAAACATCGGATGTATACCTTGTCAATGGGTCACATTTCCGTATTATGGGTAACAACACCACACTAGAGTTCGGATGTTAGTCCCGAACGCACGGAGGAAGCCATGACCTTGAAATTCGCCAGGCTGGGTACGGCCGGAAACGAACAACCGGCCGTCATCGCCCAGGACGCCGCCGGTGTTGAAAAGTACTTCAGCCTTACGGCCCTGACCCAAGACATCGACGGCGGTTTCCTCGCCTCGGACGGCATCGAACGCACCCGCGAAGCCCTGAACAATGGGGAACTTCCCCAGATCTCAGCGGAGGGCCTGCGCATCGGTGCACCCATTGCCCGCCCGGGCGCCGTCGTCGCCATCGGCCTCAATTACACCGCGCATGCTGCCGAATCCGGTGCTACGCCGCCCGAGGTTCCCGTAGTTTTCCTCAAGCCCACCAACACCATCGCCGGGCCGTTCGACGCCGCCCCCATCCCGCCGTCGTCGGAAAAGTACGACTGGGAAGTGGAACTGGCAATCGTGATCGGCAAGGAAGCGTCATACCTTTCCTCCCTATCCGACGCCGAAGCATGCATCGCCGGCTACGCCGTGGCCAACGACCTCTCGGAGCGCGACTACCAAATCCCCGGCGCCGCAGGACAGTGGACCAAAGGCAAATCCCTTCCCGGCTCCACTCCCCTGGGCCCGTGGCTGGTTCCAGCCTCGGACATCGATGCCGGCAACCTCCGCCTGCAGACCCTGGTCAACGGTGAGGCCCGCCAGGATTCCAGCACCTCGGACATGATCTTCCACCCCGCAGCGATCGTGCACCACCTCAGCCAGTACATGGTCCTGGAGCCGGGCGACGTGATCATCACGGGCACGCCGGAGGGTGTGGCACTGTCCGGCCGTTTCCCCTTCATCCAGCCCGGCGACGCGGTGGAACTGGAAATTGAAGGACTCGGACGCCAGCGCCAGGAGTATTTCCGTGCGCAGGCCGGCGCGCAGTCCGGCGCGACCACCCACATCTACGCCTAAGGCCATGGCAACCTCGGTGGGCAACGACTTCGAAGGCCTCACAGCACTCGTTACCGGCGGCGCCTCGGGCATCGGGGCAGCCATCGCGGACCGCCTGGCGGCAGGGGGCGCGCAGGTGGCGGTCCTGGACCTGGCCCCCGAAACCAGCCCGCACTTTGGAGTGCAGTGCAACGTCGCCGACGACGGCTCGGTGCGTGCCGCCGTCGAGCGCGTTGTACAGCAGTTCGGCCGCCTGGACATCGTGATCAACAACGCCGGCATCGGCGCGCAAGGTGACATTGCCGCGAATGACGACGACGAGTGGTTGCGTGTCCTAAACGTCAACGTGGTGGGAATCGCGCGCGTCAGCAGGGCAGCCCTGCCGTATCTGCGCGAATCCCCGGCGGCGGCGATCGTGAACACCTGTTCCATCGCAGCGACGGCCGGACTCCCGCAGCGAGCCCTGTACTCGGCGTCGAAGGGCGCCGTCTTGTCGCTGACGCTCGCCATGGCCGCGGATCACGTCCGGGAGGGCATCCGCGTGAACTGTGTGAACCCCGGCACCGTAGACACCCCGTGGGTTGGCCGGTTGCTCGATTCAGCCGCTGACCCCGCCGGCGAGCGCGCCGCCCTCAACGCCCGCCAACCGCACGGCCGGATGGTGGACCCTGCTGAGGTGGCCGGTGCCGTCGCTTACCTGGCGAGCCCGCTGTCCGGTTCGACGTCGGGGACCTCACTGGCGGTCGACGGCGGCATGCAGGGCCTGCGGCTGCGGCCGGTTCAGTCATCTTAGGTGGGTGGTACGACGCCGGAGCGAACGCGCGCGCCGACAGGCCGCCGTCGCGCGTTGCTTCGTAACGCAACGGGCCCGCAACCTCCGGCAGCGGTGATTCGCCTATGCTCAACTCCAAGAGATCAACGGCGACTCACTTAGCAGACTCAGGAGATACAGCCATGAGCAACTGGCGCATCAGGGACTTCCACTCGTCCGATTTGGACGGCATCCTGCACCTCTGGGAGTCACTCAAAGCCGACGGCGTGGAACCCGTATACGCACTGTCCGAGGTTCTGGCGTCCTGCGAAAAGGACCATGCCGTGGTGGCGGTGCAGGGTGAGCAGGTGGTGGGAGCCGCCGTCGGACGCGCGGCCCACGACCAAGGCTGGATCGTTTTCCTGGCAACGCTGACGGAGTTCCGCGGACGCGGGATCGGCACCTCACTGCTCTCCGCCGTCGAGAACCGCATGGCCCCGCACGGGCTCAACAAACTCTCCGCGCTGATGCCGGAAACGGAAACGCGGGTGGAAGCATTCCTGGGCCGCGGCTTTGTGGTGAAGAAGAACCTGCGCTACTTCGAGCGGACCATCCCCGTGCAGCGGCAGGAACTCGGGGCATTGGGGCTCTTGGGCGGGCGCATCCTTGCCCGGGATCTCTGGGAGAATGTGGCCGGCATGCGCCGAGAGAAGGAACTCCTGGAACGCCGACTGGTTCTGCCATTGGCTGAGGCTGATCTGGCCGATGAATACGGCGTTGTTCCGCCCCGGGCCGTGGTACTTTTCGGTCCTCCAGGCACCGGCAAAACCACGTTCGCAAAAGCCATTGCGTCCCGGCTTGAGTGGCCGTTTGTGGAGGTGTTCCCGTCCCGCCTCGCCTCCGATCCCAAGGGCCTGGCCGGTGCTCTGCGCGAGACGTTCCTGGAAATTGCCGAACTGGAACACGCCGTGGTGTTCATCGACGAAGTGGAGGAGATCGCGTCGCAGCGCGCCGGCGATCCGCCGTCGCCATTGCAGGGCGTCACCAACGAACTCCTCAAAATCATCCCGGCTTTCCGCGAACAACCCGGCCGGCTGCTGGTGTGCGCTACCAACTTCATCCGCGCCCTGGACACCGCGTTCCTGCGCCACGGCCGGTTCGATTACGTCATTCCCATCGGGCTCCCGGACGTCCATGCCCGCGAGGCCATGTGGCAGCGGTTCATCCCCGCAGCCGTGGTGGACTCAGTCGATATTGCCCAGCTGGTGGACCGAACCGAAGGCTTCTCACCGGCGGACATCGAGTTCGCTGCGCGCAGCGCCTCCCAGCGGGCTTTGGAAAAAGCAGTGTACGACGACGATGCTGCCTCGGGCGGTTCAGCCGGCCTTGCGTCCGGGGCCGGGTCCACCGGGCGCAAGGGACCCGAGACGCAGGACTACCTCGACGCGATTGCGGATACCCGGACCACCGTGAGCCCCGAGGTGCATCAGGACTTCCTGGAAGACATCGACGTGCTGGGGCGGGTGTAGGTTTCTGCCGGCGAGATCGCCGGAACGCTGCCGGGCCGCCGGAATGGTGTGAGATCGCCGGGTCTATCCGGCGATCTGGACGCATTCCAGCGATCTCGGCGAGGGGCCCATGGGTGGCGGTAATCTTTGAGCCATGTCCTCGAATCCCCTTCGCCATGCGCTCTCCCGCATGGGCGGCCGCGATCCCCACGAAAAACACCGCACCGCCACCCCGCTTGAGCTGTTCTTCGACCTGACCTTTGTTATTGCCTTCGGTGTTGCCGGCAGCCAGTTCGCGCACGCGGTGGCCGAAGCGCATTTCGGGGCGGGCCTTTTGGGCTTTAGCTTCGCTATGTTCGCGGTGATCTGGGCTTGGATCAACTTCACGTGGTTCGCCAGCGCCTACGACACCGATGACTGGGTGTTCAGGGTGGTCACCATGATCCAGATGGTTGGCGTCCTCATCCTGGCCATGGGCATTGAGCCGATGTTCCACTCGATTGTGGAAGGGGATCATGTCAACAACGTGGCCATCCTCATCGGTTACATCATCATGCGCGTAGCTTTGATCTTCCAGTGGCTGCGCGCTGCCCGCCAAGACCCGGAACGCCGCGAGACATGCCTCCGTTACGCGAAGTATCTGGCAATCGTGCAAGTTGGCTGGGTCATCGCCTTGGTGATTGAGACGGATGTGCTCACCACGTTCCTCCTGGCGGCCCCTTTGTTTGTCCTGGAGATGGCGACACCGTACTTCGCAGAACGCAAGATCCGTACGCCCTGGCATGCTCACCACATTGCTGAAAGATACGGCCTGCTTGCCATCATCGCCCTGGGTGAATGTTTGATTGGCGCCATTGAAACCCTGCGGGCAATCGTTGCCACACACAGTTGGTCCATGGACGCCGCCTTGGTGGGCTTGAGTGGAACCGGGCTGGCCTTCGCCATGTGGTGGATCTACTTCATCCTGCCATCAGGCCCTGCACTTCACGTCCAGCGGCATCGCTCATGGGTGTTTGGCTATGGGCACATGCCGGTCTTCGCAGCCATTGCGGCTACAGGCGCGGGACTCCACGTCGCTGCGTACTTCATCGATCACGAGACACACATCCCGGCGGCTGCTGCCGTGGCCTCCATCGCCATCCCGGTGATCCTCTTCAAGGCCTCACTCACCACCCTTTACTGCATCATGCTGGGTCCGGATCGCGACCTCATCTGGAGTTCCGCGCTGGTGGTCCTGGGTCTGGCGTCCAGTATTGCCCTGGCCGCGGCCGGTGCATCCGTCCCCATCTGCATGCTGGCAATGATGCTGGTGCTGGGCCTGTCCATTGCGTACGACGAACGGCGCGGGCACAAAGGCAGGGCGGCAGCACTCCGTCGGCTCGAATCCGCCGCTGGCTAGGGCATTTCAGTGCGTTGCGAGGCCCGCTCTGCACGCAATATCGCCTCGAAACCATGCAGAGTAGGCCCCACAACGGGTGGATTGGGGTTACTCGGGGACGATCTCGTCCAGTTCCTTCAGCAAGTACGGGTTGATTCGCTCCAGAATCATCCGGACCTCTTCGCGTGGAACGGCCGCGTACAGCACAGGGCGGGCGTCGGCGTAACGCGTTACCGGCGGCTTATCCGGCCACTTTTCGGCAAGTGCTTTGACCCTCTCGGGCAGGGAGTTGTGGGCGTTGTCCGCGATCTTCACCAACGTTGCGTCGTGGTCCTCCGCTACGAAACGGATACCGGCGTCGTAATCATCCGGGTCCTCGTGGAAGCGGCGGGTGACACGTTCGATGATGTCTACCGCACGCTCGGACACCCCCATTTCGAGCAGGGCCTGCCGGGTGATAGGGGTATCTTCGGCGATGTCATGAAGGTATCCGGCGATCTGGATATCTTCATCGAAGTCGGCGAGCGCGTCGCCCACGGCCAGAACGTGCTCCCGATACGGCCGTTTGAGCTTGTCCTTCTGCCGGTTGTGAGCCACCTCGGCCAAAACCTGGGCTGTCTCTACGGTAAAGCGTGGTTCGGTCATGCTGGCCTCCGGCTTGAAGAGGGACCGACGGGGATCGGTCCTTCCCTTCAGGCTATCCGCTGTTCGGGCCCCGAAACACCGAGCTACCCGGTCTACCGGCTCTGCCCGCTCTACCAGTCTTGAACTGCGCGGGCTGCAATGGCAACGGTGATGGCCCTGGGCAAACGCTGAGCGAAACCTGCCGCAACGCGGTTAGCCAAGCCCGAAACCACGCTGCCGGGCGTGTCCTTGCGATCGAGGGCCTTGAGCGCAGTTCCCACAACTTGGGCCGAGGTCTGCATCTTGCCAACCGCCGCCGACTCGCCGCCCAGCACGTCGAAGAACTCGGTGCGCGTCGCTCCGGGGCAAAGGGCCAGAACGTTGAGTCCGGAGCTCTTGGTTTCGTGGGCAACGGCTTCGGTGAAGCTCAGGACGAAGGCCTTGGTGGCGCCGTAAACGGCCATGCCGGGAATGGGCTGGAAAGCGGCCGTGCTTGCAACATTCAACAGGGCACCCTTCCCCGAGGCGAGCAGTCCGGGCAGGAGGGCACGGGTAATGTCCACGAGGGCGGCCACATTCAAGGAGATCTCGGACGCAATGGTGTCCGGGTCCTCCTCCACCAACGGACCATGGGTACCGAAACCCGCGTTGTTGATCAACGTGTCCACGGTGATTCCGCGGCCGGACAGTTCGCCGAGGAGCTCGCGTCCAACTCCTGCCCGGCCGAGGTCCATGGGGAGCACAGTGACGGTGATACCGTGCCGGGAGCGCAGGTCCTGGGCCAACTCCTCAAGACGGTCTGCGCGCCTGGCCACTAGGACGAGGTTGGAACCCCGGGCAGCAAATTGCCCGGCGAATTCGGCGCCGAGTCCGGAGCTGGCACCGGTGATGAGTGCGGTGGTACCTGCGTAGGTCATGGTCATGGCTGAATCCCGTCGGTTGAGTCGAAGACTAATGTAGTCGCTGTCTACATGGTAGGCAGTGTCTACATTGTTGTCAATGACTACATTGGCCTAGACTTGACCCATGACTGACCAGCCCTACCACCACGGCAAACTCCGGGAAGCACTTTTGGAGCGTGCCATGGAAACCATCGAAGAAGCTGGCGTGGACGGACTCTCCCTGCGGCAGCTGGCCCGCGACGTGAACGTCAGCCACGGAGCCCCGGCCAAACACTTCCGCGACAAGCAGGCCCTGATCGACGCCGTGGCCATGGCCGGCTTTGAGTCGATGAACCGCCGCATTCGGGATGCCGCCCAGTCCTATGAAAACCTCCGGGGACGTTTCGTCAGCGTTGGGAAGGCGTACGTCGACTTCGCCGTTGAGCACCCCGCACTGCTGACGGTGATGTACTCCACCAAGCACCACCCCGATTCCAGCGATGAACTTCGAAGCACCGGCGCCCAAGGCATACACCTCGCCCAGGCCATGATCGCTGAAGCGCAGGAGGCCGGCGTCCTGGCTCCCGGCAACCCCGAGACACTGGCTATGGTGTGCTTCGTCAGCCTCCATGGCACAGCCCTTCTCGCGGCTGGCGGGCAGTTGGACGGAAATTCAGTGGAAGACGTGGTCATTGCCACCACGGACACTTTATGGGCAGGAATGACGGCCGGAGTCCCGGCCGCGCAAGTCAACTAAGCCTCGCAAGTCCACTAAGCCGCGATCCCGGCAATCACTTCCCGCACCGCCGAGCTCAGGAGGAAGTTGCGGCAGCCCACTCCCCCGGGCTCGGCCGTCTGCGGCACGTACCCAAAGCCGAGTTCATACACAGGGTCCGCGAACCCCAGAGATGCGCTGGCGCCGTCGTGCCCGAACGCACGGTAGCTGCCGAACGGCATCCGCGTATGGGATTTCATGAAAACGGTGCCGAAGCAGCCCGTCTCGCCAAACACGCGGTCGATCCCGAAGACCTGCTCAGCGGAAACGCTCCGGATGGTCTCCTCTGTCAGGAGAGGTGGGGTGGCGGCTTCGCCTTCCAGCCCGGTCAGCGCCGCAGCATAGATCCTCGCCATGCCTTCCGCGCTGGCCACGCCGGCCGCTGAGCTGAGCCCCGCGGCCCTGACTTCACGGATGTTGGGCAGGTCCAGGATGTCACCGACTGCCGAGTTGGCAGCCAGGCCGAAGTGACTGGCCGGGTCCACCCATGGCCACGACGGGTCGGCCGCCCAACGGAAAGGTGCAAAGCGGGCTTCCTGGGACTCCGGGAGGCCAAGGTAGAAATGCGCGCCCGTGACTGCGCGGATGCGCTGCTCGAAAACCTGCTGCAGCGTGGAACCGGTGATGCGCCGGCACAGCTCTTCCATGAAGATGCCAATGGTCAGCGCGTGATATCCGAATGCCGCGCCGGGCTTCCACAGGGGCGGCAGCTGTGCGAGCTTAGCGGCTGCGAGCTCTGAGTTGTTGACCTCGTGGAGGGTCAGGCCACCTTCCAGTCCAAGGAGCCCGGCCTGATGCGAAAGTAGCTGCGCCACCGTCACTGAGGACTTGCCCTCAGCGCCGAACTCGGGCCAGTACTTGACCACTTCGGCTTCAAGATCCAACTGGCCGTCCTGGACGAGCAACGCGATGACCAGGCCGGCCATGCCTTTGGAACACGAGAAGACGCCCGTGACGGAATCAGGGCGGATGTGCGGGCCGCCGCTGAGGTCCAGCACCTTGACGCCGCGATGGTACGCCGCCACTTGCGCAGAATAGTCAGGATCCTGCTCGAGAAAACGGCCAAAGAGCTCGGCGACGGGTTCGAAACCTGGGGCGATCAGCTGTGACTGCATTCAGACAGCCTACGCGGCGGCCGATTCAGGCCTGGGGAGTTTTCCACACCCAAGGCGTTTTTGGCACATTTTGCGGGGTGAAGTGCTGGAGCGCATCCTGGACGCTTCCGGCAGGCAAATCCAGGGACCCAAGGATCAGGTCACGCACGCGTTGGGCGGGAATTCCGACGGCGGCGAGGTCGCCCAGCGTCACGGCACCGTCGCGCTTTGCCAGCCTGACGCCGTCGTGATTCACCACCAGCGGAACGTGGGCGTATTCAGGGACCTGCAGCCCCAGCAGCGTCGCCAGGTAGGCCTGCCGCGGGGTGGACGGGAGGAGGTCATCGCCGCGCACCACCTGGTCAATTCCTTGGGCAGCATCGTCAACAACTACCGCGAGGTTGTAGGCGGTGACGCCGTCGTTCCGGCGAAGCACAAAGTCATCCACCACTCCCAGGTAGGTGCCGTGCAACTGGTCCTCAACAGCCCACTCTGTAACGTCGGACCGCAGGCGGATGGATGCCGGGCGCGTCGATCGCCGGATCTCGCGCTCAGCCGTCGAAAGCCGCCGGCACGTCCCGGGGTAGGCGCCTTGCGGGGCATGCGGCGCTGACGGCGCTTCCTGGATCTCGCGCCGCGTGCAGAAACACTCATAGGTCCGGCCTTCGGCAGTCAGCCGCTCGATTGCGTGGTCATACAGTTCCGCGCGCTCGGTCTGGCGCACGACGGCGGCGTCCCACCTGACGCCGACGGCCTGCAGGTCGCGGAGCTGCTCAGCCTCGGCACCGGAGCGGGCGCGGTCCAGATCCTCGACGCGCAGCAGGAAATCCCGGCCGCTGGACTTGGCGAATAGCCAGGCGAGAATTGCGGTGCGAAGGTTGCCGACGTGCAGTTCGCCGGAGGGGCTCGGGGCGAAGCGGCCAGCGGAAGTCATGATCCAAGCCAACCACAAGAGCCCCTCAGCTACCGCAACGATCCGGTAGCTCAGGGGCTCTTGCTGTGACGCCCGGGTGAAGGGGCGGGTGCAGAATGACAATGCTGTGAACAAGAGTCAATCAGCGGCTGCTTCCTTGCGGGAAACCTGTGCAGGGCTCCGGGTGGTGTTCCGGGGTCCTGGTGCCTGCGGGTTTTGGCGGTAGCCTCGTCCTGCTTCGTTGTCATCATTTGAGCAGAAGACATACAGTTGGTGCAACGGACATCAGAACGATTAGTCGATCTGACCAGTCTTACGTGAAAACTTAGTCAGGGAGTGGTCACTTTGCAGGAACTCGACGCCACGGACCGCCGGATCCTCGCCGCTTTGGATGAAGATCCCCGCGTGCCCATCATGGTGTTGGCCCAGAAGTTGCACCTCGCTCGCGGAACAGTTCAGTCACGCCTGGAGCGAATGACGGCGTCCGGCGCCCTCCGCCCCAACAGCAGCCGCGTCCTGCCCTCGGCTCTAGGCCGTGGCGTGGCAGCCGCCGTGAGTGCAGAACTCGATCAAAGTCACCTGAATGAGGCCATCGCTGCCCTGCGGGAAATACCCGAAGTCCTTGAATGCCACGCCCCCGCTGGAGATACCGACCTCATCATCAGAGTGGTGGCCAAGAGTCCGGACGATCTTTACCGGGTATCCGAAGAGATTCGCCTGTGCCCCGGGATAGTGCGCACATCAACCAGCATGTTCCTCCGGGAAGTGATCCCCTACCGGACCACTGGCTTGCTCGCGGAGTAGGGCCTTAGACCGGGGGTCCGATGTTGGTTTTCAGGTTCTTCATCACCAGCGTTGAGGTCAGCCGTTCAACCGCGGGAAGGGCCGCCAGTTCGTCGTCGTAGAACCGCTGATACGCGGGGAGGTCCGCGGCAATGACCTTCAGCAGATAGTCAGGCGACCCGAAGAGCCGCTGCGCCTCCACGATGTTGGGACTGGCGGTGACGCGCTCTTCAAACTCCGCCATGATGGTGCGTTCCACCTGCTTGAGGGTCACAAAAACAATCGCTTCGAAACCCAGGCCCACTGCGGCAGGGTCGATGTCTGCGCGGTAGCCGCGGATCACCCCCGAGGATTCCAAATCGCGGAGCCGCCGGTGACAGGGAGCCACCGTCAAACCCACCTTCGAAGCAAGGGCTGTGGCAGTCATCCGGCCGTCGTCTTGGAGGTGGCGCAAAATACTTCTATCGATCCCGTCAATCACGCAATAATCTTACCGGGAACGGCGGTTGGCGGGCTAAAAAGAGGAACACTTATGGCCGGTTTTTCCCTAGAGTTTTCCTACCACCTAGCCCTGGAGAGAAAACGTGAACCCGCAGCTGTTTATGGCCTTCATGATCGTCGCCGTCAGCTTGGCGTGCACGCCCGGCGTCGACTGGGCTTACTCGATTTCGGCCGGACTCAAGCAACGCAGCTTCGTCCCCGCCGTCGCCGGCCTGTGCAGCGGGTATGTGATCCATACCTTGCTGATGGCGGCTGGGCTGGCGGCCCTGCTTGCTGGAGTTCCGGGACTACTGGGGTGGCTGACCATCGCAGGAGCCGCGTACCTGCTGTGGCTCGGCGTGGCTACCATCCGCTCGTGGCGAGGCGCGAGCTTCAGTGCGGAAGGCGGCGTCGTGCAGTCTGGAAACCAGCTCCGCACCTTCCTTCAGGGCATGGGCACCAGCGGTATAAATCCCAAAGGCCTGCTCTTCTTCGTGGCGCTGGTGCCACAGTTCGTCAGCCCCGAGGCGGCACTGCCGGTTCCGGTCCAGTCCGGCTTGCTGGGCCTGACTTTCGTGATCCTGGCCGGGATGGTGTACACCGCCGTCGCATTGACCTCCAGGAAGCTGCTGGCTTCCCGGCCCGGAGCCGCCCGCGTTGTGACCCTGATCAGCGGAATTATCATGATCGGGCTGGGGACAGTGCTGCTATCCGAGCAACTCCTTCCGCTTCTGCAGCAGATATAGCCGGCACGCCGCTAGGCCGCAAGCAGCTCATCCAGGCGCTCGTATCCTTCGATCACGCCGTAGTCCATTCCGGTAGCCAAAGCCATGTCCCTTGCTTCAACCGAGGGGTAGACCTCGTGCGCGGACATCCGCGTCCTGCCATCGATATCTTCGAAAGTGGTGGTGCTGATGACCACTTGGTTGGGCGCGCCCTCGAACTCGACGGTCTGGATGATCAAAGCGTCGGGTTCGACCGTGTGGAAAACGCCGCGGAATCCGGCCATTCCGTTATCGTCGCCGCTCTCGTAGCGCCAGCTGCCGCCAGTGGTGGCGTTGTACTCGGTAATTTTCGTTTGAGTACTGCGCGGGCCCAGCCACTTAGCCAAGAGATCCGGGTCAACGTGGGCTTTGAAGACCGCACTGACCGGGGCATCGAATTCACGGACCGTGTCAACGAACGGGACGCCAGGGTCAGCGGTGATTGTTGTTGGATTGCTCATTTCAGTTCCTCTTTCTTCTTTGCTGGTTTGTTTTCTTGTTGTTGGTGAGAGTCACCGGCACCCAGCAGCTCGTCCAGCTGCCGGAAGCGCGACTCGGCGATCAGCCGGTACTGGTCAATCCATGCGGTCAGCCGCTCCAAGGCGGCAGCATCCAAGTGGACAGGCCTGCGCTGGGCGTCGCGTGAGCGGGTTACCAATCCTGCGTGCTCCAGGACTTGTATATGTTTGGAAACCGCCTGCTTGGTGATGGCGAACGGTTCAGCGAGCTCGTTGACGGTGGCGTCTCCCCGGGACAGGCGTGCCACCATGGCCCGCCTCACCGGATCCGCCAAAGCCATGAAGGCCCTGTCCAGAGCTTCTTCCTCCACTGCCGCATCAACCTCTCATCATCAACTCTTTGATCAACTGAATAATTGATCAACCGTTTGATTGATTAAGAGATTACGCCTTTCCCAGGGAAGGCACAATGGTTGTTATTCGCCGCCCAGCTGCCTGAAGTCGTTCTCCCATAGACGCCGCATCTCGGCATCCTTCCGGATCACTTCCAAAGTCTCCAGCTCCGCAGGCGGGGCCGGCCGTTTGGACCACGGAGTCAACGTCCGCCGGCCCTGGTCAAGAGCGAGCAGGGCCCTGTCAGTCAACGCATCATTCTTCAGCGCCAAATTGGTCTTACGACGCCGGAGCACTTCTTTGAGGGCCACCTGAGCCGACTCGAAGTCACCCCTGGCCCGTTGCGACCGCGCCCGGATCAGCAAAAGCGCCGCCGAGAGGTCGTCCGTGTTCAGCAAACCCTCAGTCCACAGGACCACATCACGGTGCCGTTCCAACGAGTACGCCGCTGTGCAGCGCGCCAACGCCGAAGGCAACGACGGCGGCAACGTCACCACTGCTTCCAACGCCGCCTCGGTCATCCCCATTTCCCGAAGGCAATGGGACAGCGCCAAAAACACGGACTCCTCACTGAACAGGACCGGAACCTCAATCCGTTCGGCCACCTCAACCTTGGTGACCACCTGCCCAAGGTACATTGCCGAGAACTGGCTGGCGTCGTCGTCGATCCTTGTTGTTAAACCGCGTTGCAGAAGCTCGGACGCCCTCAAAAACCCGCCATGTTTGTACGCGAGCAACCCAGCCATCACATGGCACAGGCCCGCCCACCCGGGATACATGCGGCCGAAGGCCAGAAGCCGATCCGGCTCCGTGGAGGTGAAAACGGCCTCGTGCATGGCCTTCGCCGTCTTGGAGGACAACATCCTCAGCCGCGGTACGTTGCCGACTACCGTCAACCGTGCATGATCGCGGCCGCTCAGGACACCGGAGAGCACATCATTCACGCCGTCAGCGAGCCCCCGCACAGAGGTGCGGACGTAGCCCTCGCGGAAAGGAGTGAGATCGCGGGTGTCGTGGAAAATCGTGTGCACGCGTCCGTTGGGAGCTTGGCTCATAATTCCATGCTAACCGCCGCTGAACTGGGCACATCCCCTGCTATCGGAGGCATTTCAGGAGTATTATGGCGGCGTCGGCAAGGTTTTTGCCACAGCCCTTGCCGCAGGTCGGCTCTCCATGAGAAGAGCCGGGTAACAGCGTGAAAGGGAGGACTTGATGACCACCGCTTCGCACCCCGCCGAACACCACCACATGATGGGGTTGACGCTACGCAACACCGCCATGGGCGTTGGCATTGTATTTCTGCTGGTTGGCGTCCTGGGCTTTATCCCGGGAATTACCACCAATTTCGGCGCCATGACCTTTGCGGGACATGAATCCGGCGCCATGCTGCTTGGAGTCTTCCAAGTGTCCGTACTCCACAACATCGTTCATCTGCTGTTTGGCGTGGCCGGCTTGGCCATGGCAAGGAACGCACGCATGGCCCGCCTGTTCCTCTTGGGCGGCGGCGCCGTGTACATCGTTCTTTGGATCTATGGCCTGGTCATCAACCAGGAAACAGGCGCCAACTTTGTCCCGTTCAACACCGCTGACAACTGGCTGCACCTGATCCTCGGCGTTGCCATGATCGGTCTGGGAGCCTGGCTCGGTAGGGACGCCATGGACGAAACAACCACAGCGCGACGGAAGATGTAGCCCCTTCCGCACGTCTTGCAGAATAACGACGGCGGCAGTCCCCTTAAGCGGGACGGCCGCCGTTTTTTCGCACCCACCGCTTGAGGGCCCGACGGCGGTACCCGGCTTAGCGCGGAGCACGTCCACCCAACCGCGTGGTCACCTTGGCCGCTGCTGCGGCGCAGGCTTCGCCGAGACTGTTGAGGGTGTCCTGCGAAACACGGAACTTCGGGGCTGGGATCAGGACGGAGGCCACCATGTTGCCGCGGTGGTCGTACACGGGTGAGGCCACGCCCACTTCTTCGATGGATGTCTCACCGAAGTTCACTGCCCAGCCACGCTCCATCGATTCCTTCAGGCGAAGCAAGTAGGCCTCAACCGCGTCCTCGTCCACGCCGGTCAGCGTGATCGATCCGCTGCGCAGCAACTGGCGCACCCGGTCCTCGTTCTCCGAAGCAAGGAAGACCTGCACCGATGAACTCAGGGCCTCGTTGTAGCGGGCACCCAACGGAGCGAGATGCTTGACCTGGTGACGGCTGGGGATCTGCTCCACACACATGGACTCGTTGCCGTTCCACACCATCAACGCGCTGGTCTCACCCGTCCGCTCAGTAAGTTCGCGCAGCACAGGGTAGGCAACGCGACGCTCTTCGAGTTCCGCCAGGAGGGGGCCCGCCATGGCGATCATGCCCAGCCCCAAGCGGAACCTGCGCGAATCGACGTCGCGCTCTACAAGATTCTCCTGTTCCAGCGTCGCGAGGATCCGGGAGACGGTGCTCTTGTGCAGGCCAATGCGGCCGGCGATTTCGGTGACTCCCAGGAGCGGCTCGTCAGCAGTGAAGCTCCTCAAGACGGCGATGGCGTTGACGATCACCGAGGTGTTTTTGCTGTCACCAGTGCTGTTGCTGTTCTCAAGAGTGTCGCTGGATTCGGTGGGAGTCATGGGTTCACTATATTTCGCTGGAGATATTTCGACGGCGGACGGCCCCACCCGGATTCGGCCGGTGGACACCACGCTGTGTCCACCGGCCGGGTCACTAGGCTCCGATGATGTTGTACTCGGGGCCGAACGGGAACTTAGTGATGTTCTCCGCGCCGTCTTCGCCCACCACCAGGATGTCGTGCTCGCGGTAGCCGCCAGCACCCTGCTGGCCGTCCAGCACCGTGATCATCGGCTCCATGGACACCACCATGCCCGGCTCCAGGACGGTGTCAATGTCCTCGCGGAGTTCAAGGCCTGCCTCGCGTCCGTAGTAGTGGCTCAACACACCGAAGGAGTGTCCGTAGCCAAAGGTCCGGTTGGCCAACAAGCCGTGGCTGACGTAGATCTCGTTGAGCTCGGCGGCGATGTCCTTGCACACAGCACCGGGCTTGATGAGCTCCAGACCACGCTTGTGGACCTCCACGTTGATGTTCCACAGTTCCAGAGAGCGGGCGTCCGGTTCGCCGTAGAACAGGGTGCGCTCCAGGGCCGTGTAGTAGCCGCTGGTCATGGGGAAACAGTTCAGGGACAGGATGTCGTGTTCCTGGATCTTGCGGGTGGTGGCCCAGTTATGTGCACCATCTGTGTTGATGCCGGACTGGAACCACACCCAGGTGTCGCGGATTTCAGAGTCCGGGAAGGTCCGGGCAATCTCGTGAACCATGGCCTCGGTACCGATCAGAGCCACCTCGTACTCGGTGATCCCGGCCGTGATGGCGTTGCGGATGGCCTCGCCGCCCAGGTCACCGATCCGGGCGCCGTGCTTGATGACCGCGATTTCCTCGTCCGACTTGATCATGCGCTGACGCATTGCTGCCTGGGCTACGTCAACCAGCGCTGCTCCGGAGAAAGCGGCCTGGATCTTATTGCGGTTGTCCAGCGGCAGCGAGTCATCTTCGACGCCGATGCGGCGCGGGTTGATGCCGCGGGTGCGCAGGACTTCCTGGATGGCGTGGATGTAGTTGTCACGGCGCCAGTCCGTGTACACCAGGTTCTCGCCGTAGCTGCGGCGCCAAGGCATCCCGGCGTCGATATTTGCCGTGATGGTGACCGTGTCATCCTTGGTGACCACCATGCCGTAGGAGCGGCCGAAGTAGGTGAAGAGGAAGTCGGAGTAGTACTTGATGGAGTGGTAGCTGGTGAGGATGACGGCGTCGAGGTCTTTCTCGGCCATGATGCGGCGGAGGCCGGAGAGGCGACGCTCGAACTCGGCGTCGGAGAAGGTCAGCGATACTTTTTCGCCGTTGTTGAGGACCTTGGTGCGCTCGAGCTTGGCCACATCGTTGACGGCCTCGTTCTGGGTGATGGTCATGGTTGTTCCTTTCAATGGGTGGGTTGTACTAGTCCTGCAGCAGAGGCTTTTTGGAAGTCTCGGTGGCGAACAGGACTGCGATGAGGGAAACCAGAGCGGCAGCCACGAGGTACCAACCGGGAGCCAGTTGGTTGTGGGTCATGCCGATAAGAAGGGTGGCCATGAACGGCGCGGTGCCGCCGAACAGGGCATTGGAGAGATTGAAGCTGACGGCGAATCCGGTGTACCGGACCTTCGTAGGAAAGAGCTCGGCCAGGAAGCTCGGCAAGGTTCCGTCGTTGAGGGTCAGCATTCCGCCCAGGAGTATCTGCACCAGCACGATCACCAGGAAATTGCGGGTATCCAGGAGCATGAAAGCCGGCACCGTCAGCAGCATGAAAAGCACTGATGCCGTGATGAGCATCCGCTTGCGGCCGAACCTGTCCGACGCCATGCCGGTCAGGAAGATGAAGCCGATGTAGCTGGCCAAGGCGATGGTGGTGGCAAGGAATGATTCCGTTGCCCCAAAGCCCAGTTCCTCCGACAAGTACGTGGGCATGTAGCTGAGGATCACGTAGAAGCCCACAGCGTTCAGCAACACTGCTCCCGTGGCAATGATGAGTTGCTTCCGGTACGTCCTGAACATGGCGAAGGCAGGGGCTTTGACCGCATTGTCCTTGGCGGCGAGTTCACGGAAAGCCGGCGTGTCCTCGAGCTTGGTCCGGATATACCGGCCGATCAATCCCATGGGCGCAGCCAACAGGAACGGCAATCGCCAACCCCATTCGTTGAGCTGCTCCGCGGTCAGGACTGAACTCAGCAGGGCGGCCAGCAAGGACCCCAGCAGCAGACCCGCTGCGGTACTGGCAGGCACGACGGCGGCATACAGTCCGCGCCGATTCGCCGGCGCATACTCCACCAGGAAGGCAGACGCCCCGGCGTACTCGCCGGCTGCGGAGAAGCCTTGGACGACTCTTACCAGGAGGAGCAGGATGGGCGCCATCACGCCGATCGTGGCGTAGCCGGGGATGAGTGCGATGCAGAACGTCGCCACGGACATCAGGACGATTGACAGGCTCAGCGCTTGCTTGCGGCCCAGCTTGTCCCCGATGTGGCCCCAGATGAAACCACCCAAGGGCCGGACGAAGAAGCTGATGGCAAACACGCCGAAGGTTGCGAGCAGGGCCGTCTGGCGGTCTGACTCGGGGAAGAAAACAGTAGAGATGACGCCGGCCAGGTATCCGTACACGGCGTAGTCGAACCACTCAACAAAGTTCCCGATGAAGCTTGCGGTGACCACTCGCCGTCGAGTGTCCTTGCTGACTTCCGGTTGGGAACCTGGTGCGTGGGAGATGTGGGAGGGGCTGCCTGGAGCGGCTGCCACAGATGATTCATTGCTCATGTGTCCACCAAAATTGATTTGGGTTGCATTCAGCGCAACGCTGTTGCACCAGAATATGTGTGAGCGGCGCCACGGTCAAGGGTTAGTTGTGACGGATAAGCATCAGCTCACTCTGGCCGACCGGACTAAACAGCTGAGTGGCGTGGACTGATGCATGAAAGGCGGCTGTTGCATCGAACCCAACACAGTTGCTCCTAACGACGCTCTCTCACATCCCACCCCCAAAACCCGATCGTTCTCTCACATCCCACCCCCCAAACTCGATCGCTCTCTCATTAGGGCGAAGAGTGCGGTCGTCAAGTTTTTGCGACAGGTCTCGTTGTTGCTTTTGGTTAGGCGGCCAGGGGTTGCTGGGCGCGGG
>NZ_SDXQ01000014.1:0-143886 GCF_006964045.1 Arthrobacter sp. TS-15 | reverse complement strand
AGAAAACCATACGGCCGCAGAGGAGGCGTCGTCGGCACTCAAGTCCACATCGACGTCGAGCCCTTCGTTCCTGGCTGCTGTCCACGTTCCCGCGGGCCGGGCGGCGAGGCTTGCAACCTAGGGCAAGTCGGCCCCATAGGCCCACTGGAGATTGCATCCAGCAACTCCCAGTGGGACGTGAGAGAGCGATCAGCTCAAAACCGCGGGATGTGAGAGAGCGACCCGCTCAAAACCGAAAGACGTGAGAGAGCGACGCCAAAAAACCCGCAAGACGTGAGAGAGCGACCCACCCAAACCCGCAAGACCTGAGAGAGCGATCAGCTCAAAACCGCGGGATGTGAGAGTGGATCGGGAGGGGGTGGGGTTATCCGGCAGCGCGCGTCTAAGGGAGTGACGACCTAGCGCGCAGAGGATGAGCCCGCCGCCGGAAGGCGGGAGCACGGCAGGGCAGGAAAGCTAGAGGACCTTGCGGATGGTCTCTTCGAAGCTGACTACGTGGTGCAGGGCGAGCTCTGCGGCACGGTCTTCGTCGCCGTCGGCAATGGCCGTGAGGAGGTCGACGTGCTCGGAGATGTGGCCGGAAACGGAGGGCATCTTCTCGAGCATGTGGCACCAGATGCGGGTGGCGAGGTTGTCGTACCGGATGAGGACATCTTCAAGATGCGCATTGGCGGAGGCTTTGTAGATTAGCCTGTGCACCTGGATGTCGTAGCGCATCAGTTCCTGGGAGGAATTGTCCTGACCTTCAAGATCCCGGATCGCGGCGGCGACGGCGCGGAGCTCGGAACGCATGGCGGGGCTGGCCATCCGGGCAGCTTTCCTGGAGGCGAGCGGTTCCAGCAGTTCGCGGATTTCGGAGACCTCGGCGAGCTGGGTGATGTCCACGCCGGTGGCGAACGTGCCGCGCCGGGGGTAGGACACCACGAGGTGGTCGCTTTCGAGGCGCTTGATGGCTTCGCGGACAGGAGTGCGCCCGACGCCCAGTTCGGCGGCGATCTGGCCGTCGTTGATGGGGTCGCCGGGTTTGACGTCCAGCATGATGAGCCTGTCGCGCAGCAGCAGGTAGGCGTTCTCTGCTAGGGACGTGCCCTGCGGAGCTGACTCCAGTGCTTCAAGTGCTGCGCTCATTGCTCTCTCCCGTTGTCACAACCACGGTCCCACGGATGAGTTTCCCGGACCTGTTGACGACCATGTGATCTTCAACATACTATGGCAATAGTTCTAATATATCAGTTGCCTAACAGTCGGCCACTAGACAAGCTTTTGAAGGAGAACACCATGGTTGAACCGCTGATCCGCCCGCTTGCACAGGCGGACCCGGAGGTCGATCAGGCGATCGCCCAGGAACTCATCCGCCAGCAGTCCACGCTGGAAATGATCGCCTCTGAGAACTTCGCTCCTACGGCCGTCATGGAAGCCCAGGGCTCGGTGCTGACCAACAAATACGCCGAGGGCTATCCCGGCAAGCGCTACTACGGCGGCTGCGAACACGTTGATGTGATTGAACAGCTCGCCATTGACCGCTTGAAAGCCCTGTTCGGCGCAGAGTTCGCCAACGTCCAGCCCCACTCCGGCGCCCAGGCCAACGCCTCGGCCATGCACGCACTGATCACCCCGGGCGACACCATCATGGGCCTGAACCTCGCCCACGGCGGCCACCTGACCCACGGCATGCGCATCAACTTCTCCGGCAAGTTGTACAAGGTTGTTCCGTACGGAGTCCGCGAGGACACCCATACCGTAGATATGGCTGAAGTTGAGCGCTTGGCTCTGGAGAGCAAGCCGCAGCTGATCGTGGCCGGCTGGTCGGCGTACTCCCGCCAGTTGGACTTCGCTGAATTCCGCCGCATCGCTGACCTGGTGGGCGCCTACCTCATGGTGGACATGGCCCACTTTGCCGGCCTCGTGGCCGCTGGGCTCCACCCCAGCCCCGTGCCGCACGCCCACATTGTCACCAGCACCACCCACAAGACCCTCGGCGGTCCGCGCGGTGGCGTGATCCTGACCAACGACGCCGAGATCGCCAAGAAGGTTAACTCGGCAGTCTTCCCCGGCCAGCAGGGTGGTCCGCTGGAACACGTCATCGCAGCCAAGGCCGTTGCCTTCAAGATGGCCTCCGAGCCCGAGTTTCAGGAACGCCAGCTCCGCGTCCTTGAGGGTTCCAAGATCCTGGCCCAGCGCCTCCTGCAGGACGACGTTGCCGCAGCCGGCATCTCCGTTGTCAGCGGCGGAACCGATGTCCACCTTGTCCTCGCCGACCTCCGCCACTCGGTCCTCAACGGCCAGCAGGCCGAGGACACGCTGCACCGGATCGGCATCACCGTCAACCGCAACGCCGTCCCGTTCGACCCCCGCCCACCCATGGTGTCGTCCGGCCTGCGCATCGGCACCCCAGCCCTAGCCGCCCGCGGCTTCGGCGCCGAGGACTTCACCGAAGTTTCGGACATCATTGCGACGGCGTTGATCGCCGCAGCGAACAGCGGCACCCAAGCAGGCACCCAGGCAGGCGCCGAAGGTGACGTCACCCTGGACGAGACCACCGCCGTCGAACTCCGCAACCGCGTGACCGCCCTGGCGAACAAGTTCCCCCTCTACCCGCACCTAAACCACAACGGCAATGGCGCCGTAACCGAAGCAGAACTGATTGGAGCAGCCAAGTGAGTGCAGACCACCTCCCCGAACACCCGGACTTCCTCTGGCGCAACCCGGACCCGAAGAAAAGCTACGACGCCGTGATTGTGGGCGGCGGCGGGCATGGCCTGGCCACCGCATACTTCCTGGCGAAGAACCACGGGATGACGAATATCGCCATCCTTGAAAAGGGCTGGCTGGCCGGTGGCAACATGGCCCGCAACACCACCATCATCCGTTCCAACTACCTCTGGGACGAGAGCGCAGCCATCTACGAGCACGCCCTCAAGCTCTGGGAAATCCTCCCGGAAGAGCTGGAGTACGACTTCCTGTTCAGCCAGCGCGGCGTCATGAACCTGGCCCACACCCTGGGCGATGTCCGCGAAAGCGTACGCCGGGTGGGCGCCAACAGGCTCAACGGCGTTGACGCCGAATGGCTTGACCCGCAGCAGGTCAAGGAACTTTGCCCCATCCTGAACATCAGCGACAACATCCGCTACCCCGTCATGGGCGCCACGTACCAGCCACGCGCAGGCATCGCCAAGCACGACCACGTGGCCTGGGCGTTCGCCCGCAAGTGCGATGAGCTTGGCGTGGACATCATCCAGAACTGCGAAGTTACCGGCTTCATCAAGGACGGCAACAAGGTCACCGGTGTCCAGACCACGCGCGGCACCATCAACACCGAAAAGGTAGGCCTCTGCGCCGCCGGCCACAGCTCGGTCCTGGCAGAAATGGCAGGCTTCCGCCTGCCGATCCAGAGCCACCCGCTCCAGGCGCTGGTGTCTGAACTGCACGAGCCGGTCCACCCCACGGTGGTCATGTCCAACCACGTCCACGTCTACGTATCCCAGGCCCACAAGGGCGAACTGGTAATGGGCGCCGGTGTGGACTCCTACAACGGCTACGGCCAGCGCGGCTCGTTCCACGTGATCGAGGAGCAGATGGCAGCAGCCGTTGAGCTCTTCCCGATCTTCGCCAGGGCCCACGTGCTCCGGACCTGGGGCGGCATTGTGGACACCACCTTGGATGCTTCCCCGATTGTTGGCCTCTCCCCGGTGGAGAACATGTTCGTCAACTGTGGCTGGGGAACCGGCGGCTTCAAGGGCACTCCGGCGGCGGGCCTGACTTTCGCGCACACCATCGCCACCGGCGCTCCGCACCAGCTGAACAAGCCCTTCGCGCTGGAACGCTTCGAGACCGGCGCCTTGATCGACGAACACGGCGCCGCAGCCGTAGCCCACTAGCCAGGACAGGACAGGAAAAGACATGCTCCTCATTTCATGCCCCAACTGCGGGCCACGCGACGAAACCGAATTCCACTACGGCGGCCAAGCACACGTCGCCTACCCGGAGAGCCCCAACGACCTCACGGACCGCGAATGGGCTGAATACCTGTTCTACCGCGAGAACACCAAGGGAACTTTCGCAGAACGCTGGGTCCACAGCACAGGCTGCCGCCAGTGGTTCAACATGCTCCGCGACACCGTGAGCTACGAGATTCACTCCATCTACGGCATGGGCCAGCCCCGGCCGGACATCAAGGTGACGAGTCCAAAGAAAGCACCGGAACAGCCGGGCGAGTTCACCCAGGCCGGTGAGTTCGGCCAAGCCGGCGAACCGGGCCTCTCTCCCGGCGCCGCCTCCCCCACAGCTACCACCCCCATCTCTTCGGAAGGAGTCTAGAAGTGACCAGCAAGAACGCACGCCTCGCCACCGGCGGACGCATCGATCGCAGCATCTCCTGGCGCTTCACCGTGGACGGCCAGGAATTCACCGGCCACCCGGGGGACACCATCGCTTCGGCACTGCTGGCCAATGGCCACATCAACGCCGGCAACTCCCTTTATGAGGACCGCCCCCGCGGCATCATGGCAGCCGGCGTAGAAGAGTCCAACGCCTTGGTCAAGATCGCTCCCCGCTTCCCGGGCCACGTTGCCGAGTCCATGCTTCCCGCCACCGCAGTTTCCTTGGTGGACGGCATGAACGTTGAGCTCCTGTCCGGTCTGGGCAAGCTTGACCCGAACGAGGACAAGGCCGAGTACGACAAGAAGTACGTCCACACGGATGTACTGGTTGTCGGCGGCGGCATCGCCGGCCTGGCAGCGGCCCGCGAAGCTGTCCGCACCGGCGCCCGCGTCATCCTCATCGACGACCAGCCCGAGCTCGGCGGCTCACTGCTCTCCGGTTCCACAGCCCCGGATCTGGCGGAAGAAATCGAGGGCAAGCCGGCCCTGGAGTGGGTTGCGGACGTGGAGGCCGAGCTGGTTTCTGCCGCTGAATGCACGGTGCTGAACCGCACCACCGCATTCGGCTCCTACGACTCCAACTACTTCATCGCAGCCCAGAACCGTACCGACCACTTGAGCGTTCCGGCAGCATCGGGTGTCTCCCGCCAGCGTATTTGGCACATCCGTGCCAAGCAGGTTGTCCTGGCTCCGGGCGCCCATGAGCGTCCGCTGGTCTTCGAGAACAACGACCGCCCGGGCATCATGCTCGCCTCGGCAGCCCGCACTTACCTGAACCGTTACGCCGTGGCCGCCGGATCGCGCGTGGTCATCAGCACCACCAACGATTCCGCTTACGCTCTTGCCGCGGATCTGAAGGCAGCAGGCGTGGCGGTTGCCGCCGTCGTCGACGCCCGTCCGCAGATCAGCGCGAAGGCCGCCGCCGCCGTCGAGTCCGGTACCCGGGTCCTCATCGGCAGCGCCGTGGCTGACACCTCCGCGGATGAGAGTGGCCGCCTGAACGGGGTCACCGTCCGCAGTATTAACGACGACGGCGAACTCACCTCGGGCGTCGAAGAGCTGGCTGCCGATCTTCTTGCAGTTTCTGGTGGTTGGAGCCCGGTGGTTCACCTCCACAGCCAGCGTCAAGGCAAACTGCGTTGGGATGACGAGCTCGCAGCGTTCATCCCCACCGCTCCCGTAAGGGACCAGCAGGTGGTGGGCGCAGGCCGGGGCAGCTACGAACTCCAGGACTGCCTGGCAGAAGGTATCTCGGCCGGAGCAGCAGCATCCATCGCTGCCGGGTTCGAATCCGCAACAACCCCGATGGAACTGCAGGCTCCCGTGGCAAGTGCACCGAGCCGTCAGCTCTGGCTGGTTCCCGGCCAGACCGGCGAGCCCGGCGAGTGGCACCACCACTTTGTGGACTTCCAGCGCGACCAGTCCGTGGCCGATGTCCTCCGCTCCACCGGTGCGGGCATGCGGTCCGTGGAGCACGTGAAGCGGTACACCTCCATCAGCACGGCCAACGATCAGGGCAAGACGTCCGGCGTCAACGCGATCGGTGTCATCGCCGCAGCACTGAAGTTCGGTGGCGCAGAGAGCATCCCCGGCGTCGGCGAGATCGGAACCACGGCGTACCGTGCACCGTTCACCCCTGTCGCCTTCGCAGCCCTGGCTGGCCGCCAGCGCGGCGAGTTGTTCGACCCCGCAAGAGTCACCTCCATCCACCCGTGGCACGTGGCCCAAGGCGCACTGTTCGAAGATGTTGGACAGTGGAAGCGCCCCTGGTACTACCCGCAGGGCAGTGAGGACATGGACACGGCAGTCCTGCGTGAATGCGCCGCCGTCCGCGATTCCGTGGGCTTCATGGACGCCACCACGCTGGGCAAGATCGAGATCCGCGGCAAGGACGCGGGTGAATTCCTGAACCGCGTGTACACCAACGCCTTCAAGAAGCTCGCACCGGGATCCGCACGCTACGGCGTGATGTGCACCCTGGACGGCATGATCTTCGACGACGGCGTGACCCTGCGCCTGGATGATGACCGCTACTTCATGACCACCACCACCGGCGGCGCAGCCAAGGTGCTGGACTGGCTGGAAGAGTGGCACCAGACAGAGTGGCCGGAACTCGACGTGGTCTGCACGTCCGTCACTGAACAGTGGAGCACCATTGCCGTGGTTGGCCCGAAATCCCGCGCCGTGATCGCCAAGGTTGCACCCCAGCTCGCCGAAAACGGTGGCCTGGAGGCCGAGAACTTCCCGTTCATGACCTTCCGCGAAACCACGTTGGCGTCCGGAGTGCAGGCACGCGTTTGCCGCATCTCCTTCTCCGGCGAACTCGCCTACGAAATTAACATCCCGTCTTGGTACGGACTCAACACCTGGGAAGCTGTTGCTGCCGCGGGTGCCGAGTTCAACATCACCCCCTACGGTACGGAGACCATGCACGTGCTCCGCGCCGAGAAGGGCTACCCGATCGTGGGGCAGGACACCGACGGTACGGTCACCCCGCAGGACGCGGGCATGGACTGGATCGTTTCCAAGGCCAAGGACTTCATCGGCAAGCGCTCCTACCTCCGGCAGGACGCAAGCCGCGAAGACCGCAAGCACCTGGTGAGCGTTCTTCCCGTAGACCACTCGCTGCGGTTGCCGGAAGGCACGCAGCTGGTGGAGAAGGGCATCCCCGTCAACCCGGCCAACGGACCCGTCCCCATGGAGGGCTTCGTGACCTCCAGCTACCACAGCGCCGCGCTGGGCCGTTCCTTCGGCCTGGCACTTATCCAGAACGGCCGCAACCGCATCGGCGAGACCTTGGTGGCCTCGCTGGGAGACCAATTGGTGGACGTGGTTGTTGGCGAAACCGTACTTTTCGATGCTGAAGGGACCCGCAAAGATGGCTGAAACAGCAACCCCCGCAGAAACCGTGAACAGTGTTCGTGGGGCACGGCGCAGCCCGGCCCAGCACCTGGCTGAGGCGTTCACGTCCGGCTCAGTTCCGGGCATAGTGACACTCACCGAGATCCCGTACCAGGCCATGGTGGGCATCCGGGTTGACCGGACGTCCAACGCCGGCGCCCGCGTTGCGTCCGTGACCGGCGGCTTGCCTGCCGCTTGCGGTGAAGTGACGGGGACGGATTCCGTCAACACCCTGTGGCTCGGCCCCACCGAGTTCATGGTGGTGGCGCCGGAGGAAGCCCACGATTCACTGGGCGGATCCTTGGTCAGCGATCTGACCACTGCACTGGGCAACGACGCAGGCCAGGTGGTGGACCTGTCCGCCAACCGAACCACGTTCGAGCTCTCCGGCAGCCACGCCCGGGCAGTGTTGGAAAAGACCTGCGCGCTGGACTTGCACCCGCGTGTCTTCAAGCCGGGCACGGCCGTTTCCACGGAACTTGCACACATCCCGGTGATGCTGTGGAAGACTTCCGAGGACTCCTACCGGATCTTTCCCCGGGCCTCGTTTGCCGACTTCCTGGGCCGCTGGCTGCTGGACGCCATGAGGGAATACGCCTCCCCTGAGGTCCCCTGATGGCACTGAGTGTGCTTGACCTGTTTTCTGTTGGCATCGGGCCGTCGTCTTCACACACGGTTGGCCCCATGCGCGCGGCAAAGCAGTTCACGGACGGTCTCGAATCGTCCGGCCAGCTTCCGGCCACGGTGCGCGTCCAGGCTGAGCTTTTCGGCTCCCTGGGCGCCACCGGCCGGGGCCACGGCTCAGACAAAGCCGTGGTGCTGGGGCTGCAAGGCCACTCCCCCGAAACCGTGAACACCCATACGGCCGACGACCAGGTCGCGGCGGCGGCACTCGAGGCGGAACTGCGTCTGGGCGGCAACCACCGGGTGGACTTCAACTGGGACGAGGACGTGGTCCTGCACCGCCGCAAGTCGCTGCCTGCACACCCCAACGGCATGACGTTCCGCGCGTTGGACCACACGGGCGGCGTGCTCCGGGAACGCAGCTACTACTCCATCGGTGGCGGCTTCGTGGTGGACGGGGACGCAACCGGCACCGACAAAGTGGTAGCCGATGACACCGTTCTCCCCTACCCCTTCACCACGGCGGACCAACTCCTGGCGATCTGCGAGCGCGAAGGCATGTCCATCTCGGACGTCATGCTGGCCAATGAACTCGTGTGGCGTTCCGAAGAGGAACTCCGCGAACGGCTGCTGGGCATTTGGGCTGTCATGCAGGAGTGCGTTGACAACGGCTGCTCTGCCGAGGGAATCCTGCCGGGAGGTTTGAGCGTCAGGCGACGGGCGCCGTCGTTGTTCAAAAAGCTTTCCGAAACCGACGCGGACCTGAACGGTAGTGCCTCAGCGGACCCGCTCCTCGCCATGGAATGGGTCAACCTCTTCGCCTTGGCAGTGAATGAGGAAAACGCTGCGGGCGGCAGGATCGTCACCGCGCCCACCAATGGCGCTGCCGGCATTGTCCCGGCAGTGTTGCACTATTACACCAAGTTTGTTCCAGGAGCCAACGACGACGGTGTCGTGCGGTTCCTGCTGGCGGCGGCCGCCGTCGGAATCCTGTTCAAAATCAACGCGTCCATCTCCGGTGCCGAGGTGGGCTGTCAGGGTGAAGTGGGTTCCGCCTGCTCCATGGCGGCGGCCGGCCTCTGCGAAGTCCTTGGCGGGACGCCCGAGCAAGTGGAAAATGCCGCCGAAGTGGGCATCGAACACAACCTGGGCCTTACCTGCGATCCCGTGGGCGGGCTGGTGCAGATCCCCTGCATCGAACGCAATGCGATCGCCAGCGTCAAAGCCATCAACGCGGCCCGCCTTGCCTTGCACGGCGATGGCAGCCACAAAGTGTCCCTGGACAAGGCCATCAAAACCATGCGCGAGACAGGCGCGGACATGAAATCCAAGTACAAAGAGACCTCCCGTGGGGGCCTCGCCGTCAACGTAGTGGAGTGCTAGCCATGACTGCCATCCAAACCGAAACCACTGCCGCCTCCTCCGCGGAGACCACGGTGGAACACGTCCTCACCCTGGACTGCCCCGAAGGTCCCGGGATCGTGCATGCCGTGTCCGGATTCCTGCTGGACCACGGCTGCGACATCATCGACAACAAGCAGTTCGGCGACCGCGCAGAGGGCCACTTCTTCATGCGCGTGCATTTCGCGTCCGACGGCGATGACTCCACTGTTGATCAGCTGCGGAACGCTTTTGCCCCTGTGGGCGATAAGTACAGCATGAACTGGCAGCTTGAGCGTCAGGGATACAAGCGACGCGTGCTGATCATGGTCTCCAAGTTCGGGCACTGCCTGAACGACCTCTTGTTCCGGGCACGGATCGGCGAGCTGCCCATCGACGTGGTGGGCGTAGTGTCCAACCACACCGACCATCAGGGCTTGGCGGAGTGGCACGGGATCCCGTTCTTCCACGTCCCCGTCACGGCTGCCACCAAGCCCGCGGCCGAGGGGCGCTTGCTGGAAATCATTGACGAGCTGGACGTGGAACTCATTGTCCTGGCCCGCTACATGCAGGTCCTCAGCGACGACCTCGCCCGGAAGCTCGACGGCCGCGCCATCAATATCCATCACTCGTTCCTGCCGAGTTTCAAGGGCGCCAAGCCCTACCACCAGGCCTACGCGCGTGGAGTGAAAACTGTGGGCGCCACGGCCCACTACGTAAATGGTGAACTGGATGAGGGACCCATCATCGCCCAGCAAGTAGTGGAAGTGGACCACACTTTCGGACCGGACGATCTGGTGGCCGCCGGTCGGGACACAGAATGCAAGGCCCTCAGCAACGCCGTTCGCTGGCACTGCGAGGGGCGGATCATCCTGAATGGGAACAGGACGATCGTGTTGAAGTAGTGCTTGCCCCGCCGAGATCGCGGGTCGGCTGTGAATTCGCTGTTGCTGACGGGCGAATTCGCAGCGGACCCGCGATTTCGCGTTAGACCGGGGTTACACCCGAGCCAGCCGAGTTGCCAGATGCAGCGCAGCCAGCCGGCCGTTCCCGCGTGGGTCACCGCCGCACAGCTCGAAGATCCGTTGCAGCCGGTGATGCAGGGACTGCCTTTCCAAGTGCAGCTCGCGGGCGGCCTGGGCCGTGTTGCAGCCCGTATCCAGCCACACGCTCAGCGTCCTCATGAGTTGGGACTTCTTCAGACGATCATGCTCGACGACGGCACCCAGCTGCCGCTGGACGAACCCTTCACGTGTGGCCGGGTCAAGTGTTTCCTGAGCCAGGAGCTCCACGGCCAAGGTGTCGGCATCCACAACGCCTTTGCCTGGCGAGGCCAGATCAAAGGCTCGGCGGGCCTCCGCCAAGGACCAGGGCGCCTCAGCAATCCCGTTGCCCAATGGCCCCACAGCCACCAAGGATCCGGTGGGTACTTCCAGCCCTCGCAAGGCTTCCACCAGCGCACGCCTGGTGGCAGCCCCCTCCCCCAAAGCAGCGAGTGCAATCAGCTCAGCGTTGTCGGCGTAGCTCGCACTATGCGGCACAGAGAGCCGGAGCAACGCGTCCACCGCCGGACGCAAATGCCCGGCGCCGGTTGATCGAATCACCACTGCGGCCACCGCGCCCTGAGCAGGGAACCCCGACGCCGGACCCAGCTGCTGAAGTTGCCAGTGCTGTCCTCCCGAATTAATGGCACGCATGAGTTCGATGCCCGCCAATTCCTTCAGCCCCGGCGGCATACGCTGCAACAGTGCCAAGCCCAGAATGTCCACGGAACGTTCGCCGGCCACCCGCGCGAGGCCGCCGTCGCCGTCGTCGGGCATGTGCAGTTCAAGCCGCGCGGCAAGGACGCCGCGGACCGGCACGTCCACGATGGTGACGCTGCCGGCGACTTCGAACGAGCCTGCAGAACTGAGGGTGACGCCCGATGGTGAGAGCAGCCGCGCACTTGCCCCCGTTTTTTCGGACAGCACCGCCAGGAGTTGATCGAGCCCGCCGCCGTGGGCAAGCTCGGCTGCCATGGCGTGGCTGGCTTGGTCGCCGCGCTGAAGGTGCTCCACGGATTCGCTGACCAGGAGCGAATTGATCTCCTGCATGACTGCCACAAACGGAACCACGTGGCGCAGCTCGATCACGGGCAATCCTGCCGCCTCGGCGATCTCCAGCATGCGTGCAGGAACTTCGGGCAGGGCTGGACCAGTTTCGAGGGCCAAGGCAGCAATGCCCCGGGCTGCCAGCTCACGGACGTAGTCGGCTTGCCGTTCGGCTGTGACGCCGGCCAGGGCTTGGCCGCCACTGAGTAACAGCTCACCGCCGCTGAGGAGCGGAGCGATGTCCAGGACTTCACTGGAGTGGACCCAACGGACGGCGCGGCTCAACGCCTCAGGGACGTTGTTGAGGAAGCGGGGTTCTGCGGATTTGAGGCTCTGAGACTTCAAAGCCGAGCCCAGGGCTATGGACATGACACTCCGTACGGTTGCGATCTATTTGCTTAGACACATCGTATCTTGTTGCTGTGATCCGGGGCACATACGCTGAAAGGGTCCCTTTCATACACGGAGGCTCTCCCCATGCAAGACAACCTCTCTTCTTCGCGTTCGAGTTCAGCGCAAACAGGCTCTTCCCAGCCGGGCTCAACGCTGTCAGGACCGGCAACGGCGCCGGGCCACGACAGCGAAGCCTGGCTTCAACCCATTCCCGAATCAGACCGCACCCGCAAAGTTTCCGGACAGTTCTGGATCTGGGCAGGCGCCAACCTCGCACCTATCAACTGGGTGCTCGGCGCCCTCGGCATCCACCTTGGCCTTGGCTTCGCTGACACCGTGATCGTCCTGGTCCTGGGAAACCTGATCGGCATGCTGCTGTTCGGCTGCTTTGTCCTCCTTGGCCAGAAGACCGGCGCCACCGGAATGGTGTTGGCCCGCGCAGCGTTCGGCCGCCGGGGCAACTACCTCCCCGCCGCCATCCAAGCCCTGCTGGTGATCGGCTGGTGCGCCGTCAACACCTGGATCATCCTGGATCTGGTCATGGCGCTCTTCGGCACCCTTGGCTGGGTTGACCCGGAGGCCAAGAACTACGCCTGGAAGATCGGCGTCGCCACGGCCATCATGGCGGCCCAGGTAGCCATCGCCTGGTTCGGCTACAAGGCTATTGCAGCCTTCGAAAAGTGGACGGTTCCGCCCACCATCATCATCCTGGCCGTCATGTCATGCGTGGCGTGGTTCGGAATGAAGATCGACTGGGGCTATGCAGGCCCGGCCGGCAACATCCTTGAAGGTTCCGAGCGCATCGCCGCCATGAGCGCAGTGATGACGGCGATTGGCATCGGCTGGGGCATCACCTGGTTCACCTACGCTGCGGACTATTCCCGTTTCGTCAGCACCTCGGTCCCCAAACGCAAGGTGTATCTTGCCTCTGTCCTCGGCCAGTTCATCCCTGTGGTGTGGCTCGGCGTCCTCGGAGCAAGCCTGGCCACCAACAGCGGCGAAATCGACCCCGGAAAACTCATTGTCCAGAACTTCGGCGTCCTGGCCCTCCCGGTCCTCCTCATGGTCCTGCATGGTCCCATCGCCACCAACATCCTGAACATCTACACCTTCTCCGTGGCCACGCAGGCCCTGGACATCAAGATCAGCCGCCGCAAGCTGAACCTGTTCGTCGGCGTCTTCTCACTCATCGCCGTGGTGTTCTTCATCTTCCAGGAGGACTTCGCCGCTGTTCTCGATGCCTGGCTGATCGGGCTGGTCGCCTGGGTGGCCGCTTGGGGCGGGGTCATGCTGGTGCACTACTTCGGGCTTGATAAGCGTTGGCCGGCCAAGGTTGACCGCCTCTTCGATCCCGTAGGAACACACCGTTTGCCCGTCATCAACTGGGCCGGAATCGTCTCGCTGCTGGTGGGCATCTTCTCCACCTGGTTGTTCATGTACGGCCTGGTACCCGCCATGCAGGGTCCCATCGCCGTGGCCCTGGGCGGCTGGGACCTCTCCTGGCTGGCGGGCGGACTGACCAGCGCGGTGAGCTACGCACTCCTCGGGCCACGGGCCCACAAGAAGTACCTTCTGGCGGACTCAAACCACGTGTCAGTGACACAGCCAATCACTCCCGCAGTTCCCGAAAGGACTACAGCATGATCCAGCCCGCTTTCGCTGATTCGCTCCACCCGATCACATGGCCCGAGGGCTACCGGGCCGCAGCGTCCTTCACTTTCGACGTCGACGCCGAGTCCTGCACCATCGCCCATGATCCTTCCAGCACCCGCCGGATGTCCCTCATGAGCCACCAGTCATACGGCCCCAAAATCGCCGTGCCGCGCTTACTTCAACTCTTGGACCGACAGGACATCAAGGCAACGTTCTTCATTCCCGGCTTCACGGCGGAGAGCTACCCGGACGTAGTACGCAGGATCGCCGATGGCGGGCATGAGATCGCGCACCACGGATACCTTCACGAGCCCATGCAGGGGATCGACGCCGCGACTGAAGCGAGCTATTTGGACCGCGGCCTCGAAGCACTGGCCAACGTGGCAGGAATCCGGCCGGTTGGTTACCGGGCACCGTGGTGGGAGCTGAACTGGCAGTCCCCAGCACTGCTGGCGGACCGGGGCTTCCTTTACGATTCAAGCCTGCTCGACGGCGATGCCCCCTACCGCATGGCCGTCGCCGAGGGCGACTCCCGGGACATTGTGGAGATCCCAGTGGACTGGGCGCTTGATGACTGGGAGCAGTACGGGTTCTACCCCGGAGTCACGGGCAGCGGGGTGATCGAGAGCCCGGCCAAGGCTTTGGAAATGTGGACGCTCGAGGCCGAGGCACATCATTCACAGGGAAGCTGCTTCGTCCTGACCAACCACCCGTTCATCTCCGGCAGGCCGTCCCGTGCCGTCGCCTTGGAGCAATTGATGGAGCGGGTCAAGGACCTGGACGGCATGTGGGTCACCACCCTAGAGGAGATCGCACAGCACACCAAGGACACCGTGCAGGAAATCCACACCCACGCACGGATCGACGTCCCGTTGTTCCCCGGTGCAGGAGCAAGCTTCCGCCCGGCGCAGGTCAAGATTCCCACCCTCCGGTAATTCTTCCGCCGGGATGGCATGTGATGACAACTCTGTATCGCAGGCCATCCCGGCGACGGTGTTTAAGGGCCCCCGTACACCGCTTCTGTCCATACACCGATGATCCAGGTGCTCGCGGCGGCGCAGGCCAAGGCAAACTCCACCAGCATCCCTATGCCGGTCGCCTTCAGCGCAGCCCCGCTGGACCGCAGCGCAGCCTGGAAGTTTCGCGTGCGCTGCACTTCGCTAAGGAGCAGCCCCAGCGCGAACCCCACAAATAGACCCACCACGGGGATAACGAACATGCCCACCACGCCTAGGACCACACCAATCAGCACCGATCTGTTGGGGATCCCGTGCTGCTTCATTTTGCGCCCCGTCAACACGGCGCTGGCCGCCATTCCAGAGACCACAAACACCATGCCCACAGCAAAGATCACCCAGCCCATGCCACCGGCACCTCCCCAGATAGCCCAGGCCAAGAGGCTCGCGCCGATGAGGATACTGCCGGGGAGTACAGGAATGATGGTCCCGGCCACGCCTACCGCAATGGCCAGGCCACACAGGATGGTCACGATGAGTTCGGCGTTCATGGCCCCAAGTCTATGGGCCACTGAGTTAGCCGGCGTCGCGGCCGGCCGCTTAAGCACAAACGACGGCGACGCTCCCCAGCACGGGAGGCGTCGCCGTCGTCGGTCTTGCGTTGGTAACCGCTACTCGGTGACGGCTGCGGCAACTGCCGCGGTGACCGCCGGTGCCACGCGGGCGTCCAGCGGGCTCGGCACGATGTAGTCCGGGGAGAGGTCCTCTGCGGCGAGCTCAGCAATGGCGTTGGCCGCAGCGATCTTCATGGCGGGCGTGATGCGGCGGGCTTTGGCATCGAGCGCTCCGCGGAAGATGCCCGGGAAGGCCAGAACGTTGTTGATCTGGTTCGGGAAATCGCTGCGGCCGGTGGCCACAACTGCTGCGTACTTCTGGGCAACCTCGGGCAGAACTTCAGGGTCCGGGTTGGACAGGGCGAACACGATCGACTGATCGTTCATGAGCTTCAGGTGTTCTTCATCCAGCTTGGAAGAGGAGACACCCACAAAGACGTCGGCTCCGGTCAGTCCTTCGCCCGGACCGCCGCTGATGCCGCGGGGGTTGGTGCGCTGGGCCATGCGGGCTTTGACGCTGCCGGGATCGGCCACGAGATCTGCACGGTCCGCGTTGACCACGCCCTTGGAGTCGAGCAGGATGACGTCCTTGATGCCAACAGCCAGAAGGATCTCAGCAATGGCGATGCCAGCGGCACCGGCACCGGAGACGACTACCTTGAGCCCGGCGAGCTCGCGCTGGGTCACCTTGGCGGCGTTGGTCAGGGCGGCAAGAACCACCACGGCGGTACCGTGCTGGTCGTCGTGCATGACCGGGCAGTCGAGGGCTTCGATGAGGCGCTCTTCGAGTTCGAAGCAGCGCGGAGCCGAGATGTCCTCGAGGTTTACTGCGCCAAAGCTCGGGCGGAGGCGGACCAGGGTTTCGATGATCTCGTCCACATTGGTGGTGTTGAGGACCAGCGGGATGGAGTCGAGGTCGCCGAAGGACTTGAAGAGGGCCGACTTGCCCTCCATGACCGGCAAGGAAGCGCTGGGGCCAATGTTGCCCAGACCCAGAACGGCGGTGCCATCGCTGACCACAACAACCAGGCGTTCGGCCCAAGTGTGGGTGCGGGCCAGCTCGGGGTTGGCGTGGATTGCGCGGCTGACCTGGGCAACGCCAGGGGTGTATGCGATGGAGAGGTCGCGCTTGTTGTTGAGCGGGACGGTGCTGGAAATGGTCAGCTTGCCGCCTTCGTGGGCGGTGAAGATCTCTTCTTCACTAAGTACCAGGGCGTCGTTATCAGTTGCAATTGTCTCAATGGACACGTCTTTGTCTCCTCAGGCTAGCCGTGGACCCACGGCATGATTCGGGCAGGAACAGAACTGCTGGTGCGGGCCAAGGGTGACTGGTCCGGCATTGCTTCTGCAGATAGGGGGCTGCTAGCCGCTTCGGTGATTCCAGCCTAGGGACACGTTGAGGGTACAAGATTCAATACCAACAGAGACGATTCGAGAGTAAAACGTTCAACCAAGCCAAATTGTGAGCTACCTCACGCCAAAAAGCGTGTTTTGGGGCCGCATCGGTCTAGACCAGCGGCCCGTTTCTCATTCACCAGAGAGCAGCGTGCACGCTTTCTTCAGGTCCGTCTCCGCCTCAAATAAGGACAACCTCCGGCAGCGGACCGCCTGCACCAAGCCACTCACCAAGTGCAGCAGGATGCGGGCCTTCACCGTGTCCTTCCCCTGGTCCTTGCTCAACGAACCGACCACTTCTTCGGACAGGGCATCGATCTCGCGCAGCAGCTGCGCTGTGTCGTCATCCTTACCCGCAGGACGGATGAGGCAGTGCTCAATACCCGGTTGCATAACCCGCAAGTGAAAGATCTCCATCATCAAACCCGCGAGGGCATGGCCTTTACCTTCCCGCAGCCGGACGCCGTCGCGAAGTTCCCTCAACTGTTGCCGATAGACGGCCAGCATCAGGTGGGCAGTGGAAGGGAAGTAACGGTAGAGCGTACCGAGCGGAATGTCAGCCCGGGCCGCCACGTCAGAAAGGCTCAGCGTATCGAACTGCCGTTGGGCGAAGCCTTCGGCAGTCTTGAGAATGCGAGCATAGCGCAACTGCTGCCGCGGTGTGGTGGGCGCGGCAGCCATACGGGGCAGCCCCGTGGTCAGGTCAAGGGAGTAGGGTTCCAGTGAGTTTGTTGCGGGCATTTCCGGCGATCTCTTGGCAGGCTGACAAGGAAACGGCCGGCTGGGTCCAGGACCACGGCTGGCCGATCGCATCAATGATACGGGAGCAAAATGACCGTTTCCTGAGAGCTCGATCTGCTTCCATGAGCCATGCCTTTCCCGTCTATCCACCCGGCAGACATACACTTCATGCAGGTTTTGAAGCCACTCGGGAGGAACACACACATGGAGAAATTACGACGCCGGATGGCAGCAGCGCTGCTGACCGCCACTGTTGCGGCCATGGCACTGAGCCCCCTGCCGGCGTCGGCCGCGCCCAGCAACGGGCCGGACCCCATAGTCAACGGTCAAGCATTCGTCGGCAAGAAGCTGACCGCGGAGATCGGCCCGTACACGTTCTACGGATGCGGGGGCGGCAAAGGCCCCGATTTCACGATCTACTGGACCCGGGACGGCTTTCTGGTGGCCGGGGAAACAACACGCAGCTACACGCTGGAGCAGGACGACACCGGCGCCCGCATGGCCGCGCACGTAACAGCCAGCACCACGGCCTGCGGCGGAGAATCGCTGCACAGTAACGAAACCAAGCCCGTGGGAGCCACGAACAGGGCTGCAGGTTTCACCGGTCGCAGCTTTGAACTCCTCACCCGCGCCAACGATGGCTCGCTGGTGCTCTATGGGCGAAATGGCAATGCATGGGATCCAGCCCGAACCGTGGGTTACGGCTTCAACATCTTTAACACGGCGTTCTCCCCAGGCGACTTCGACGGTGACGGCAAAAGCGACGTGATAGTGCGTGACTCCGTCGGGGGGCTCTACCTCTTCAGCGGGGACGGCGCAGGCGGATGGAAGCCAGCCAAGCCCATCGGTAACGGATGGAACGTGTTTGACTCCATCGTCGGTCCGGGAGACTTCAACGGCGACGGCCATAACGATGTCCTCGCGCGAGAACCCGGCGGCGCCCTCTATCTCTACCCGGGCAATGGTGCCGGCGGCTGGTTGGCGCGAACCGCCGTCGGGACCGGCTGGAACGTCATGGACGCACTGGTGACGCCCGGCGACTTCAATGGCGACGGAAATGTGGACATCCTGGCACGTGACCGCAGCGGCTATCTGTTCTTCTACGGCGGCAATGGCTCAGGAGGCTGGTCGCGGTCCTGGATGATCGGCGTGGGATGGAACGCCCTCAAATATGTTGGCGGTGCCGGTGACTTCAACGGTGACGGCTTCCCCGACGTCTACGGAGTGGACCAGCAGGGCCGGCTGCTTGCGTACTACAGCGACGGCAAGACGGGGTGGAAAGGTTCCGAAGCGGTGGGCGCCGGATTCGGGTGGTTCACAGCAATCTTCTAGGAAGATCCCAGTCGCGGTACCATTAACCCCATAAAGTCTGGGGAGGACACAATGTTTGCTTCATCACGCCCTACGTCCGGCGTGCGCCGGGCTATAGCCGGAATAGGGGCTGCGATCTTTGCAGCAGTTGTTCTGGCCCCCGCCCCCGCCATGGCCACCATGGACCCCGAACCGCCGGTGATCACGGGCGCGCCATACGTTGGTTCCACCCTCACGGTCACCTGGGACCCCTACGCGTACAAGGGCTGCGGCGCTGCTGCCGGCCCGGACACACGCATCTATTGGACGCGCGATGGTGAAGTAGCAACGGACCACCCCACATGGCCCGACTATGTCCTCACTGAAGAAGACCGCGGCAAAACCATCGCCGCGCACCTGGTGGCCAACTATCCCTGTGAAGGCATGGAAGTCGCCAGCGAGGAAACCGCTCCGATTTCTGCGTCCAACCGGCCCAACGGGTTCACGGGCCGCGGGGCGTTCGAACTCCTGGCCCGCCGATCCGATGGCGCGCTGCTGATGTACCCGCGGGTCCAGAACTCCTGGGAACCGGCGAAGACGGTCGGTGCAGGCTGGAATATTTTCCCCACAGTGCTCTCCCCCGGCGACTTCGACGGCGACGGCATCAACGACGTCCTGGGCAGGGACTCAGCAGGCGGCCTCTACCTGTACAGCGGTGACGGCTCAGGCGGCTGGAGCGGCCCCCGGAAGGTCGGGACCGGGTGGAACATCTTCACTTCGCTGGTCTCTCCCGGAGACTTCAACAGCGACGGCACCAACGATGTCCTGGCCCGCGACGCCAACGGGGTTCTCTACCTTTACCCCGGCGATGGTGCCGGCGGATGGCTGCCCCGGTCCGTGGCGGGGCAAGGCTGGAACTCCCTGAACGCGCTCATCACCCCCGGCGACTTCGACGGCGACACCAACGTTGACGTACTGGCTCGCGATTCTGCCGGTTACCTGAGGCTCTACAGCGGCAACGGTGCCGGCGGCTGGAACGGCATGACCGTAGTTGGCCAGGGCTGGAACGGCATGAGCAAGATCGGCAGCGCCGGCGACATCAACGCCGACGGCAGCCTCGACGTCTTTGCTGTGGATGGCTCCGGCCAACTGCGCGCCTACTACGGCAACGGCAGGGCCGGCTGGGCCGGCGCTGAAGTTGTCGGCTGGGGTTGGGGCGGTTTCACGGACCTGTTCTAGCCTCAAGCCACCATTTCGAGGGTTCCTTGGCGCTTACGCTGTTGCGAACGGCACCGTGAGCAGGGAACCATCGAATTGGTGTGTGTTCGCCATCCATCCACGGCGTCGCAATATTCGGACCGCTATATGCCAGCGGGCCAGCAGGCGGTAGTGTCATCCCAATTGATCTCTTCGGCCAACTCTGTGCCGCCTTATTTTGGGGGAATCCTTGGGCTTTAACTCTGCCCTTCGCGCGCCTGCGCGCCGCCGCAGTCCACGCCGACTGCTTGCACTCATTACGGCCCCGGCTTTAGCCACTTGCCTCTTGGTCTCGGCCGTCCCTGCTTCCGCCGCTGAAGAAGCGGTGGACACCACGGCCTCCTTCACAAAAGATGCGGTGCCTAGCAAAGAATCCATCCAGGGGCTTCCCGTAGAAGCAGCCCCTAGATCGAAGGGTTTCGACGGCGACGGCACCTTCGATCTGTTCGCCCGGGACAACGCGGGCCGCTTGCTCCTCTACCCCACCGATGGACGAGGCAATTGGCGAGCGCCGCAAGTGATCGGCAACGGCTGGCACATTTACAACCTCTTGGTTTCACCGGGCGACTTTGACGGCGATGGAACCGTAGACGTCATGGGCCGCGACGGCTACGGACGGCTCTTCCTTTACCAAGGAAACGGCGCAGGGGCTTGGAAACAGGCCTTCCAGATTGGTCAGGGATGGCAGGGGTTCGTCAATCTGATCGCACCCGGTGACTTCAACGGTGATGGCACCAACGACATCCTTGCCCAGGATGGTTCAGGCAATGTCTTCCTCTACCCCGGCAACGGGCGGGGTGGTTGGCTCACGCCGAGCAAGGTCACTACGAGCTGGCAGGGACTAGATGCTGCAGGGGCCGGGCATTTCTATGGCACATCCGAAGCCGTGGTCCTCGCGCGCACCCGCTTTGGCGACTTGCAGGCCCGTTCATCGCAGCGCAACGGTTTCTTCTTCGATTACGGTAGCCCCGACGCCTTTGACGGAACCATTGGCAGGGGCTGGGAGGCGCTTAGTCGTTTCGGGATTGCCGGTGACTTCAACGGAGATGGCTACAACGACGTCTATGGCATCAGCCCCAACGGCCTGCTGACGATGTACCTCGCCGACCCTTCAGGCTTCAGCAGCTGGGGCATCTACGGCTTCAAATGGAAGGGGCAGCCGGTAGTCGGAAGTGGCTGGAACGTCATGAACTACGTCTTTTAGGACTAGTCCACGCTCTTGATCTTCACCACAAACACGGCGCCCAAGAGCCCAATGACTGCGGCGGCTACGTACAGCGAGACGTAGCCGCCCCAATAGTCAACGAAGAGAAAAGCGATACCTGGAGCCAGCACCTGCGGCATTGAGTTTGCGATATTGATAACCCCCAGGTCCCTTCCCCGGTCAAGTGCTTTGGGTAGTACCTGAGTGATGAGTGCGAAGTCCACGGCCAAGTAGGCACCGAACCCGATCCCGAGAACCACTGCGCCCGTAATCGCCCCTGTCCATGTCGGGGAAAAAGCGAGGATCAGTGAGGCTACGGCGATGACGACGGATGAGGCAATGACCAAGGGCTTTCGCTTGCCCGTCCTGTCGCTCATCCGGCCACCCACGACGCTGGTAATGATGACGGCGACGGCATAAAGGCCGGTAACGACCAGCACCCCGAACTCGGGGTCAATGCCATTGACCTCCTTCAAGCGGACAGCATCCGTCAGGAAATAGAGCAGGTAGATAGTAACCATGTGATTTCCCGTGCTTACCAAGAACCTGGTCAACCACGCCCAAGCGAAATCCGGGTAGCGCTTGGGCGAAACCCAAAAGCCTTTGAGGAATTCAGCCATTTTGAACGGTGGACGCTCGCTAGGCGACAGTGGCTGATCGTCGCTCTTGAATAGATACAGAACGACGCCGGCCAGCAGCGCCGCGGCGCAGACCCAGTATCCGGCGGCGAAGTTCCCAGCTACGACAGCAGCGATTACTGCGCCAACGAGGATACCCACGGTCTGACCCATGGCTGCCAATCCGCCTACGGTTCCCCGCTGCGGTACGGGCACTCTGTCCGGGATAGCAGCGAAGATAGCCGCGTACATGGCGTTGGCTCCGGCCTGCACCAGGCACCACAGCAAAGTCATGGCTGCAACGTTGGGAGCACCGGCCAAAGCAATAAGCGCAGCAGCTCCAAGGATGGCGCCCATCAGTACCCAGGGAACGCGGCGACCAAACCTGGACGTCGTGCGGTCGCTGAAGGCCCCGAAGAGCGGGTTCGCCACCATGGAAACGGCCGCGCCGCAGCCCGTTACCAAGGCCAGAATGGCTTTCTTTTCATCCTCGTCGAAGTACGCCGCTTGTTGCGCAAGAAGAACCTGGAGGGGTCCAAAGAACGCTGCATTGATGCCCAGGTTAACCAGCACCACGCCCGTAACCCACAGGGGTCGCACACGGCTGACCGGCTCGGCCAGCGCCGTTGCGGTACCTCCACGGACTACGGCTGGGTCCGGCACCGGTCCCGGCAGATCGGACAAGCTCATGGCAGGTTCCCCCTCTTTGAATGTTTGGATTCAGCCTAGCGCGACGCGGCCACACTGAACCGCCGTCGGGTCTTTTATCCACATAGGCCGAAACAACTCCTGCCGCAGCACTGAACCAGGGGTTAGTGTGGCCTCAAACCGATAGAGGAGCAGCACCGTGAGTGAGCAAGTAAATACCGCCGATCTCTACGACGATCGCGGCGAGGAACTCGAGTCCATCGCCATCCAGTTTCACAACCTGGGCGGGCGCACGCATTTCAGCGGGCCTGTCCGCACTATCCGCTGCTTCGAGGACAACGCCCTGGTCAAGACCATCCTCAATACACCCGGCGACGGCGCCGTTCTGGTCATCGATGGACAAGGGTCACTGAGGACAGCACTCATGGGAGACATGATTGCGGAAAGCGCTGTGGCCAATGGCTGGGCTGGCGTAGTGATCAACGGTGCCATTCGAGACCGCGAGGCGATCGCCCGCTTACCCCTGGGCGTCAAGGCACTCGGCAGTAACCCGAAGAAGAGCGCCAAGACAGGTGTGGGTGAAGTGGATGTCCAGCTGGTCATCGATCGCGTCCGTATCCAGCCAGGCGTGATGATCTTCTGCGATCCGGACGGCATTCTGATCGAGCGCTGACCCTCACCGGGCTGCCGACTTAGAGGGAAAGTGGAAGAAATATTATCCCGTCGGGAATCAACCGGCCTGTAAGATAGTTACTGAAAGCAACTATCCTGCTTAGTCCACTTTTCTGCCACCTCTGGAGAAGATATGTCCAAAACTGCGCCTGTACGGGCCGCCGGAGAGGTCCTGACGCATCGTCAGACCCTCACGGTCATGGTGGGGCTCATGCTCGGCATGTTCCTGTCCTCGCTGGATCAGACCATCGTGTCCACCTCCATTTACACCATCGCCAACGACCTCGATGGCCTGTCCCTCCAGGCGTGGGCCACCACTGCGTACCTCATCACCTCCACCGTGAGCACCCCGCTGTACGGCAAGCTCAGCGACATCTTTGGCCGCCGCCCCCTCTACCTCGTGGCCATCGTGATCTTCCTGATCGGTTCCCTCTACGCAGGATCCGTCCATTCCATGACCGAGCTTGCCATTGCGCGCGGCATCCAAGGCCTGGGCGCCGGCGGTTTGCTGGCCTTGGCGCTGACCATCATCGGCGACATCGTGGCGCTGAAGGACAGGGCAAAGTACCAGGGCTACTTCATGTCTGTGTTTGGTATTTCTTCCGTGCTCGGTCCGGTCATTGGCGGCGCGTTCGCCGGCTCGGCCAACATCCTGGGCTTTGAAGGCTGGCGCTGGGTCTTCTTCATCAACCTCCCCATTGGGCTCGCCGCCCTTGTTGTGGTCTTCATGTACCTGCACCTCCCGGCCCGGCACGTGAAGCAAAAGATCGACTACTGGGGTGCAGCCGCGATCACCCTTGCGATTGTTCCGCTGCTGCTGGTTGCAGAACAGGGCCGCACCTGGGGTTGGGCCTCGGGCGCATCCTGGCTCTGCTATGGGCTTGGCGTCATCGGCATCGTCGCCTTCCTTCTGGCTGAGAAGCGCGCCGGAGACTACGCCTTGATCCCGCTGCGTCTTTTCAAGAACACCACTTTCGGATTGTCCTCGCTGCTGAACTTCATCATCGGCATTGGTATGTTCGGCGCCATCGCCATGCTGCCCATGTACCTGCAGCTCGTGAAGGGGCTTACTCCTACCGAGGCCGGCCTGATGATGATCACGTTCACTGTGGGCATCCTCTTTGGCTCCATCTCCGCCGGCCGAACCATCTCCTCATCAGGCGTCTACCGGGTCTTCCCGATCATGGGTACGGCTATCCTTGCGGCTGCCGCCACCGTGATGGGCCTGGTCCTCGGCGTCGATACCGGCCTCTGGGTTCCCGGCCTGATCGCCGTGTTCTTCGGCGTCGGACTGGGTTTCTGCATGCAGCCGCTCACGCTTGCCATGCAGGTTTCGGTCCCGCCGAAGGATATGGGCGTGGGCACCTCAACAGCCGCATTCTTCCGTTCCATGGGTGGTGCAGTGGGCACGGCAGTCTTCATCTCCATGCTCTTTAGCACTGCGGCTGACAAGATCGCCGACGGCATGAAAACTGCCGCCGCTACCCCGGACTATCAGGCGGTCATGCAGGACCCTGCCGTGGCGTCGGATCCCGCCAACGCCAAGCTCTTCGACTTCTTCAAGAACGGCGCCAACAACGAGTCCCTGAACGACACCAGCTGGCTCCACACGGCAAACAGCACGCTCACCAGGCCGATCACCGAGGGCTTCGCCCAGGCGATCGACATCGTGATGCTTACTGCTGCCGGGCTCATGCTCGTTGCCTTCCTGATCAGCTTCGCGTTGCCGAACAAGAAGCTCACGGACCCCAAGGCGGCAGCCAAAGAGTCCGTTCCCGCGCACTAGATTTGCGCGTCAGGTACTACGTCACGCACCACAAGCACGGCAGGCAGTCTTCGGACGGCCTGCCGTGCTTTGTGTTCAACTAGTTGAGCCATGAACCCGCTTTTGCCGCCACAGCAACCAGGGAGCGTCCACCCAGTCAACTCCCAGCTGTGCGGAAGCAACATGATGCGTTAACTACGTGAATACATGTCGCCTCCGTCACTTGACTGGAACTGGAGCGATATGACGTGCCACACTGTGTAGCGCGAGTGCACCGGCGTCCCCGTCGGACAGCCGACGACGTCCCGCACATCGCTTCCAAACCCCCATTCCCTAAGGGAGACCCATGTCCAGTTCCAGCACCGAAGGCGCGCCCCCAGTTTCACGGAAGGTGATCGGCCTGGCCGTCGCCGGCGCGGTGGGCGGTTTCCTCTTCGGCTTCGATTCCTCCGTGGTCAATGGCGCCGTGGATGCGATGGCGGACGAGTTCGTCATGACGGAAGCGGTCACAGGCTTCGCCGTTGCCGTTGCCCTGCTGGGCTGTGCCGCCGGGGCCTACTTTGCCGGCAAGATCGCCGACCGCTACGGCCGTATACCTGCCATGAAGATCGGTGCGCTGCTCTTCCTGGTGAGCGCGGTGGGAACGGGCCTTGCCTTTGGTGTGTGGGACCTCATCCTCTGGCGATTGGTAGGCGGTTTGGGCATTGGACTTGCCTCCGTTATTGCCCCTGCGTATATCTCCGAAATTTCCCCCCGGCACGTACGTGGCCGTTTGGCTTCCCTCCAGCAGCTCGCCATTACCACCGGCATTTTCGCGGCCCTTCTCTCCGATGCCGTGCTGGCCAACTCGGCCGGCGGCGCAGATGGCACGCTGTGGTTTGGCATTGAAGCCTGGCGGTGGATGTTCATCGCTTGCGCCGTGCCTGCCGCAGTGTACGGCTGGATCGCATTCCGCCTGCCCGAGTCCCCGCATTTCCTGGTACTGAACGGCAAGGAAGACCAGGCCCGCAGTATCTTCAACAACATCATCCCGGGCGACGACATCGAGCGCCACATCCGCGAGATCCGCGAGTCCATTCAGGAGGAGAAGCTCTCCACCAGGAAGGGGTCCCTCCGCGGCAACAGATTCGGCCTTCTGCCAGTGGTGTGGATCGGCATCATCCTCTCCGTCCTGCAGCAGTTCGTTGGCATCAACGTGATCTTCTACTACTCCACCACGTTGTGGAAGGCCGTCGGGTTCCAGGAGAAGGACTCACTGACAATCTCCGTGGCCACCTCCGTCACCAACATCCTGGTGACTTTGGTTGCCATCGCATTGGTGGATCGCATCGGCCGCCGCCCCATCCTGCTCACCGGTTCCGTTGGCATGGCTGTATCCCTCGGCGTCATGGCAATGGCGTTCTCGTCCGCCGTGGGTACGGGCTCCGAGATCAGCCTCCCGGGCGCGTGGGGACCGGTAGCCCTGGTAGCGGCGAACATTTTTGTGATCAGCTTCGGTGCCTCGTGGGGGCCGCTCGTCTGGGTGCTGCTGGGCGAGATCTTCCCGTCCCGCATCCGCGCCCGGGCCCTCGGTCTGGCCGCAGCGGCGCAGTGGATCGCCAATTTTGCCATCACGCTCAGCTTCCCCATCATGGCGGCAGGTTCGCTGCCACTGACTTACGCCATGTACGCGGCATTCGCGGCGGCGTCGTTCTTCTTTGTGATGTTCAAGGTTCCGGAGACCAACGGCATGTCCTTGGAACAGGCTGAAACGCTGTTCGTTCCCAAAGGCGCACCGGTGGCTCCCCTGCCGGTCACCTCGGACGACACGAAATAGAGCACACGACACAAGAAAGCCCGGCGGAAACCGCCGGGCTTTCTGTGGTTTCGGGACCGCTACACCAAGTGGGGCTCGTGAGATTTCAGGTAGCCGCGTCCTCCGAAAGCAACGAGGATGGCGATAGCCATGGCCACCGCTCCGGCGAAGAACGGTACTTGCGGGCCGAAGTGCTCGCCCAGCTGGGCGGCCGCGAACGGGGCCAGCGCGCCGCCCATCCAGCGCACAAAGTTGTAACCGGCGGACGCAACGGGACGCGGGGAATCAGAAACGCCCATGGCCAGTTCCGTATAGACCGTGTTGTTGATGCCCAGCAGGGCACCGGCCACGATGACAAGCACGACGACGGCAGTCACCGAGTGCCCGGCTGCCAGTCCCAGGCCGATCAGGTCGAGCATGAGGACGGCCAGCGTACCGGTGAGGACCTTGACGGCGCCGAAGCGCTTCTGGAGTACAGGGGCGACAAACACCGAGAAGACCGCAACAGCAACGCCCCAGCCGAAGAACACTCCCCCGATTCCGTAGGCGTCCATACCCAGGATGAACGGCGTGAAGGCAAGGATGGTGAAGAAGCCGTAGTTGTAGAACAGTGCGCTGGCTGCGGTGGTGCGGAGACCCTTGTGGCCGAGCGCAAGGAGCGGATCCCTCAGGCGGGACTTTTTAGCGGGAGCGGGTGTTTTGGGAAGCAACGCCAGCAACGCAATGAAGGCCGCGGCCATGAGGACTGCGGTGCCGAAGAACGGAGCTCGCCACTGCCAGCCACCCAGGAGGGCGCCCAGCAACGGGCCAAGGGAGATACCCAGACCGAGTGCTGCTTCGTAAAGGATGATGGCAGTGCCGGTTCCTCCGCTGGCCACACCTACGATCACCGCTAGTGCCGTGGCCACGAACAACGCATTACCGAGGCCCCACCCCGCCCGGAATCCCACCAGCTGCTCAACGCTGCCGGCGAGGCCGGACAACGACGCGAACACCACTATGATCGCCAAGCCGATGAGCAGCGTCTTCTTTCCACCGATCCTGGAGGACACGAATCCGCTGATCAACATGGCGATTGCGGTCACCAGGAAATAGCTGGTGAACAGCAACGAGACTTCACTGGTGGACGCCTCGAGATTCTTTGCAATCGCGGGGAGAATAGGGTCCACGAGCCCGATGCCCATGAACGCGAAAACGGCCGCGAGCGCCGTGGCCCACACCGCTTTGGGCTGTTTGAGAAATGAAGCTTTCTCGGCTTCAAGGGTGGTTTCGATAGTTGTTTCGGCGCTTGCTGAAGCGTCAGCCAACTGGCGTGACATTCAATGGCTCCTTGTCGGTGCTTATCTGGTTAGTTCTGGAACGAGCTGTTGAGCTTGGCGATCACGGGCAACGCTGAGGCGAGCTGCTCAATCTCCTGGTTACTGAGACCCTGCAGCAGTTCGGCCACCATGGCATTGCGCCGCTGATTGGCGGACTCGACGGCGGCGGTCCCGGCTTGGGTGATGACCACCTGGACGGCCCGGGAATCGTCCGGGTCAGGCTGGCGTGTAACCAGTGAGGCGCGCTCGAGCTTGATGATCTGCTCCGTGGCGCTCGGGACTTTGATCCCCAGGTTCTTGGCGATGTCGCCCACTCGGAGGCCGCCCTCGGAAATCATGGACAGCAGGCTGAGCTGCGCGGCGGTTAGCTCGCCTTCGGGATCGAGGCGGCGGAACATGTACACGCCGAGCCGAAGTGACTCACGGAAGTCCTGGGCGAGGTCCAATAGCCGGGGATCAAAGGTGTTCATATTTAGGTACCCTAATAGTTAGGGTACCTAAATGTCAAAGAATAGGGCGGGTGAGGCTCTTAGAGTGTGAGCTTCATGCCCTCATGGCTCGCAACAAACCCCAAGCGCTCATAGAAGCGATGGGCCCCCACGCGGGACTTATCCGTGGTGAGCTGCACCAGAGAGCAGCCGCGCTCCCGGGCCTGATCAATAGCCCACCGAATCATCAACGCACCAACCCCCTGACCCCGCAGCGCGCTGGAGACCCGGACCGCCTCGATTTGCGCGCGCCAGGATCCCCGGCGCGACAAGCCGGGGATATAGCTGAGCTGGAACGTCGCAACAACATCACCGTCGAGTTCGCCCACCACCAAAAGGTGCGCCGGGTCGGCGTCGATCGCGTCAAAAGCCTGCTCGTAGGGCGCTAAATCGTCCGCATTTTCGCGCGTGGCACCCAACTGGTCATCCGCGAGCAGCGCGAGGATGCGCGGGAGGTCACCCTTGCGGGCGCGCCGAAGGGTGAAGGTCCCATACTCGACGGCGGCAGTCAGCAGGGCGGGCACGGAACCGGATTGAGTAGTCACCAACCCAGCATGCCACTCCGGTCGATATTCTTCGGAACTCAGTGTTGCTAAGTACCGGTACTTAGTTCTACTATGTAGTGGTAGCTAGTAATACTGAGTAGTGAAGGAGGTGTCCGATGGGCAAGCAAATGACAGAGATGCTCAAAGGCACATTGGAGGGAATCGTCCTGGCCCTCCTGACCGGGAAGGCGGCGTATGGATACGAAATCACCACGCTGCTCCGAGAGCAAGGCTTCACCGAGATCGCTGAGGGCACCGTGTACGCACTGCTGGTCAGGATCGAACAAAAGGGCCTGGTGGACGTGGAGAAGAGGCCGTCCGAAAAAGGGCCGCCCCGCAAGGTGTACACGCTCAACACCCAGGGCGAAAAAGAACTGAGCGAATTCTGGAACACATGGAGCTTCTTGTCCGAACGGCTGGAACAGCTCCGCAAGGAAGGAAAATAGCATGGCAGCAAAATGGATCGAGCTGGTCACCGGATCGCTCGAGCAGAAAAAGCAGTACAAGCAAGCCAAGGCACGGCTGGACGCCTTGCCCGAGCCCTACCTCGCTGTGGCCACCGCCTTCAACCGCTATTTGATGTACTACGGCGGTGTCACGCAAGGCGACACCATGGTGCAGATGTTCACGGACCTGGCCGACCTATGGGAACGAGCCGCAGTGGACGGCACCCCCGTCAGCGACATCGTGGGTGATGACCCCATCGAGTTCGCAGAGAGCTTCGCCCAGGCCTACGGCGGAAAACGCTGGATCGACAAAGAACGCGAGCGCCTGAACAAGGCGATTGATAAAGCCAGGGAGGCGGAATCATGACCACTGCAGCAATCCGCGTAGAGGGCATTGAGAAGACATACAAGGACCTCCACGTACTCAAGGGTGTGGAATTTGAGGTGGCCCCCGGCAGCATCTTTGCGCTGCTGGGATCCAACGGAGCGGGCAAGACCACCATGGTGAAGATCCTGTCCACCCTGCTCAAAGCGGATGCCGGCTCTGCCGCCGTCGAAGGCTTTGATGTCGCCACCGAGTCACAACAGGTACGGCAGTCCATCAGCCTGACCGGGCAGTTTGCGGCGGTGGACGAGGTCCTGTCCGGGAAGGAGAACCTGGTCCTGGTGGCTAAGCTGCGCCACCTGAAGAACCCGGGACAGATCGCGGATGAGTTGCTGGCGCAGTTCAGCCTCACGGAAGCCGGGTCCCGCATAGTAGCTACCTACTCCGGCGGCATGCGTCGTCGATTGGACATAGCGATGAGCCTGATCGGCAACCCAACGGTGATTTTCCTGGACGAGCCCACCACCGGCCTGGACCCTGAAGCCCGCCTTGAGGTGTGGGACATCGTCAAGAACCTCGCCAACCAAGGCACCACAGTCCTGCTCACCACGCAGTACCTCGATGAGGCTGAACAACTGGCAGACCGGATTGCCATCCTGCATGAGGGACGCATCATCGCCAACGGCACCCTCGCCGAGCTTAAGCAATTGCTGCCGCCGGCCAAGATCGAATACGTAGAAAAGCAACCGAGCCTGGAGGACATCTTCCTGGCTCTGGTGGGTAGCGGCAACGCTGGGGCCAGTGGCAACGAGTCAGTAAAGGACAGGTCATGAACACCCACTTCTTCGCAGACACTTCTGTTCTGCTGGGCCGTTCCATGCGGCACATTTTCCGCTCCGTGGATACCATCATCACCACAGCAATCACACCGATCGCCCTCATGCTGCTTTTCGTCTACGTTTTCGGCGGAGCCATCAGGACCGACACTGAGAACTACGTGAACTACCTGCTCCCAGGCATCATGTTGATCGCGATCGCCTCCGGCATCGCCTACACGGCAGTCCGCCTGTTCACGGACATGCAGAGCGGGATCTTTGAGCGGTTCCAGTCCATGCCGATCGCACGCTCATCGGTTCTCTGGGCGCACGTCCTGACATCCCTGGTGGCCAACGGACTGTCGCTGGTGATCATCGTGCTGGTGGCACTTCTCATGGGATTCCGCAGCTCCGCCAACATCCTGGATTGGTTGGCCGTGGCGGGTATCCTGGCGCTCTTCACGTTGGCGCTGACCTGGATCGCAATCATCGCGGGCCTCTCGGCGAAGTCCGTTGACGGCGCGGGCGGGTTCTCCTACCCGCTGATCTTCCTACCGTTCATCAGCTCCGCCTTCGTCCCTACGGAGACCATGCCGGGCCCGGTCCGCTGGTTCGCCGAAAACCAGCCAGTGACGTCCATTGTGAATACCATCCAGGATCTGTTCGCGCAGCGTCCGGTAGGTGGGGACATATGGGTAGCGCTGGCCTGGTGTCTGGGGATCCTCGTGGTCTCCTACGCCTTTGCCACAGCCGCCTACAAGCGCCAGATCGCCTAGGTTCCCACCACGTTCCTATAACGGCCAGAGCTCCTCCATGTCATGGGAGGAGCTTTCGCCATGCAGACCGATTCGCCATTGGTCAGACATTAGCTATAGCTTTATCGAACAGATTTGTAACGGCCGTCACCATTGTGGCGGGTCCTTCGAAGGGTTCTTGAACTAATGTCCGACCAGACAACACAAGGGAAGCTTCACGCCTCCAGCAGGGACAGCGAGCCACACCTGTCGCGCTCCCTGAGCAACCGCCACATCCAGCTCCTGGCTATCGGCGGCGCCATTGGGACCGGCCTCTTCATGGGCTCCGGTAAGACCATCTCCGTCGCCGGCCCCTCCGTGATCTTCGTGTACATGATCATCGGCTTCATGCTCTTCTTCGTCATGCGCGCCATGGGCCAGCTGCTGCTGTCCAACCTGAACTACAAATCCTTCAGCGACTTCGCGGGCGACCTCCTTGGACCGTGGGCCGGCTTCTTCACAGGCTGGACCTACTGGTTCTGCTGGGTAGTCACCGGCGTGGCAGACGTCATCGCTATTGCGGGATACGCCGACGAGCTTTGGCCGGGAATCCAACTCTGGATCCCGGGCCTGGCCACCATCATCATCCTGCTTCTCCTGAACCTGCCCACCGTGAAGGCCTTCGGCGAGACCGAGTTCTGGTTCGCGCTCATCAAGATCATCGCCATCGTGGCACTGATCGTTGTGGGCCTGGTGATGATCTTCACCGGTTTCCAATCCAACGCAGGAACCGCGAGCTTCACCAATCTCTGGAGCCACGGCGGGTTCTTCCCCAAGGAATTCATGGGCTTCGTGGCTGGCTTCCAAATCGCCGTGTTCGCGTTCGTGGGCATCGAGCTGGTGGGTACGGCCGCCGCCGAAACCAAGAACCCTGAGCACAACCTCCCCCGCGCCATCAACGCGATCCCCCTGCGCGTCATGCTCTTCTACGTAGGTGCCCTGATCATCCTCATGTCCGTCACCCCGTGGACCGAGTTCAAAGCCGGCCAGAGCCCGTTCATTGCCATGTTCTCCCTGGCAGGCCTGGGAATGGCAGCTACCGTGGTCAACCTCGTGGTCCTCACCTCGGCCATGTCCTCCGCCAACTCGGGCATCTACTCAACATCCCGTATGGTCTACGGCCTGGCCAACGATGGCGACGCACCCAAGCTCTTCGGCCGCCTTTCCAGCCGCAAAGTACCCCAGAACGCACTGTTCCTGTCCTGCGTCCTGCTGCTGGCCGGCGTCGCGCTCCTGTACGCGGGCAAGGACGTTGGCGTGGCGTTCGACATGGTGACCACCGTGTCCGCAGTCTGCTTCATGTTCGTTTGGTCGATCATCCTGGCCAGTTACCTCGTGTACCGTAAACGCCGCCCCGAACAGCACGCGGCCTCATCGTTCAAGATGCCCGGCGGAATCCCCATGGTGTGGGTGGTGTTCGCCTTCTTCGCGTTCCTCGTCTGGGCGCTGACCACTCAGCCGGACACGCTCACCGCCCTGCTGGTGACGCCCATCTGGTTCGCCATTCTTGGTGTGGCCTACGCGGTTGTTCGGAAATCACCCCTGCACCAGGCCCGCGTGGCTGAGTGGAAGGCGATGGTGGAAACCGAAACCGCGGCAACGCGCTAACTCTTAGGACAGAAACAGCGACGTCGGCACCCTGACTTGAGTGCCGACGTCGCTGTTTTATTTCACCTTATGCCCCGCGTTAGGCGCTCCCTCGCCGGCGGCTGGCAACCAGTGCCAGGCCTCCAGCAACCAGAAGCCCTGCAGCGGCCCAGAGTCCGATCATGACACCGGTTGCGCCGGTGTCAGGAAGGTCGCCCGTCGTCGCAACGGGCGGCGGGGTGGACGCTGCGGCGGGAGGAACAGTGGCTGACGCGGCGGGAGGAACATCCACCACCGGCTTCACTATGACCTCGCTTGAGTCACTCCCCGTGGCCTCTCCTCCGCCGGGCACCGTTGCAGAAGCAACCACGACGTTGACGTAGGACTCTGTGACATTGCTCTGGGCAATGACCCGGCTGACCGTTTGCCCGGGTGCGAGAGTGGCAACTGGCTCGATGGCCCCGAGCGCGGGGTCGTCGAATCGGACATCCGTGAGTACCGTGTTGCCGGTGTTGGTCACGCTGAGTTGCCAGAAGACCGTCTCAGCCGGGTTGATGGTGACAGCCTCGCTCCAAGGCCCTTCTTGGGTAGTTGAGACGAGCTTGCCCACCGTCAAGCCGGGGAGAGCACCGAAGTAGTACGAGTCATCAGCAGCACTCAGGTCAGAACCGCCAAGGGGGTTCTCCGCCGATGCCGTCACAGTGTTCTTGTACTGGCCCTCAATAGCCTCGCCCTGAGCCGACAACACCACAGAAGCACCCGGCGCCAACAGGGGAACTGTCCCGGAGAACACCTCCCTGCCAGCGCTGTCCTTATCAACAACCAGGACATCCTTCAGGACAAAGTCGCCGGTGTTCTTCACGGTGTACGTCCACTTCACCTCGCTGCCGGGAACAACCTGCGGCCCCGGAGCAGCTTTAACATCCTCGCCATTGGTGGTCTTCACAACAGACAAACCGGTGTTGCCGCTGAGGTACCAGGATTCAGCGGTGACTGGAGCGGGCTGCTGCGCCAAAGGGGTCCCTGCTGCGTCCGTTGCCGTGGCAGTGGCAGTGGCTGTGTTGTGGTACTGACCTGCCACGGCGGCATCCTGAGCGGTGAAGACACGGGTGTCTCCGGGGGCCAGTGCGCCTGTATCGCTCGAGGTGGGTATCAACGTACCCGTGCTGCCATCCCCTGCGGAGAAGGCATCCGAGACGGCTACGTTTGAAAGCGGCGTATTGCCCGTGTTGGTGACCTCGTAGGTCCATGTCACATCGGAACCGTTAGCCACTATTGCACCGGGAGCTGAAGAGTAGACGGTCCCGTTGGTTTTCTTCACGATTCCGAGCCCAGGAGTTCCGGCCACATTCACAGCTGCCTCGTTAGTAGCGAACTGGACCGCTTCCCCGTTATACGTTCCTGTTGCGAGGAGTACGTTGCTTGCTTTCGCCCCGAAGCCGGGATCTCCTGCCACCTTGGTGGGAACCACCAAGGTGAAGTCATCCCCGGATGCCAGGACGTCAACGAACATCCGGAAGGCAGTGGCGTTGAGGGGATCAGTGGACCAGTTGCCCGAGGTGGCATCCGTTGCATCTGTGGAATATTCGATCCTTGCCCCCGCCGGTGCGCCCGTTACGGCGCCCGAAAGGACCACATCGAAATCGTCGCCCGTTGCCACCGCCGGCAAACGGTCGAAGAAGGTGGCGCCCGTCACCGGGTTTGGCAGGACGTTGCTGACGTAAACCTGCCAGAACGCGTCCTCGCCTACGGTGGTGGCCAAGGACCACGGACCCGTTGCCGAGGTTCCGGAAAGCTTATCCAGCAGCAAACCACCGGCAATATTGATCGATACACGGCCAATATCTTTGGCGACACTTGCCCGAGCGGCATCAAAATTGTAGATGTCTTCGCTGAAGAAGGGGGCGTAGCCAATCATCGGTACCGTCTGTTCGGCTGTGCCGCCGTCAGCAACTCCGATGAACCGTGGGTCTGCTGTGGAGGCATACGACTCAACCTGAACCGAGGAGGTGGTGGGCTGGTAGGCCTTGGCGAGGACCGTGACAGGAATGTCGTACTGCCACCCCGTGTTCTCAACCTTGCGGTCAGAAGCTTCCTTCGGATCCCGCATGGGAGTGATGTGATCGAAGGCGAAGGTAATGACCTGCAGTTCGCATCCTTCTGCATCAACCACCCGCGAGGTGGAATTCACCTTCACACCGTTGCCGATTGCCGGGATGGGCTCCACTCCCACCGAGAGGTCGGTGATGGGTGTGATGGCCTTGGTGGGATCGTACTGGACGCCGCAGGGAAGCACCACGGACATCGAGGCGTCCTTGTAGGTTTCCGACGGGTTTTGGTTGACGATACCGGCCCTGATAGTGCCGGTATCGCCCACACTCAGGACCGAGGGAGCTGAGACGTTGGTGGTCAGGTAGACAGAATCCACGGGAGTAAAGACGTCAGAAGCCTCGCCCGTGAGGTCCCCGGCCTTGAGGGTGGCCGTGTTGTTCACGGGTCCTGGCGGACTGCCGGCAGGACTGTTCACGGCGACCACACCATCGGTGATGTCCCGGAAGATTGGCACGCTTGCGACTGTGACTCGCATTTCCGAGCCAACGGACACCGTCTCGGCGCCAGGTGCAACGGAGATGCGCCACCCTGTCAGGACGGAGCCCGGCGGCAGGTCGAGCGTATTGTTCCCATTGAACGTCTCCCAGCTGCTGGAACCAGTGTTCTGCACGGTCAGCGCCAGATTGGTACTGGTGGAAGGCTGGGCAGGTGTAAAGGTCTGCCAAGCGTCAGAATAATCAGTCTGGTACTCAACGCGGTAAGGGAGATCATCGGTAGCCAAGACGGGGCTGAAGGCCACGTTGATAGCGGTGACATCGTTGTGGTGAAACCACTCCTCCGACGGGCCGCCGGCGGTACCGCTATCGGTCACTACGAGGTCCTCGGCCTTGGGGCTGTCCCGGGGCCCGAGGTAGGAGGCATTAACGTAGGTGCTTCTGGCGATCATGCCGGCGGAGGTCTGGCCTCCTGAAGATTTCTCGATGGCCGTTGTCACGCCACCTGCCGGACTGAATGCAGGGCCCTGTGCAGTAGCGGGTACGCCTGCCCTGACCACACCGTTGGCGTCTGTTGTCTCCAACGTGGCGGTGTTGACCGGAGGCCGCTGGCCGTCTTCCCAACCAGCTACATCCTCCGGGTACCGGACGGTCAGCCAAATGCCCGTGTTGCTTCGGTCCAGGCAGTATCCGGTGTGGTCGTATTGTTCGGTGCTGGTCCACGTAGCTGTGGGCCATGCACTCGTGTCCCATGTGCCCAGGTCGGTAGAGGCCGAGGCGAACACGGCACCGGCAGGCAAGACGTCAGTGAGTTTCTGCGCGTAGGCGGAGAAACTCAAGTAGCTTTCCTCCGAGCACACATTAAACCGGTAGGTCACCTCGCGATGGGTGGAGCCGGTGATGGTGGTGGCCGTCTTCTGCGCACGGTAATCATGGGGACCAGTGACCAGTGACGTCACCGGACCGGATGATACTTCCCCGCCTGGTCCTCCGGTACCGGTCATTTCCGTGCTCAGCGGAAAGCCCTCGTACTTGCGCCCGTTGTCCACCTGAGACACCGTGTACACAATGCTGACAAGATCCTCAGTGGTTTCGTCGAGGATCATGCTCAGTACTCGGGTAGCGGGATCGTAGCTGTGGCTCAAAACTGGTGAAGAGCTACCGGTAGGGAGCCCCGCGAAGGTAGTGCCCTCCGGGAGTGTTGTGGTCATGGTTACACCGGTTGCCGGATGGGAGGCGTCGACGCCCTCGAAATCAACGGTTGCAGTGTAGTTGTAATTCTGGCTCAGCGGGACCGTTTCCGGGGCGGTCAGTGAGATGGTGAAATCCCCTGCCGCTGCCATGGCCGGGGAAACGCCCAGCATCAGCGAACCCGCACTGACCACTGCGGCCAGTGCTGCCGCCGGAATCCGCATCACAGAGCGTCTCCGTGACGGGGGTATCCGAGGCTTGACTGTGGAGTCCTCCCTCGAACCCGGCGATTTTTGCCGCCGGCCGAAACGACCCCGTGACTGTACTGCGGACATCTATAGCTCCCTTGCTAGTCCCGGCCTCCCAACCCTGGTGCACACACAGCGGTGCACAGGGCAAGGAAGCTCGGGGTTTGGAAAGTGAGCGTTCGCTCTCTTCTCCTATCTAGTGGGGGAGGTATCGCAAACGTGACGAAGAGATTGCTGACCGGGGACATATGTTGATAACTCCGGCATGGGAAAGGGAGTGTCAGGCGAAGTACACGCCGATTCGGTTGCCGTCGATTTCCTCTATGCGGATATCGATGTCGTAGACGTCGTACAGCATTCCGGCGCGCATGATGTCTGCAGGCGTGCCCTGATGGATCAGGCGTCCGTTCTTCATGGCCAGGATGGTGTCCGAATAGCAGGATGCGAAGTTGATGTCGTGGACCACCAGCACGATGGTCTTTCCGAGCTCGTCAGCCAAACGACGCAAAAGCCGCATCATTTCCACCGAGTGCTTCATGTCCAGGTTGTTGAGCGGCTCGTCGAGCAACAGGTATTCCGTGTCCTGCGCCAGGACCATGGCAATGTAGGCGCGCTGGCGCTGACCACCGGAGAGCTCATCAACGAACTTGTCCGCCATGGAGGCCAGGTCCAGCTGCCGGATGGCCTCTTCAACGTGCTCAAGGTCCTCAACTGTTGGCCGCCCACCACTGTGCGGAAAGCGCCCGAACGCCACCAGATCACGCACGGTCAATCGCATGGTCAGGTGGTTTTCCTGCCGGAGGATGGCCATGGTCTTGGCCAGTTCCTTGCTGGGAGTGGCCGTCACATCCAGCCCGGCAACGGATACTCCCCCTGCGTCCATGGGCTGCAGGCGGCTGATCAAAGAGAGCAGCGTGGACTTGCCGGCGCCGTTGGGGCCGATGATGGACGTGATGCCGCCGCGGGGGATTTGGCAGCTGACATCGTCCAGCACAGTGGTGCCGCCGTAGCGCTTGGTCACATTGCGGACGGTAATCATGGACGGATACCGATCATTTCAGTGAGCCTTTCAGCAACAAATAGAGGAAAAGAATGCCTCCGGTGAATTCGATAATCACGCTCAAGGCAGTGGCGAACCCGAATACGCGTTCCAGCAGCAACTGGCCACCCACCAGGGCAATTGCACCGAGGAGGACCACGATCGGGAGAAGCCAAGCGTGCCGGAAACCGCGGCATAGTTGGTAGCCGAGGCTGACCACCAGGAGCCCGAAGAATGTCACCGGACCCACCAATGCCGTGGAAATCGCCACCAGCAGGGAGCATGCCAGCAGCACGCGCATCACCACTGGCTTGTGGTCGACGCCCACGTTGATGGCTACTTCGCGGCCCAGCGCCAGGACGTCCAGTGTGTGCCGCATGCGCCAGACGCCAACGCAGACCAGAGCGACCAGTACAGCAGAAACACCCAGCAAACCCGGGTCAACGTTGTTGAAGCTGGCGAAGAACAAGTCCTGCAGGATGATGAATTCGCTGGGTTCCATGAGCCGCTGAAGCAGCGAGGAGAACCCCCGGAACAAGGTCCCCAGCACAATCCCCACCAGCAACAGCAGGTGCAGCGATCGCGTGGCACCTGTGAACATCCACCGGTACAGGATGGCGCTGAACCCCACCATCAGCAGGATCTCCACCCCGAACTTGAGCGTGGACGGCGCCGTGGCCAGCGTTGCAGCTCCGGCCACGAAAGCCAAGCCGGTCTGCACCAGAATGTACAGCGAATCGAAGCCCATAATGGACGGCGTCAGGATCCGGTTTGCCGTCACTGTCTGGAACAGCAGCGTGGACACGCCCACCGCGACGGCCACCAGCAGCATCGCGGAGACCTTGATGATCCGACGCGGCAGGACGTACGCGATGTTCCCTTTGAGGTCGATTGTCAGGAAAACAGCAACCAGCACGACGGCGGCAATCGCCACTACGGCGATCACCAGTCCCGGCGGGGTGCTTCGGACGGCATCACGCCAGCGCGACGGCGACCATGGCCGCGGACCCGGCCTGACGCCGTCGGGCATTGGACGGATATGGGAGGCCGTCGCCGGGGTCACAGGAGTTTCAGGCATTGCGTTTCCTCAGGAGCAGGAAGAGGAACAGGATGGCGCCGAGCACGGACATGACCATGCCAACCGGCACCTCGTAGGGGAACCTGATGGTCCGGCCGATGATGTCGCAAACCAGCACGAAGGCAGCACCGAACAACGCGGTCCACGGAACGGCCCGGCGGAGGTTGTCTCCGAACAGCAGGGACACGATGTTGGGGACCACGAGTCCCAGGAAGGGCACAGCTCCAACCGTGGTGACCACCACGGCGGAGATCAGGGAGACGATCATCAGGCCAAGCCGCATGGTGCGGGCGTAGTTCAGGCCAAGGTTGGTGGTGAAGTCCTGGCCCATGCCTGCCACCGTGAAGCGATCGGCGGCGAAGAGGCCCACCAGGACAAGAACAGCAACAATCCACAGCAGCTCGTACCGGCCACGGAGAACACCGGAGAAATCGCCGATCATCCAGTTGCTGAGTGTCTGCAGGAGATCAAAGCGGTAGGCAAAGAACGTGGTAACTGCCGCAATAATGCCGCCCAACATGATGCCCACCAAGGGAATGAGGAGGGTGTTGCGGGCCGGGAGCCGCCGCAGGATGGCCAGGAACAACGCTGTGCCGAGGATCGCGAACACAGAAGCCACCACCATCTTGGTGAGAATTGGAGAGTCCGGAGCCAGCACGGTGACTACCAGGATTCCGAGCGTTGCGGATTCAACCGTTCCCACGGTGGAGGGCTCCACAAAGCGGTTCCGGGCCATGAGCTGCATGATCAACCCGGCAACGGCAACAGCCATCCCGGCCAGGACCACAGCCACGGTGCGCGGCACCCGCGAAACCCAGAAGATTTCCCAAGCGCCGGCGTCGTTCGCCAGCAACGCGGGCAGTGAGACGTCACTGACCCCTACGAAGATGCTGCCAACGGCGATCACCAGCACCACGGCAGCAGCCGCAACCAGGCGGGCGGTCTCGCCAGCCCGGTTGCGGCTTGCTGGTGCCGTGGGGCGCACGGCTGTGATTGTCACTTCAGTTAAGGGCTAGGCGACGGAGTCGGCCACTGCTGTGACCATGGCTTGGACGTTGTTCAGTCCGTAGCCCACGATGTACCAGCCGGCAGGATCGAGGTTGACGATCTTGTTGTTCTTGGCGGCGTTGGTGGACTTGACGAGCTCGTTGTCCAGGATCGGATTTGCCGTGGAACCGGCGGTGCCGATGGCGGTGTCGCGGTTGATGACGTAGAGGATGTCCGGGTTGGTTTCCTTGATGTATTCGAAGGAAACGGCCTCGCCATGGGAGCCTTCAGCCTTGACCTCAGCGGCCGTCGGAACGCCCAAGACGTCGTGGATGATGCCAAAGCGGGAGCCCGCGCCGTACGCTGTGACTTCGCCGCCGGAGGTCAGGACGATCAGGCCCTTGCCGGCGGTAGCTGCCTTGGTCTTGGTGTCCGCGACAACCTTGTCTACCTCAGCGAGCTTGGAAGCAACTTCGTCTTCCTTCTTGAAGATCTTGCCGAGCTTCTCTGTCTGGGCCTTGAAGCTTTCCATCGGCTTGGCGGCATCAACGGAGAGATCAATGGTGGGGGCGATCTTGCTCAGTTCTTCGTAAGCGCCGGCGGTGCGGCCGGAGACGATGATGAGGTCCGGAGCTGCGGAGCTGACGGCTTCGAAATCGGGTTCCTTGAGGGAGCCGACCTTGGCGTACTTGGCGTCGGAGAACTTCTTCAACGCTTCCGGGTAGCTGGCCTCGGGAACACCGGTGGGCTCGACGCCGAGCGCGTTCATGGTGTCCAGAACGCCCAGATCGAACGTGACAACCTTCTCCGGGTTCACGGGAACGTTGGACGTGGAGCCCTGGGCGTGCTCGATGGTAATGGTGCTGGCTTCCTCGGGTTGCGAAGACGCCGTTGCCCCGCCCCCACAAGCCGTAACAGTCAGCAAGGCAGCCCCTGCAGCCAGTGCCCCAATGTAGCTCGACAGCCTCTTCTTCACGCCAGTACTCCACTCACTAATAAGTCATAGATGTGTTGCCTAATTGCGCTTTGACTCTATTAGTTAGGTGAGGCTAACTTCAAAGCCGAAAGGCCCTCCAGCGGGTAAAAGTGAGCTATCTCACTGGTTTTTCTCCCGCTGGAGAGCCTTTATGACGATCGGTGGTTAAACTTACGCTTCGGCCTGCCGGTCCTCCACAAGCTTCTGGACGGCGGCGAAGAGCGGGTGCGGCGGCGTCAGTTCCGTGATGCGCTCGACGGCGGTCGCTGCGTCCAGCTCGGACAGAAGCTTTGCCAGTTCCACGGCTTCGTCATCATTGCCGTCGTCAAAACGGAGGGCTGCAGACATTGCCTCAAGCAATGCAACCGGCGTGACGCCGCGTTCGGCCAACTCCGCCGCCGGACCAACGAACCGTTCGTGCCGGCTTAGCTTCCTCAAGGGCGCCCGGCCCACGCGGTTCACGGTATCCGGCAGGTGCGGGTTGGTGAAGCGGGACAGGATCTTCTGCACATACGCTTCCTGCTCGGCCTCCGCAAACCCGTGCTTGGCCACCAGCAGTTCCTTGGTTTCCTCCAGCACCGCCCGGACCTTTGCTGCCACAGCCGGATCCGCCATGGCATCGGAGATCTTCTCAAGCCCGGCTGCGTAGCCGAAGTACGCCGCAGAAGCATGGCCGGTGTTCACTGTGAACAGCTTGCGCTCGATGTACGGGCCCAGCTCGTCCACGAAGGTAGCTCCGGGAATATTCGGGGCGTTGCCACCAAACGGCGTACGGTCGATGACCCACTCGTAGAACGTCTCCACGGTGACGTCCAGGCCTTGGCCCGGCACCTGGTTGGGGACGATGCGGTCCACTGCAGTATTGGCGAAGACAGCGACGGCGCCCAAGTCGCCCGCGGAGTCGTCCCAAGCCGCCTGGATTTCCGTGTGCAGGAGGTCCGTGGCGTTGATGGCGTTCTCGCAGGCCATCACCTGGAGGGGCGGCAGGTCCGTGGACCGGGCGGCCAGCCCGCGGGCGATCACCGGCGCCACGAACTTCAGGATGTGCGGCCCCACAGCAGTGGTGACCACATCCGCCGTCGAGATTTCCTCCACAACGGCAGCTTCCTGCGACGCGGAATTGAAGGCGCGGAAACCGGTGACGGTCTTGACCGCCGGGTGGTCGCCTACCTCGTGGACGTCGTAACTGCTTGCCGAAGCGAGCTGGCTGATCAGCGCGTCCGCGACGTCCGCGAACACCACCTCATAGCCGGCCTCGTGGAGCAGCAGCCCCACGAAACCACGCCCGATGTTGCCTGCCCCAAAATGAACTGCCTTCACTATGCGTTGACCTTTCCGAACAGCTCCAAAACTTCATCAACCGTGGTTGCTTCCTCCAATTGGGCCACCTGCGCCTTGTTGGTGAAGATCTTGGCGATCGAGGACAGGATGTGGAGGTGCTCGTTATTGATACCGGCCACGCCCACCACAAACTTCACTTGCTTGCCGCCCCAGTCGATGCCCTCCGGGTAGCGGATGATGGACACTGCCGAGTGGTTGATGTGTTCCTTGGCATCGTTGGTGCCGTGCGGGATCGCCAGGAAGCTGCCCATGTACGTGGACACGGATTCCTCGCGCTCGTGCATGGCGTGGACGTAGCTGACATCCACGGCACCGCGATCCAGCAGGAGCTTTCCGGCTTCATCGATCGCGGCGTCCCGGTCAGTCGCAGTTCCGTTCAGGACCACGCTTTCGCGGAGCAGGACACCTTTACCTTCAACGGGTTGACCGTCTGTTGCTTTACCGCCTGCGGCGGGGGCCGGCTCAGCGGCATGCGCACCATGGGCGGGGGCTGCTGTTGTGGCAGCTGCGGCGGGCTGTACGTCGGCGGCGGGCTCCGTCGTCGTGCCTGAGTCGGGCGTTACGCCTGTTTCAGATGCCGCACCTTCGCTGTTGCTGCTCCGGACCAGGTCCACGATTTCGTCGTACTTGGGGCTGTTCATGAAGTTGTCCACCGAGTAGTGAACGGCGCTGGCCGTCCTCGGCTGGGCACGTTCGGTGAGGTCCTGGTGCGTGACCACAACGTCGTAGCTGTCGCTGAGGTTGGCGATGGCCGAGTTGGTGACCTTGACGTCCGGGAAGCCGGCCGCCTTGATCTTGTTGCGCAGGACCGAGGCACCCATGGCGCTGGAACCCATGCCGGCGTCGCAAGCGAACACGATGTTCTGGACCGGGCGGGTGAGGACAGTGCCAGCCTGGGCACCGGCGCGTACTTGGCCGCCGGCGCTCTCACCGGTCAGGGCAGAGGAGACGGAGCTCTTCTTGCCCTTCATGGCTTCCATACGGGACGTGGCTGCGGAAAGGTCGTCCTCGCCCTTGTTCTTGGACGTGCGCAGGATGACCGCAGCGATGAGGAAGGACACGGCCGTCGCCAAAACAACCGCCAGGATGACGCCCACATAGCTATCACGGGATGTCTGTGCCAACACGGCAATGATCGAACCCGGGGCAGCCGGAGCCACGAGGCCGGAATTGGTGACGGCCATAGTGGCAATGCCCGTCATGCCGCCACCGATCGCAGCGAGGATCAGGATGGGCTTCATGAGCACGTATGGGAAGTAGATCTCGTGAATACCACCGAGGAAGTGAATGATTGCTGCGCCGGGAGCCGAAGCCCTGGCTGCACCGCGGCCGAAGAACATGTAGGCCAGCAGGATGCCGAGGCCCGGGCCGGGGTTGGCTTCGAGCAGGAACAGGATGGACTTGCCCTGTTCCAGCGACTGCTGAATACCCAGCGGAGTAAGCACGCCGTGGTTGATGGCGTTGTTGAGGAACAGGACCTTGGCGGGCTCGATGAAAATGCTGGTCAGCGGCAACAGGCCGTTATTGACCAGGAACTCCACAACCTCGCCAGCACGGTCCGTGAACCACTTAACAACATAGGAAAGGCCGTAGAAACCGCCCAGCGCCAACACTGCGCCCCAAATACCGGCGGAGAAGTTGTTGACCAGCATCTCAAAGCCCGGACGGATCTTGCCGTCCCAGAGCCGGTCGATCTGCTTCATGGTCCAGGCACCCAGCGGGCCCATGATCATGGCACCGATGAACATGGGAGAGTCTGTACCCGCGATCACGCCCATGGTGGCAATGGCGCCCACCACGCCGCCTCGGACGTCATAGACCATCCGGCCGCCGGTGTAGGCGATCAGGATTGGAAGCAGGTACGTGACCATCGGGCCGACGATGCCGCCGTTGGGTTCGCCTTCGGCATTGGTTCCGAAGCCGCCCAACTCGGCTACGGGAATCCAACCCTTCTCAATGAACAGGGCAGTGATGAGGCCCCAGGCGATGAAGGCGCCAATGTTGGGCATGATCATGCCGGACAGGAATGTTCCGAACTTTTGGACACCAACGCGGGCGCTGGTGCGGGGCTTCGCAACGGTCTCTGTTGCCATGTGAATTCCTAACGTGTGTCCCGCTGCGGCGCGGGGTCAGTCGATATAGATCGAGAGAGAACAGCCTTAGGAGCTGCTGGAAATGCGGTGAAGCCACTCAAGGAACAGCTTCAATTCAGAGCTGGAAAGTTGGTCCGAATGTGAGGCCTGCAGTGCCGCATTCAGGGCGATTGCCGCAACAACCACGGACGACTTACCGGAGTCGTCCGCTGCGGCGCCACGGGCGGTGTCCGTGGAGACGGCGAAAATCATGGAGTCCCGGGTCATCGTTGAGAGCTCGAGGTTCCGTTCTTCCACCGGTTCTGCGATCAGCATGAGCGTGACGCCCACGTTGGCGGCCAGAATGCTGCGTGCCGCCTCGCGGGGCGGCACGTTGATCTGACCGGCGATAGCGGCTTTGTTCAGCATTTCTTCCAGAAGCGCTTCAGCATCGGCCACGATTGCCGGCCGGCTTTCCGGTCTGATATTGCCGAACATCACCAAATACAGATGGGGTTGGCTCAGCCCGAACTGGACGTGGTTGTCCCACATCCGCCGGACGTCTTCCAAGGGCTCCCCGGACGGTGCAAAATCCCGCTCCCCCGCCACATACTCTTCAAATCCGGCCGATACGACGGCGTCGAACAGGCCTTCCTTGTCGCCAAAGTGGTGGTAGAGCGTTGGCGCCGTGACCCCGGCAAGCTTGGTGATCTGGCGCGTTGAGACCGCTGACCCCTCCGAATTCGCCAGCAATTCGGCAGCTGCGCGAAGCAACCGAATTTTGGGCGGAAGCTGGTCATCGAAACTCATAACCGCTACCCTAGCACCTATAGCGTTGCTATATGAAGTGGCTCACAAAGGAATTTTGTAGGCTAGTTTTCGAGGCTCCCGGTGCCGTCGCCGGCGGGCCTGAACCAACAAGCAGGAACAGAGGATTCAGTGCAGAATTTCCAAGGAGTAGGGGTAAGCCCTGGCCGCATCATTGGTTCCGTCCGCCAGATGCCCAAGCCGGTGAGCGAACCGCCGTCGGGAGAGCGTTTGGCAGCGGACGTGAGTCCGGAAGACGCCGTCGCGGGTTTGAAAGCGGCTGCGCAGGCGGTGCATGACGAACTCAAGGGACGCGCGGACAGTGCTTCCGGCGACGGCAAAGCCGTCCTCGAAGCCACTGCGCTCATGGCCAAGGACACCATGCTCCTGAAGTCGGCCGCGAAGCTGATCAATGCCGGCTCCTCGGCCGAAAGGGCTATCTGGGAAGCCGGCGCTTCCGTCTCCGAAATGCTGCACAACCTGGGCGGCTACATGGCCGAGCGCGCCACCGACGTCCTGGACGTGCGCGCCCGCATCGTTGCCGAACTCCGCGGCGTCCCCGCTCCAGGTATTCCGGCCTCGGACACGCCCTTCATCCTGGTGGCCGAGGACCTCGCACCGGCGGACACCGCAACACTGAATCCCGCCGTGGTCCTTGCACTGGTGACCTCGGGCGGCGGCCCGCAGTCCCACACGGCCATCATTGCGCGCTCACTCGGCCTGCCCGCCGTGGTGGCTGCACACGGCGTTGACGATATTGCCGACGGCTCCGAGGTCTACGTAGACGGCGCAGCTGGTTTCGTCGCTGTTTCACCCTCTGATGAGCAACGCGCTGCGGCGACTGCCTGGGCCGAGACCTCCGCGACACTTGCGGAGTTTGACGGAAACGGCACGACGGCGGACGGCCACCTGGTGCCGCTCCTCGCCAACGTCGGCGGAGCCAAGGACGCCGTGGCAGCTGCCGCTTTGGGCGCCCAGGGTGTTGGCTTGTTCCGCACCGAATTCTGCTTCCTTGAACGAGACACCGAGCCCTCCGTGGAGGAGCAGGCCGCGGCTTACAAGGCCGTTTTTGACGCGTTCCCGGGCAAGAAAGTTGTCCTTCGCACGCTCGACGCCGGCGCCGACAAGCCACTCCCCTTCCTCACGGATGCCACCGAACCCAACCCTGCACTGGGTGTTCGCGGCTACCGCACCGACTTCACCACACCAGGTGTCTTGGAGCGCCAGCTCGAGGCCATTGCCCGGGCAGCTTCGGAATCCGACGCCGACGTGTGGGTCATGGCCCCCATGATCTCAACGGCCGCCGAAGCCGGCCGCTTCGCTTCACTCTGCGCAGCTGCCGGAATCCAGACCCCAGGCGTGATGGTGGAGGTCCCCTCCGCTGCGCTGACCGCCGCCACCGTGCTGCGCGAAGTCGGGTTCGCGTCCCTCGGAACCAACGACCTCACCCAGTACGCCATGGCCGCCGACCGCCAGCTCGGACCCCTCGCGGAACTCAACACCCCGTGGCAGCCTGCCGTGCTCCGCCTCGTGCAGCTCACCGTTGAAGGTGCGGCGCAGGAAAGCTCCGGCCGCGAAGGCGATCCCAAGCCGGTGGGCGTCTGTGGTGAGGCAGCCGCGGACCCAGCCCTCGCCGTCGTGCTGACCGGCTTGGGTGTCACCACACTGTCCATGACCGCGCGCTCCCTGCCCGCCGTCGGGACCGTGCTGAAAACGGTGACGCTGGAGCAGGCGCAGGAACTGGCCCGGCTCGCTTTGTCTGCTCCGAGCGCTCTTGAGGCCCGCGACTGGGTCCGCGCCAAACTCCCCGTGCTCGAAGAGCTCGGCCTCTAACTTTTCGCTTCCGACTTTTAGGAGAAATCCATGCCCGAACGCACAGCCACCATCGCCAGCCGCTCCGGACTGCACGCCCGCCCCGCCGCCTTGTTCGCCGAGGCTGCAGGCGAGCAGCCCGTGGAGGTCACCATTGCCATGCAAGGCGAACCCGCCGATGACGCGCTCGACGCCGCGAGCATCCTTTCGCTCATGACGCTCGGCGCTGCCAAGGGTGACGTAGTGGTGCTGCGGGCCGAGGGGGACGGAGCCGACGCCGCGCTGGACGCACTGGTCAAGCTGCTGGAGACGGACTTGGACGCGGAGTAGCTGCTCGCCGGGCTGGCCGATACGACGATTCGCTGCACCTTAGACGATAGGAGTCGTCTAAGGTGCAGCGATCCGTCTCAATGGATGCTGGACGCGGTGTGCGACGGTTCAACGTGAGCCACGCGCTAGGCTTCTGCCATGGCATTGATAGCTCCCCGCGTCACTCCTGGCTTGCCCGCCGATGACGCCCGGAATCTGGCACGCTCCCTCCAAGACAGCGATGACATCACCGTGTTCGTAGATGGCACGGTCCACCGCCTGCCCACCGAGGCGAGGGACGCCGTCGTCGACCTCCTCGCCAGGCTGAGCCGTGGCGAAACGGTGACGGTGAGCAGCGTGGAGGAAATGCTCACCACCTCACAAGCCGCTGAGCTTGCCGGCATCTCCCACACCTATCTGCGCAACATGACCGATCGCGGCGAAATCCCGGTGGAGTACCGGGGAACGCATCGTCGCATCCGGCAGGCCGCCATCATTGAATGGCTGGCAACGCAGAAGAAAAAGCAGCAGGCCCAAGCGGCAGCGGAAGATGACGTCTCCACCGATTCCCAGAGCTAGCCAACCCACATCACCAGCATGCTGTTCAATAGCGGTATGGCAAAAAGCTCCCCTTCGACCGTTTGGCCCGTGGTGCACCAGGAGCGTCGTGCGCTGATCCAAGACCTCGAACCGCTTGAGCCACCGCAATGGCAGACGCCGTCCCTGTGCTCCGGCATCCGCCGCGACTACCCCGCCCAGCACGGGGCCACCGTACTCAGCGCATTACTGCTTGCGGTGTCAGGGCGGCCGATCGGGAGCGATGAAGTGAGCGGACCCGGAGCTCCGGTGTTCCTGCAACGGTTGGGAAACGAGTGAAGATGCCAGGGGACACAAAAGGATTGCTTTCTGCCGACGTCCCGGCCTTAGGCCTGACCGGCAGGATCCATTGGACGAAAGGCTCGCCTGCGCCGGAGCCGGGCGCAGAGCCGGGGAGCGAACCCGCGTACATCTTGATTCACGGGATCGGGGTGTCGCATAGATACCTGGCGCGGTTGCATGCTGTTCTCGCGGCGAGCGCACCGACGTACTCGCTGGACCTGCCCGGTTTTGGCGGGACGCCCAAGCCCGGGCGCCAGCTCTCGGTGGAGGACTACGGCGCGTTCATTGCCGATACACTCGCGTCGTGTGGCATCGACTCCTACGTGTTGGTGGGGCATTCGATGGGTACGCAATTTGCCATCGAGGCGGCCCTGCGCGCCCCCGAGCAGGTCAAGCAGTTAGTACTGATGGGTCCCGTGGTGGATTCACGGCATAAAAATGTGTGGCGGCAGTCGCTGGCCCTGACCCTCGACGGAATACTCCGCGAGAGTCCCACGTCCAACGCGATCGTCATGTCCGACTACTTCCGCTGCGGCCCCCGCTGGTACCTCACCGAGCTGCCGGTGATGATGAAATACCCCACGGAGAAAAGGCTGGCCGGCATCCAGGTACCGTTGCTGGTCCTGCGCGGTAGCCGCGACCAGGTGGCGGGCCCGGATTGGTCACTGCGGTTGTCCAGGACAGTGGTACAGGGTCGCTTGGTGGAGATTCCGGGCGTCGGGCACGTGGCGCAGCACATGCGTCCCAAGGCTGTGGCGGATGCCATCCGGAGCTTCGTCACCGCTACCACTCCGCACCGCTAAACACTGACGCACGACGCCGGCACCTGGACTGGGTGCCGCTTGTCGGGTAGCCGCGTCCCGGCTAGGCTGACGGAGCAAGCGCATTAGTAAGTTTGCTTACGAAAGGGCTGATCGTGACTGACAAAGACTCAACTGAAGAGACACAGGGCTTCGGCACCACCGGCGCCACAGGACCCTTCGCCACAGGATCCTATGACACGACCTCCGATGCCGACAGCATCCACGAAGATCCCGATATGCGCCAGGACGAGGACGAGGATCCCGCAGCCTCCGCCAACCCGGACCCCCTGGACGGCAACGTCACAGGGTTGGAGCCCGGCGGTGGAGTTCCTCCGGGAGAAACCCCGCCGGCCGAAGGCAGCATGAGCAGCGACCAAGGCCACCACGAGTAACTCCGCTGCAAGCCTCGCTGTTACGTTGCTAACCCGCTGTTTCGTTGCTGGCCAGCGACGTAACAGCGGGTTGGCAACGTTCTAGGCGTTCGGTAGCTTCAGGATCGCCCCGAGATCGTACTCAGCGGGCTCTTCCAGCTGCGCGTACGTGCAGCTCCCGGGGGTCCTGTCCGGCCGCCACCTGCGGAACTGCGTGGTGTGCCGGAACCTGTCCCCCTCCATGTAGTCGTACTTCACTTCGATCACGAGCTCGGGGCGCAGGGGCACGAAGGAGAAGTCCTTGCCCCCGCTCCAGCGGCTTTGGGCGCCCGGCATGCGTGAACCCCCGGCAGCCTCGTCCTGCCTGGCCCATTCGCCCCACGGGTGTTGGTCGAGTTCAATCTGATACGGCTCAAGCTCAGCCACCAAGGCCTCGCGCTTGGCTATGGGAAACGATGCCACTACTCCCACGTGATGCAGCCGGCCGGTGTCATCGTGCAGGCCAAGCAGCATGGAGCCCACTACTTTCGCGGTCTTGTGCCAGCGGAACCCAGCCACCACGCAATCGGCCGTGCGCTCGTGTTTGGTCTTGAACATCACCCGCTTGTTCGGGAGGTACGCCCCATCCAGTGGTTTGGACAGCACACCATCCAGGCCCGCGCCCTCCAGTTGTACGAACCACTCCTGTGCCCGTTCCAGATCAGTCACCGCAGGAGTCACATACACAGGCGGCTCGGCCTCGGCGAGCGCACGTTCCAAGATGGCCCGGCGCTCGGAGAACGGCTTGTCCATGAGGTTCTGATCGCCTAGCGCGAGGATGTCGAACGCAATCATGGACGCCGGGGTCTTCTCAGCAAGCATACGGACGCGGCTGTCGGCGGGGTGGATCCGCTGCTGGAGCACCTCGAATTCGAGCCGGCCACCCTCGATCAGGACGATTTCGCCGTCAATCACGCATTTGTCCGGCAGGTTCTTCCTGAGGGCATCCACCACCTCGGGGAAGTAGCGGGTCATGGGCTTCTCGTTGCGGCTGCCCAGGACGATCTCGTCGCCGTCCTTGAAGACGATGGTCCGGAAGCCGTCCCATTTGGGCTCATAGTGCCCAACATCGGGGATGGTTGGAACGGATTTGGCGAGCATGGGCGAGACGGGTGGCATCACAGGCAGGTCCATAGACAATGTCTACCCGCCGGTGCGCGCCGAAGCTAGTGTTGGCCAGGGATATCTTGGTCGAGCGGCCCAGCGAGTGCCGCCCAGCACCGGCCCCGAAGCCTAAGCGCTAGAAGCCTACCGCTTAGGCTGAACTACCGCCCGTTACATTAATGTGACTTTACTTTCCGGCTCATGTACCGTCGTAGGGCGACCCATATCTCCGCTGGGCCGCTTCCGGATTGACGCCGAGCTCTGCCGCAATCCGGGATCCGCCAGACCCGCGGCAGAGACGGGGGACCCAGGTTCCCGGGCTTGTTACCCACAAGCCCTTGGGGTGAAGCCGCCTTGCGCGGCCGGACGGCCTCGTCCGAACCCGACAGCTAACCTCGAAGGCGTTGAGAGGCAACCACCATGTCCCCAACCATGGATCAGCCGCGCCGCGCCCAGACTGAAGGCGAGCGCACCAAGCCAACCGGACGCCGTCGGGCCCAACCCAGCGGATTCCTTGACAACGCGCCGGCAGATTCCGCCGCCGTCAGCGGAACGTCAAGCACGACGCCGGAACCCGCCACTGCGGCCATGCCCGCCGCGGTGAAACCCACCACGCGTGCGGAAATCCGCGCAGCCGAGCGCGAGCGTGCTGCCCGGGCCGTACTCGCGCCCGAGGAATCGGCGGCAGCTCCGAAGTCCACCACACCGGGACCTCCTACCGCAGCCATCCCCATCGTTCCGCCGGCCAGCCAGAAGCCCGATTCACGGGAATCCAGTAGCCAGGAACCCGCCACCACGGCTATTCCAGTGGTGCAGCCTGCAACGCCGGAACCCGCAACTGCGGCCATTCCCGTAGTCACTGCCCGCGATGAGTCCGCGAGCACGCCGGAACCCACGGAGTCCCCGCGCGGCAAGTCTCCAGCTCAGGTGGCCGCAGCCGCTACAGCCTCGGCATCACTGGCAAGCCGCCGGGACGTTCGAAAGCCGGCCGCTGCGCCCACCACCAAGTCCGGTTTTGGCGCCACATCCTCGTTCGGCCGCGAACCGTTCAGCCGTGAACCACAGGCCGCCCTGCGCAAGGCAGCTTCGGTCAAACACATGAGCCAGCGCATGGCCGTGGTGGCGGGGGCCCTTGGCCTCGTGCTGACAGCCGGCGCTTTGGGGCCAGCCCTTGAACTTCCGTTCTTCGGCCAGGAAACCCCGTCGCAGGAAGCCAGCGGGGGCGAAGGCCGCACCTCGGGTTCGGCATCCCCCGGGCCCAAGGCTTCCTACACCACGGCGTCATCACCTTCGGCCTCCACGCCATCCACAGCATCAGGGGCAACGGCTTCCTCCGAGGCCGGCCAGCCCGCGACGATCGCGGAGGCACCCGGGGCGGTGTCGCCGTCGTCGACTCCCACCCCACAGGTTTCGCTCGCGGACCCGGTATGGGTTCCGTCAGCGGGCTCGTCCGCAGTCCCGGCAGTTCCTGGCGCCACCAGCCCGGCACCCACCCAGCCGGCCCCCGCGCCGAGCGATGTGCCGCCCTCGGACACCATCACTACACCGCCTGCGCCGACGCCAACGGGCACTCCCACACCGACCCCGACTCCCACAGGAACTGCGACTCCCACACCGACTCCAACGCCGACGGACACTGCAACGCCGACGTCCAAGCCGAAACCGGGCAAGCCGACCGCTGCCTCAGCACCGCAGCCCAGTGAATCGGCACTTCAGGACATCCTCGATGCCGCCCAGAAGGTATTCGGTTGAGCACCCGCGTGCCCCGTACGTCCACCCATGCGGGGTGGCATAGCCGGTACTGCAGCAGCAGCCGGACCGCCACGTTTCGTCGGCGGATGGGGCGCTGGAGCTGCCAGCGTTTGCGGCGCTCCTAAGGCAACACCGCATACTTCGTACTTACAAGAGGAGGCAGGCTTAGATCCGTGGCCGGACAGCCCAACGCCTGGCCTTCAGGGCCGCATGCAACTCGAGTCGGATCGCGCCACTCAACGGATCAGCACCGATGAGCTGGCGGATCCGGCCGAGCCTGTTGTAGATGCTGCTCCTGTGGAGATGAAGTTTGGCGGCGACGTCCTGAACCGAGCCGTCATTGTCATAAAGCAATTCAAGGACGGGCAGGAGTTCGCCGTTTTTGTCATGGTCCTCGAGTGCCCTGAAATGCACAGATCCTGTGTCATCCCAACCGCCCGGTGCTACCAAACGATCGAACAGCTGGTACACGCCAACAGTTCGGCTGTCCACGAGCTCACCCAAAGGGAGGTCTACTGCGGCCGCTTGGGCAGCAACCTTCGCTTGCCGGTACGCACCGGACAGCTGCCGGATAACTTGGAATGGTTCGCTGATCCCCAGGATTACCCTGTCCACTTTGCGGCCTGCGCGTTTGGCGAGCTCCAGTTGATAGTGCACCAAAACCTGGGCATGGTCCGCCCGGCCGCCCGACTCGCGGAACAACACAACGGAATGCGTCTCCGTTCCGGCGCTGAACAACGCGGCGTTCACGCCAATGGTGGACTGCAGCGCGGCAGATCGATGCGTCAGGGTAGCTGCAATGGGATCGACGTCGGACCTCGCGCCATCGGGGTCGAGGATAGTCACCAGCTGCCACGGACCGCGGCCTTGGATTTCCTTCCAACCCGCGACGGCGGCCACAGCGTTGGATTCGCCGCCGCAGGCTGACAGAAACTCCTGTTCACGCCGTCGCCGGAACTCCGATTCAGCCGTGTTGGAATCAAGGAGCAAGCCCGCCAGCAGGTCCAGCTCGTCCCGCACGCCTGGCAGTTCGGCGAGTATCGCCGTCGCGCTCTGTTCTTCAAGGTCAAGCTGCACCCACAAGTACCCCACGCGGAAACCGCGCACCAGCAAGGGGACACAGACGCGGCCCAACATGCCCAGTTCGTCGTTGGCTGGAACCACCACGGGTCGCACCGCCGTAGCAATGCCGTGAGCGAGCTGCCATGCGCTGACGTCGCTGGGTACCCGCTTGCTCAGGAGGAAGTTCACGCGGACGCGGTCGGCGTGGGACTGGTTGGAGCTGTAGGCGAGGAGAACGCCGTCGAGGTCTTCCAGGGAGAGCCCGCGGCCCAGCTTCAAAGCCACCCGTTCAACGATCTGTTCCACGTCCTGCTGCATCGGAAAAGCGTACCAACAGCAGGCGACACTTGACGCTTCAGTGCTCGACAAATGTCGAACTTGCCCGGCTAGGATCCTTGTATCCACAGGGTTTTCCTGTGCGGGCAGTTCTTGCTCCATGTCGCCTGCCTCACAGCCGGATTTATTCTGGAATCACAGCCCGCAACACATTTTTCGGCCGAAGAGGCCGCTAACGATGGAGCCCACAGATGATCATCGGTGTCCCCAAAGAAATCAAGAACAACGAGTTCCGCGTAGCCATCACGGCTGCCGGCGTCCACGAGTTCCGCACCCACGGACACTCCGTTCTGGTTGAACGCGGCGCAGGCCTCGGCTCGGGCATCACCGACGAGGAATACTCGATCGCCGGCGCAGAAATCGTCAACGAAGCCGACGACGTCTGGGCCCGCGCGGACATGGTCATGAAGGTCAAAGAACCCATCGCGGCCGAGTACCACCGCTTCCGCAAGGGCCTCATCCTCTTCACCTACCTCCACCTCGCCGCAGAGCCCGAGCTCACCGCCGAGCTCATCAACTCCGGCGTCACGGCCATCGCCTATGAAACCGTTCAGGAGGGCCGCACGCTTCCGCTCCTCGCCCCGATGTCCGAGGTCGCAGGTCGCCTGTCCGTAGTGGTCGGCGCTTCCTCCCTCATGGCTCCGGCCGGTGGCAAGGGTGTCCTCCTGGGCGGCGTACCGGGTGTGCGCCCGGCCAAGGTTGTTGTCCTCGGCGCCGGCGTTGCGGGAACCAACGCCGCCGCCATGGCGCTGGGCCTCGGTGCTGATGTCACCATCATGGACATCAACATCAACCGGCTGCGCGAACTCGACGCCCTCTACCAGGGCCGCCTGAAGACCGTTGCCTCCAACGCCTACGAGATCGAGAAGTCAGTCATCGACGCAGATCTCGTGATCGGCTCCGTCCTGATCCCCGGCGCCAAGGCACCCAAGCTGGTCACCAACGACCTCGTTGCCCGCATGAAGCCGGGCTCGGTTCTTGTGGACATCGCCGTTGACCAGGGCGGCTGCTTCGAGGACACGCACCCCACCACCCACCAGGAACCGACGTACAAGGTCCACAACTCGATCTTCTACTGCGTTGCCAACATGCCTGGCGCCGTTCCGAACACCTCCACGTACGCACTGACCAACGTCACCCTGCGCTACGCCGTGGCATTGGCCAACCTGGGCGTCAAGGCCGCCTTCGACCGCGATCCCGCGCTCGCCGCCGGCCTCAACATCGCTGCAGGCCACGTGGCACACCACTCCGTTTCCGAGGCACACAACCTGCCGCTGGTGACGGACTGGCACAGCCTGGTCACCGCATAGCGAACCCTTCGCGGCGACAGAAACACGTCCCTGGCCCGCTGTTCCGTTGCTGCCCAGCAACGGAACAGCGGGCTTCCGACGTTTCAGCGCGAAAAGTTCCGATGGGTGTCTCCACCTCAAGCTGCAGCACAGGCTCCTGGATGCCCAGCTTGTGGAGAAGCAGGCGAGTGCGTGTCTCCCCCACTGACTCGGATCTCTTATCCATTGCGGCGAGAACCTGACGCAGCCGCCGCGCACCCCGCGTGATCCTGCCGCTGTCCGGAAAATGTTGCAGGATTCCCGGATCAGCACCCCGCCTGAGGGCCTGGTCCGCGATAACCACGGCTGCTTCGAAAGCCAACGTTCTCGCACAGTCGATCACTGTCCGTTCAAGGCTCGTGACTCTGACCCGGCCTCCCCACGGCGCGGGCACTTCCGTGATTTCTTCCGGGTTCAACGGCCCACCGTGGGCAACCACATCCGCACCCGAACTTGCCTGGGCAGGAGAGAATGGCGTGGTGACATGCACTTGAGGGCCACCTTCCCAGTCAAGGCACCCATGGAGCCGGGCAGCACTCAGGTGGCTATACGTTGCTTGGCCCGACGTGCTGCACGCATGGGCCTGAATACGGAGTATCTCCCGTTCCCAGGGCTTGCGACGACGCCAGTCAACTGTCCGGACATAGGCACCGCGCCTCAGCCTCAGGAGCTTCCCCGAACGCACTCCTGCGGTCAGCGCGCGGTCCCCCAGGCCCGTGGCCGCAAGCTCGGGGGTTGAGGCAACAAGGGTGGACGGCCAATGCTCAGCGAGAAGGGCATCAAGCTTTTGTGATTGCATCTACCCATTTTTGGTGCAGGGGCGGCCGACAACCATCGATGATGCATCCTATGTGGACAACTACGTGCCGAGGCCGCTGTTCCGTTGAGGCCCAACGACGGAACAGCGGGCCGAGAACGGATTTGCGGTTAGGGCCTCGACGGGAGGGACGGAACCAGCTGCGACGGAACCGGCACAGGAACACCCGAGGGGCCAAGCTTGGAGGGATCGATCGTGGAGGGGTCGATCTCCGGCGGGGTCACGGGCAACACCGGCGGCGTGGGGACGACGCCGTTTCCGGGCTCCTGGTGCGACGGCGCGTTGGGGGTACGTTGCGATGGTTCGCCCCCGGGCTGCGGCTGGGGTTCGGGAGCAACAGGACTGACGGGTGCCGCCGGAGCAGGCTGGGGTTGGACAGTGGCAGGACCTTGCTGCGGCACGTCCGGAGCAGGCACCTGCTGCTCGGGGGTGGTGCCAGCGGGCGCATCGGGTTGGGGAGCGCTGCCCGAACCCGGGTTCAGTTGTGACACCACCGAACCGATTGCTGCTCCAAGATGCTGGAAAGCGCCCGGCAGGCCGCCCTCCGATGCGACGGCAGCGGTAGCCCCGCCTGCCATGGACACGGCAACGGCAAGGCCCGCGATGGCGGCGCGGCGCTTCTTACGACGACGTGCAGCGAGTTCGTCCACAGGAGCGGACCCGGGCTGGGGCTCCGGCGCAACGGTGGCGAGTACCGCCGTGGGTGCACCCGACGACGCGGACGGTCCCTCCGCCGTCGAGGGCTGTTCGGTGACAGCGAGCCGTTCTGTGGCGGCTGGGCTGCTGACCATGAGCGCGCGGACTGCGTCGGACGGCAAAGGGGCAGTGCCGGCCAGTGAACGGAGCTCCAGAAGTTCCGTGCGGAGGGCTGCGTCGCCGGAGAGGCCGGAGTCGGCCAGCAAATGGTCGATGGCCTGCTGGTCGCGGCGTCCGCGAGGCGTGAATTGTTCGCTCATGATGTGCCGTTCCTTAGTAGTGCACGCTTCTTCAGTGCACCCAATGCCCTGCGCTGGAGTTGTTTGACGGATCCCTGGGACTTGCCCATGATGGCCGCCGTGTCTTCCACCGAAACATCTGCGACGACCCGAAGTGCCAGGACCTCCCGATAATCGTCGGGAAGATCATCCATAATCTCGGTGACTCCCAGGCCGGCGACTCGTCCAAAAGCCTGGTCTTCGGCCGATGGTGACCGCCGCGCGTCCAGGTCCACTTCATATGGCGTGGAATCGGGCGTTCGTTCCCGCTTGCGATAGTGGTCAACCATCCGCGCGTGCGCGATGGTGAACAGCAACGTCTTGGCACCCTGAAGCCCTCCACGGAGCGAATCCAGCTTGGGATACAGGGCCAGGAATACGTCCTGCGTCACGGCTTCGGGGTCGTCCACGCCCCGTGCCCTGAGATAGCCAAAAACCGGTCCGGCGAAGTTGTTGTAGGCAGCCGTGAAGAGCAGGGCGGGATCATCCTGATCCGCCTGCACGTATTCATCAGCCAAAGGGTCTAGCACCCGTGGATGCCTCCGTCCCACACCACACTACGTAGCGGGGCTCCTTGTCCTAAGCCAAGGAGCCCCGCCCTTAAACCGTAACCGCTGCTTGCTTAGCGGACAGAATCGAGGGGTGCGCCCGGAACAGCCGGGACCTCGGAGGGAAGCTGAGTGGGCAGCTCAGGAGTCGCGGGAACGGCAGGAACAGCCGGCGCGGCGGGAACGCCCGGCACTGCGGGGACAGCCGGTACGGCAGGGGTTGCAGGCAGTTCGGACGTAACGGCGGCGTCGACGTCGGCCTCAGCCTTTGCCGAACCGTCAGCCTTCAGGCCGGCGGCCTTACCGGCTTCCACCACGGACTCGCAATGCGCCTCCACCTTGGCTTCGCCGCCGGCAGCGATGGTCAAGGACTCGAAGCCCGGAACCTTCGTGTCGGACTCCAGGCCGCCGTTGAGGAAAGCGGTGCAGAGACCGAAAGCCTCCGGGGAGGTGGCATCTTCTGCCGCAGCTTTGGCATCGGACACTGCGTCGGCAGCCTTGGCCTGGCCGGCTTCGGCGGCCTCAGTTGCCGTTGCCTTCGCGGTCTCGACGGCGTCAGTGGCCTGAGACTTGGCGGTTTCGGTAGCGTCGGCTGCTGCAGCTTCGGCTGCTGCGACGGTCTTCCCGGCCACCGGGGCCGGTGCTCCAACGAGGTCGTGGGCGGACTGCTGAATATCAGTGGGAAGTGCGCCATTGAACGCAGCGACGCCGGTTCCACCGGCAGCTACAGCTCCGGCAGCCAGGACGCCCGCGGCGACTTTGCTGGTGGCAAGGACAGTGAACAAGGACATGAAACCCTCCGACAAACGATTTTGGGATTGCCCCGGCCGCGGTTGGGTCGCGACCGGATGATCAGCGTGCGGACGTGGCCCGCACACCCCTTACATCGCTCGCGACGCCGGTGAGGTTACGCCTTGTCCGAATTTCTTTTTCAAGAGCTCGGATACTGCTTCTTGGCCGTGCTGCTACTTATCCACATAACGCTCCTTTTCCACACTGGCTAGATGTCCCCATGGCCGGGCACGTTGGGGCCAACTATGCTCAAGAAACCGCCCGGCACCTTTGGACGCCCGGCGATTGACATGGCACTACGTTCAGGGGATACGTGATGGGGCTGAGAATCTGATGGGGCAGGGACTGGTAGGCGCGGATGTCGGGGATCTCCGGCGTTTGTCCGCTGTCATGGACGCCGAGGCTGAGAAGATCACAAATCTTCAACAGCAGCTCACAGCCATGATCCAGGCAGGTTCGTACTGGCAGGGAAATGACGCCGACCAGTTCCGGAGCAGGTGGCAGAGCGATCTCCGCGGACGGTTGGGAGCAGCAGCCACATGTCTGCGGACCAACGCCCGCGCCCTAAAACTCAACGCAGACCAGCAGGAACAAGCCTCCACGGGCGGTCCCGGGGGACCCAAGGGAGGACCGTCAGCAGGGACGGGGAGGACAGCACCCGGGCCGCTGGAGTTCACTTTTGATCCCACCACCTACGGCCCGGTCACGGTGGAAGGCAGCGGCTCCTTCGACAGTAAAGCGTCGGGCGAAACGCACGGTTCCATAGGTCCGGCCGGCATCGACGTTGGCGGCTCCGGCGAGGCTTCCACCGGAGGTGAGATGACCTGGAAGGCAGGCTCTGAGTTCGGTCCTGTCAAGACGACAGTTACCAACGAAACGTTTGTGGGCGCGCGCGCCGAAGGCGAGTACGGGGCCAGTGTGCCGTTCGGGTTCGGACTGCCGAACGCCCACGCCAACGGCGAAGCATTCGCAGGCGCAGAGAACGTGACCACCGTACGATCCGACTTCTTTGACGGCTGGGTGACCGACACCTCCACCACGCGAATGATGACAGGAGTGGAGGCCAGCGCACACGCCAATGCCAGCAGCCCGTTCCTGTTTTCCGCGGGTGGGGAAGGCTTTGCCGGTCAAAAGGTCACCATAGATAACAAGACCGAGTTCGCCGGCGGCTTGTTCTCCGTGGGTCAGGGCGGAGAATTGCGGGCCGGAGCCTGGGCAAGCGCCGGCGAAGGCGAGGTCAGCGTCAAGGGCCGCGAGACCACCGGGACAGCCTTCAGCGCAGGTGCCGGAGCGGAACTGACTGGAAGCCGGTATGTAGAAGTTTTGGGCCAAACCGTAACTCTCAACGCAACGGTCGCCGCCGGAGCGGGCGAGGGTCACTTCTTCACGGCATCCGTTGACGAGGACGGGCTCACTCTGGGCGCGGGCGCCAAGCTCACCGCGGAACTGGGCCTGGGTGCGGGTGGCCAGATCACCCTCAGCCCCAAGGGGTTGGTGGATTCCGTCACCGGATTCGTCGATTTCCTGAACAACTGACATTCCTCACTCCAGTCCACTGCCGGAAAGGCTCCCATGTCGCAGCAGGTATTCCCGTCCACAGCTTTCCCCGCCTACCCCACCATCAAACTCAGCCCGCCAGCCGGGTGGACCCATCAGGTGGTCCCCGACGCCGTGGGCGCCTTGATGGCTCCTGCATCCGAAGGCCGCTACACGCCAAACGTGGTCATCTCCGTGTCCCGTCGATTGCCTGGCTACCAGCTGCAGGACATCGCTGCGTCCGTTGACTCGTTCTTGGACGCTTTGCCGGACGCCGTCCTGCTGGGCACAGAACCGGTAGTGATCAACGGAAGGGACTGGTACGTACGCGAGGCACGTTATACACACCCGCAAGCGGGCTCACTGACCCAGTTCACCGCCGTGACGGTGGTCCATCAGGACGCCGCTTCGGATATCGTCCAGCTGACTGGCAGCTGCCAGCCCAGTGAAGGCGAGGACCTGAAGGCCATCTATTCGTTGGTCGCCAGCGCTGACATTACGCCAGCGTCCTAGCCTGCTCGATCAGCTTCAGCACCTCAACCGAGTCCGCCGGATCCACAGGTAACGGAAGCGCGGATGCTGAGCCGCCGTCGTCGAGCTTTTCGGCGAGGATCCGGTAAAACTCAGGGTATGCACCGCGCTCCGTGGGGATAGCGGTGCGCTGCCCGTCTCCCTCCAGCGTGCCGTGGTTTTGGGGAGCTTCGACGCCGTACTCCGCATCCGTCGGCAGCCCGCCACCCAGCAGGTACGGCTCCTGCGGATCGGTGCCGAACTTTACGTAGCCGCCCTCTGTGCCGAGGATGCGAAAGCGTGGGCCATGGAGATGGCTGTTGAGGTTGAGGGTGACATGGCTGATCACCCCTGACTCGTGCCGGAGAGCCAGGAACACGTCGTCGTCGGCGCTTTCCTGAGGACGACGCGCCGTGATCTCTGCGAAGGTGACAGTGGCCGGTCCCAGGAATCGAAGAGCGAGATCGAGCACGTGCGTGCCGAGGTCAAACAGGACACCGCCACCGTCTTCGGCCGTGGCGCTGGCCTTCCAAGCCTTGGCGATTTCCGGTGCCCAGCGCTCCATGCCCACCTCGAACCGGGTCACGGTTCCCAGCGTCCCGGCGTCGAGCAGTTTCTTCACGGTGAGCGAGTCACCATCCCATCGCCGGTTTTGGTAGACGGTGAGGACACGGCCCAGTTTCCCAGCCAGTCGGATCAGTTCCTCACCCTCGGCGCTGCGCACCGTGAACGGTTTATCAACGACGACGTCGAGCCCGGCTTCCAGCGCAGCTTTCGCGAGTGGGAAATGGGTGGCGGGCGGAGTGCCCAGGACCACCAGGTCCAGTTGGTCCGCGAGAGCCAGGATGTCCTGTGGGGAACTGACGATGCGCGTTTCCGGGTACCGCTCTTTCGCTTTGGCCTGCCTTCCGGCGTCCGAGGTTGAAATAACTGCGAGCTCATAAGCAGGGTTGCTCGCGATGAAGGGCGCATGGAAGACGCTGCCCGAAAGGCCAAAACCTGCAACGGCGGTACGTATCGGCTGGGAAGTCATGTGCCTAGGCTACCGATCCTCTCTCACGTAATAGCCCTTTTACGCCAACCCTCTATCACCGGGTGAGAGAGGGTCCGGCTAAAGCACGAGGGAAGTGAGAGAGCATCCGGCTAAAGCCCGAGGGAAGTGAGAGAGGGTGGGCATGGCGAAGGCCGGGGACCTCCCCGAACCCGATTCAGGTTGAGGGAAGTTCCCGGCCTTCAGGAAACTACAGCTGGTCAAACTACAGCTGCGGGGAGCCTACTTCTTAGCGCCCTTTTCCCAGCCGATGGTGGTCCAGTCCGGAACGTTGGAGAGGCTCTTGAACAGGGACGGGCCGTAGTTGGCCAGGCCCGTGCGCACGAACTGGATCTCCGGGCCGTTCAGGACGGTACCCATGGAGAAGTACTTCTCCATGTGCTTCTTCTCTACTTCCATGGCGGCCTTGTTGCGCTCTTTGTCATCAGCGATGGTTGCAAGTCGCTTGATTTCAGCGTCGAGCTCAGCGTCGCCCAGGCCGTTTTCGTTGGTGGCGGAGTCGTAGTACTGCTTCACGGCGTCGGTGGCGTCCGGACCTACGGTGTAACCGGAGATGGTCACATCGAACTCGCGGCTACCAATCACCTTGCCGAAGTCAGCGTCACCGCGCTGGTCGATGGCAACATCCATGCCTGCAGCCTGAAGCTGCTTCTGCAGGGTCTGCGAGGTGGCAGCCGTGGTGGGGTCATCACCGAAGTTGGTGATCTTGAAGGAGACAGGAGTGCCGTCCTTGGCCATGATGCCCTTGTCGTTGGCCGTGTAGCCAGCGTCGGTCAGGACCTTCTTGGCAGCTTCCGCGCCGGTGTCCTTCACGGGGTAGTTGTCCTGGTAGTACTCGGAGAACGGCATGAGCATCATGGATCCCGAGCTTTCTTCGGACCAGTTCAGGCCGTTGAAGCGCACATCGCGGATAGCTTTGCGGTCTACGGCTGTGAAGATCGCCTTACGGACTGCGACGTCGGTCAGTGCCGGCCGCTTGGCGTTCAGGTTCAGTCCACCAGCAAACAGGCGCTGACCGCGGCGGACCTCGGAGTTGGTGGTGCCTTCGAGCTGCTTGTAGCGGCCCAGTGTGCGGCCGTTGGCCGCATCGATTTCACCGTTCTTGAAAGCGGCAATGGTTGCGCTGGGTTCCATCTGACGCCAGATGACCTTTTCCAGAACCGGCTTCTGGCCCCACCATTTGTCGTTGGGAACCATGGTGACGGTCTTGGCCGTGGTGTCGTAGTTCTCCACCTTGAACGGTCCTGCCATCCATTCGGGATGCATGTTGCCGGCAAATCCGGTGTTGAAGATTTCCGGGGTGTTGATGGCCGGGTGGATCAGGCCGAAGAACAGGCCTTCCAGCGGGAAGACGGGCTGGGTGGTGGTGACAATGACTTCTTTGTCGTTGGCCCCTGCTTTGACGGAGTCCACAAAAGCGTAAGCACCGGCGCTCACGATGTCGATGGACTTGTCCTCACCGCGGAGCATCTTCCAGGTGTTCTCAAAGGTCTTGACGTCGATGGGGGTTCCATCGTTCCACGTCGCTTTGTCGTTGATCTTGATGGTGACGGTCTGCTTGCCGTCCTTGACTTCGCTCTTGACCTCTTCGCAGAAGTCCTTGTTGGGCTCTGCCTTGCCGTCGAAGTCCAGCTTCCAGCAACCGCCGATGCCACCGCTGTTGATGGACGCGGTGTTGATAGGCGTCATCAGCGCGGAGTTGTCGGCACTGTTGCCCACATTGGAGAACCCGTTGAAGTCGGGACCAATGCTGCCTACAGCCAAGGTGACGGTGCCACCCTGCTCCAGGTCTTTGGCTTCCTTGGCGTTGACGCTGATCAGCTTGCTGATGTCGCCGCCGCTCTCTTCGGCCTTCTGCGAGGCCGGACCCGACGGCGTTCCCCCGCCGCAAGCGGTCAGCATGAGCGTTGCTGCGAGCGCTACGCCACCGATCGTCGTGTATTTCTTCATGGTTTGCCCTTCATGTTTACGACTGAAATATCTTGTGCGAATTGAGACCAGGGATTCTTCAATGCTTCATATGTCGTCAGGCATGCACCACCAGCATGTCGGCATCTATCTCTCCGTCCGGGAAGAAGCAGGCGAAGTCCTGTGTGCCTTCCTTTTCCGAAGCCAGTGGCGGCTCCAGAGTAAGGCACTTTTCCTGCTTTGCGGCAGGGAGGGCGGCAAACACGGGACACCGGGTGGCGAAGTTGCATCCCTTGGGAGCATCAAGCGGGCTGGGAAGGTCACCCTGCAGGATGATGCGTTCGCGGGTGCGTTCCAGGGAAGGGTCCGGCACCGGGATCGCGGACAGCAGTGCCCGGGTGTAGGGGTGGCGCGGGTTGTCGAAGACGTCGTCCACGTCTCCGGTTTCCACAATCTTGCCGAGGTACATCACGGCCACACGGTCTGAAATGTGCCGGACCACCGAGAGGTCATGCGCCACCATCAGGTAGCTCAGGCCCAGCTCTGCCCGGAGCTTGTCCAACAGGTTGATCACGCCGGCCTGGACGGAGACGTCCAAGGCAGAAACCGGTTCGTCCAGGACCACGAGCTTGGGGTTGACCGCCAGTGCCCGGGCAATGCCGATGCGCTGGCGCTGGCCTCCGGAGAACTGGTTGGGAAAGCGGTTCACATGGTCAGGTTGCAGGCCCACCAGCTTCATGAGTTCCATGATGCGTTTCTTGATGGCGGCCTTGGGCATGCCCAGGTTTTCCAGCGGTTCGGCCAGGACTTCATACACGGTGAAACGCGGATCCAGGGCGCCCGTGGGGTCTTGGAAGACCATCTGCATTTCTTTGCGCATGGCCATGGTGGTCTTGTGGTTGGTTGCTGCCTTGTTGCTGACGCCGCCGATCACCACTTCGCCCACCTGGTCAGGGTGGAACTCCATGATTTCCAGGAGCGTGGTGGTCTTGCCGCAGCCGGACTCCCCCACAATGGAGACGCACTCGCCTTCGCGGATGTCGAAGCTCAGGCCGTCCACGGCCTTGACCGTGCCGATCCGTCGCTTGATCAAGGCACCTTTGAGCAGCGGGAAGTGCTTCTTCACGTCCTTGAGTTCCAGGACCTTGGTACGCTCGCCGCGCGCCACGCCGTCGAACTTTGAGATGGGCTTGGGCGGTGCGTGGAAGATCTTGTGCGCGTCCGCGTCGCCGGAGAGTTCATTGGACTTGATGCACGCAGCCTTATGCCCCAGCGTCTGGCCTTCCGTGCCCGGCACCGGGAACAGCTCCGGCTCACCGTGCAGGCAGGCGTCGCTGACCAAGGGGCAGCGGGCGGCGAATGAACACCCGGTCACTGGCAATGCGAGGTTGGGCGGCGTTCCTTCGATAGGAACCAGCGACTGCTTGGTGGCGGTGTCCACGCGCGGGACGGCACCCAGCAAGCCGAGCGTGTACGGCATCCGGGGGTTGTAGTAGATGTCCTCCACAGTTCCGGTTTCCACGGGCTTGCCGGCATACATGACCATGATGTCGTCGGCCATGCCGGCTACGACGCCGAGGTCGTGCGTGATCATGACGACGGCGGCGCCGGTTTCCTCCTGCGCGGTGTGCAGGACTTCCAGCACCTGCGCCTGGATGGTGACGTCCAACGCCGTCGTGGGTTCATCCGCTATAAGTACGCGAGGATCGTTGGCGATGGCGATGGCGATCATGACGCGCTGGCGCATGCCGCCGGAAAATTCGTGCGGGAATGCTTTGAGCCGGTCCTTGGGGCTTGGGATGCCCACCATCCGCAAAAGGTCGACGGCGCGGGCTTCTTTGGCCTGCTTGCTCATGGTGGGGTTGTGGACCGTCAGTGCCTCGATGATCTGGTTACCCACCGTGTAAACGGGAGTGAGCGAGGACAGCGGGTCCTGGAAGACCATGGCGATGTCGCTGCCACGGTGCTTGCACATGGCTTTGTCGCTGAGGCCCAGGAGTTCCTTGCCCTTGTAGCGGACGGAGCCGGTGATGTCAGCGGTTTCAGGGAGCAGCCCCATGATGGCCATGGACGTGACTGACTTGCCGGAACCGGACTCGCCCACAATGCCCAGGGTCTTGCCGGGCATGAGGTCGAAATCCACGCCGCGGACTGCGTGGACTACGCCATTCTCAGAGTTGAACCGGACGTTCAGGTCGCGGACGCTGAGGACGGCGTCACCGGGGGCGTAGAGTCCGGCGTCGCGGAGGCGTTCGGCGGGAGTGATGTTGGTGCTCATTTGGTGGTCTTCTTCGCAGTCTGGGGCTTGGCCTGCTTCGCCCGGCCAATTGAACTGGAGCTGGGATCGAAGGCGTCACGGAGTCCGTCGTTCATCATGGCCAGCGAGCCTGTCAGCAGGAACATGACGGTCAGCGGAACCCAGAACATCCACGGGAAGGAGGACACCTGCCCCGTGGCTTGCCCGATCAGGACACCGAGGCTGACATCAGGGAGTTTGATGCCGATCCCGATGAAGGAGAACGCGACTTCGGCCAGGATGGCGCCGGTGATGCCACGGGTGAAGTCGAGGACCAGCAGCGAGCCGATGTTGGGGACAAGGTGGCGCCACACGATGCGTCGGGAGGGGACACCCATGTATTTGGCGGCTTTGACGTAATCGCGCTGCATGAGGGACATGGACAGCGAGCGCACCAGGCGGGCGGTTCCCATCCAGCTGAAGAACAGGAGCACGACCACTAGCAGGAGCCAGCTGGGGAGGTCCTTCAGCCCACCGCTGCCGCTGGTTGCCACTGCCACCACCAGGATGGCGGGCATCATGATGAGCGCTTCGAGGATGAACAGCATGGTGGCGTCCACCTTGCCGCCGAAGAACGCCATGGTGCAGCCGTACACGGCGGAGATCAGGACAGATAAGCCGCCCACGATCAGACCGATGAGAATGGACGTCCGGGTGCCATCGACAATGAGCGCCATGAGGTCTATACCGGCCTGCGTGGTGCCGAGCAAGTGGTCCGGCGACGGCGGCATGCCAATGTTCAACGGATCAATGGTGTCCTTGTCCCATGAGGTGAGGAACCCGCCAAAGATCGAGAAAAGGAACAACGCGAGGAAAATGAACAAGCCGGCGACGGCGGTCCGGTTCCGCATGAAGCGGCGGAAGATGATTCGGGACTTGCCAATGACGACGTCCTGGTCGCCAACCCGGGATTCGTCGATTTCCGCAATGGGATCAATGATGTTTGTCATTACTGGACCCTCACTCGTGGATCGACCAGTGTGGTGGCGAAGTCGGCAAGGATGGCGCCGATCGCGAAGATCACTGACCCGTAGGCCAAGGTGGCCGTGGCCACGTTGACGTCCTGCAGGCTGATGGCCTGGATGCTCCAGAGGCCGATTCCTGGCCAGGCGAAGATGGCCTCGGCGAAGAAGCCGCCGGTGAAGATTGCGGGGATGGTGAACGCGATGCTCTGGGCAACCGGGATGAAGGACACGCGCAGCGCGTGCTTCCTGATGGCCTGGTTGCGGGTGAGTCCTTTGGCCCGGGCGGTGCGGACAAAGTCGGCATTGACGTTGTCCAACAGGTACTGCCGCTGGGCGATCTGGTAGCCAGCCCAACCAAAGACGGTCATCGCGAAGGTGGGCACGGCATAGTGGGCCACCATGTCAACGAAAGCGGGCCAACCGGGGTCGATTCCCGGCGTCGAAATTCCTGTCACGAAGAAGATGCGCTCCCCGACGGCCTCGTTGATGCCGATGGCCCCGAGCTGCACCAGGAAGTAGGCGATGGGCGCGGGGAGGATGTGGACAAGGTAGCTGTAGGACGTGATGACGCGATCCTGGAACTTGTACTGGCGTGCGGCGGAATAGACACCGAGGGCGACGCCGATCACCAAGGTCAGGATGATCGAGGCGATGAACAGCCGGGTGGAGACCAACACGCGGTCGGCGAACTCGGCGTTGACGAACGCGCCGTTGGGGCTGCGGCCCCAGTCCCAGCGGGTGACAATGCCCCAGAGCCATTGAATGTACCGTTCCCACGGGTTCAACTCCGGATCAAGACCGAGTCCCCTGAAGGACGCCGCTACCTGTTCGGGGGTTGGCCGCGGGATCTTCTCCTGCTCCAGAACTGCGGGCTTCAGGGACGAGACCGCCAGGAAGTACCCTGCACTCGTGGTCAGGAAGATCATGATCAGGTAGATTCCCGACCGCTTCATCAGATATTTCAGCATGTCGGGTAGCTGCCCCGAATCGTGGCAAAACTCAAAGCTCGTCCTTCCGCGGTTCCCGGCTGTGGCCGGCGTCAGCTGCGAAGTGGCGCAGCGGGTGGTTGGGTCCCCCACGCCCCTTCAGTGATCACCAGCCCTGTATGGCATGCGTCACATTCAAGAGGAAACTACCACAATAACTGCTTCACGTTTTGCTTCACGGTGTCCAGTTTCGCGGCTGCAGCCAGATTGTTATGTGCAGGTTGCGTCATGTTTAGGACCCCAGCGATACTTATGGGCTCACCGAGGAGCGGGCAGGAGTGCCCCCACGGGCATATTCGCCGGCCCTTGGCTGTTTAGGCCGCGCGCAGGAGCCGCGTGATCAGCTCACGCCAGGAATCCGCAAGCCGGGTGGGTGAAATGCCCCGGACGCGGACGTCGTCCACGATTCGCTCAGGGTCCAGAGCGTACGTCAGGGACATCGCCATCACCCAAGGATCCGCGATTCCCGCCTCCCGCAGCAGGACCTCCAGATGTCGATGCGAAAGTTTGGTCGCGGGAACATCGAACCTGTTGCGGGTTGCAGCCCCGGCGGCCTTCAGGAGTTCACCGTTTTCCAAGACGAAATAGATCCGCCCCTCGCCGAACGCCACCAAACGATCCTTCGGTGACGCCCCGGGACCCAGAGGGGGTGGGCCGAACATGAAAGCAGCCTGGAATTCAGATTCCGAATCACTCAGCAGCGTCATCATCAGCCCGGCGCGGCTGCCAAACCGGCGGAACACAGTCCCCTTGCCCACCTGGGCCTTGCAAGCGAGCGCATCCATGGTCAGCGCTTCGGCACCAAACTCGGCCACCAGATCCCGGGCAGCGTTGAGGAGGCGCTCGCGATTTCTCGCTGCGTCGCTGCGCTCGTGGGGCGCACCTAGGGGCACGTCCGGCCTCATGGGGATCGAGCTCACAGAAATATTCTAGACCCCGGGAATAGAAAGCGGACCATAGTCCGTTTAGTATCGGTGAAGGCCACAAAGCCCACACAACGCAGGTCGGACCCGCAAGGCACCGGCCAGACACAAGGAGACACCATGTCCAAGAGCACAGTTCTTACCCTCGTCGGCAGCCTGCGCGCCGATTCCCACAACAAGAAGCTCGCCGAAGCCATCCAGCTGAACGCACCCGAGAACGTTGATGTGCAGATTCACGGCTCGCTGGGCACCATCCCCTTCTACAACGAAGACATCGACGTCGAAGGACAGGTCCCCGCCGAAGCCGCCGCCCTCCGCGCTGCAGCAGCCGACGCCGACACCATCCTGCTGGTCACCCCCGAGCACAACGGCACCATGCCCGCCTCCCTGAAGAACGCCATTGACTGGCTGTCCCGCCCGTTCGGTGCCGGCGCCCTCTCCGGCAAGCCGACCGCCGTCGTCGGAACCGCTTTTGGCCAGTTCGGTGGCGTGTGGGCGCAGGATGAGGCCCGCAAGGCCGCCGGGATCGCCGGCGCCAAGGTACTTGAGGACGTCAAGCTTGCAGTACCGGGTTCCATGATCCGTTTCGCTGAACTGCACCCGAAGGACGACGCCGAGGTTGTAGAGCAGATCAAGGCCATCTTCGAGCCCCTGACCGCCGTTCAGGAAGAAGAAGAAGCAGCAGCCTGATCCCCCGCTTTTGATGCCCCCGTTCCGCTAGCCGCGGAGCGGGGGCATTCGCGTTCCAGCGGCCTGCCTCGGCGGACGTGATCAACTCTTGTCCGAACCGTCACCGGAACGGCATGTTGTGTTCGGCCATCCCGTCCTACCGTTGGAAGTACAGGTGGATGGACAGGAGCGCGGGGCTGTCATGCATGCCGGCCGGGGAACAAAAAGCACGACGGCGATCACCGCTGCCTGCCTCATCTTCGGTCTGTGGGTGGCTGGCTGCACTACCGCACCTACCCCAGCTGCCGGTCCCACCCCCTTACCGACGGTTTCGGTCACCCCACGCTCCCCATCACCCAGCACCGCGCCCACGGCATCCGCGCCCGCTGCGTCAGTTCCTGCCCCACCTACTCCTCCCCCTGCACAGTCCGGGACTCCCTCCGTTGCCGTCCCTGCCGCTCCACCCTCACCGGCAACACCCACTCCCGCGCCCTCGATCACTCCTTCCGAGGCCCCACCGACCCAGCCGACCGCCGTCGTCGAGCCCTCACCCCAGCCAGGCACCAGCGCACCCGAACCAACAGCTACGCCCACCGTCATCCCCGTGGATGCTGACACCACCGGGCCGGCGGTCTACTACGTGGCAATTGACGACGGCGGCGCCCGGGGCGTGCGGTTCGGCTGCAACGACAGCCTGGTACCCGTCAGGGGCGTTGCCGTACCCGGCGATCCGCTGTCCGTTGCCCTCGGCCGGCTCCTGGAAGCCGGAATGCCAGTGGATAGCGATGCAGCCCTCTACGACGCGCTGGCCAATTCGTCGCTGCGCTATCTCTCCGGCTACATGAACGGGGCCACGGTGGTGGTGAACCTCAGCGGATCACTGCGGCCCGGGGGTGTGTGCGACATCCCGCGCATTCAGGCGCAACTGACGCAGACCATAGTGCAGGCCAGCGGCGCTTCACGTGCCGAGATCTACGTGAACGGCCGAACACTGACAGAGGCGCTGAGCGTGCGGTGATGACGGGCTGGGGGTGGCCCCGCAACCCGTTGTGAAGCCGCTGTTCCGTTGTCGCCCGGCAACGTGATAGCGGGCCGGCAACGTGATAGCGGGCTGGCAACGTGATAGCGGGCTGGCGGGGCTTGGAGCTTCATGCCGTGGCGATTGCCAACACCCTCCGTAGCGCCCACCCCACGCGAAGAAGCGCCAGGACGGAAGCGAACGCCAGCAGGAAAGCCAGAGCCTCCGGGATCCACAGTCCCGTAACGGAGTCTCCCTCCAGAACCACCGTGACCAGGGCGGCAACCACCAGCAAGCCCAAACCAGGGATGGCAAAAAGGAACACCTCGCCGATCTGGCGCCGGTGTGTGGCGGACAGCTTCTCCAAGGGAAGTTCCCGCTGACCTGGTGCAGCTTTCTTTCCCAACACGTTGATCAACATGGACACGCTGGTGAGAGTCAGCCCCGCCGTGGCCCCGGCCAGGGTGGCGAGTGTCTGGAACAGTGTTCGCCGGGCCCCAGGGTCCACGCTCTCCAGCATCAGCGGTTGACGCGCAAGCAGCGATATTGCCAGCCAGATGATCACGGCAAGCGCAGCCCAAGCGAAGTCAGCACCGGGATGCAGGAGAAACCAACGCCACAGAGTCCTGCGGCGCCCGTTCCGCTGGACGTCAACCTCGTACAAGCTCATGGTCGCCACCACCTTGGCTCTCCCCTGCTGACTGATCCGCCTCTCCGGCCGCCTTGCCTGCCTTTCCAGCTACTTGACGGGCCCTTTCAGCTACTTGCCCGGCCTTTTCAGCGCTCTCCGCGGCCGCCAGTGCCGCCCGGACAGTGGCCATTCCACCCGCAACGATGTCCGGCACCATACCCGAATCAGCTGAGCCCTTGATGTCCGGCAAAGTCCTGGCGAAAAACGCCTCGTTGTCCCTGGCTTGTTTGTTGAGGATAACGATTGCTTCTGCGGTGGATTTTTGAGGATCGTTGAAGACGTCCGGGTCCACTTCGATGTGCGAGATGAACCGCTCCTTGAGAAGGTCCACCACTTCACGGTCCCCAGTCAGGGAGTCCTTGCCCTCAGCCACCACATAGTCGAAATGATCCACGGATCCGGCCCGGCGAAAAAGGTGGATCAGTTGTTGGATCCGCTCCCGAATCCGCTGCTTGTCCTCGGCCTTGCCGGACCTGCCAACGCTCAAGGAAATCCGGAACGTGCCCTGATTCATGAGACGGGAAGCGCTGTCCAGGACGTCCGCCCATTCGCCGTCCATGAGCTTTCCGGACAAACGTTCAGCAGGAAGCGCGAACTCGAAACGGCTCACCTCCAGCCGGGTCAGGATTTCCTCGATGTCCTCGCGGACTACCGGCACCAGGCTGGGCTCAAGTCCCAGCATTCCTTCGAGGTACTCGCCCAGCCTGGACGCACGTGGTCCGTTACCGCTGGTCAGCACCGCGATGACATTGCGCTTCAGGAAGGCAAAGTACGTGGTCTCCAGCAGGTGGTCACCGGGAGCCAAAGGCAGGGGCTTGCGGCGGCCAAGAGCATCGCCGACACTCGGCAGGTTGGTGTCCCTTACCCTGTCCAACAGCAGCACTGGAAACGGTGATGATGCGGCGGCCTGTGCGAGCAACACCGTGCCGTCGATGCTCGTGAAGTGCCTGTCCGTCCCCGTATCCTGGGCCGTCTTCAACACCTCGACCACACGGCGGGCCGGAAACGGACGGCTGAGATCGTCACCGTTCAGCTGCTCGATCCGCCAGAACTGCACACTGCGCCGTGCCATGGATTCTCCCCTCGTCTTCCGTGACCCACGCTAGTGGCGAGGTCTGACATTAAAGCCGCGCGCCGCCGTCGTGCCTCATCCGGTTCCCGGTGCAGCGAAAGGTCACAGACTGTATTTGGGCCCCGGCGCGAAGAGCGAATCCATCTCATCGTGGCTGCGCGTGCCTGAGAGCCCGGCCCAGTTGCCATCGCCGAGGATCTCCTTCGCAACGCGGGCCACCTGGGCGTACGCCGCTTTGGCCGTGTTGCCACCGATGCTGACGCGCCGAACGCCGGCGTCGTGCAATTCCAGAGGCGACGGCGCACCGACTCCCGCAAGTGCGTTAAGCGGGGCGGGAATCCGGTTGGACAGCTCGTGGAGGACATGCAGATCCACCACGCCGGGAACGAAGATTCCGTCCGCACCCGCCGTGAGGTAGGCCTCGGCACGCCGCAGGGTCTCCTCGTAGGCGGTGTCCGGGAACTCGCCTGACAGGTACGTGTCCGTGCGGGCATTGATGAACAACGGAATGCCGCGCTCGTCAGCGACCAGGCGGATCAACGCGATCCGGCGCGATTGCTCGTCGATGTCAGTGAGCGGCTCGGTTGCTGAATCCTCGATGTTGATTCCCACTGCACCCGCGTCCAGGACGGCGTGGACGGTCGCCCGGAGTTCGTCATCGGTTCGCCCGTAGCCCGTCTCGATGTCGGCCGAAACCGGCAATCGGGTTGCCCCCGCGATGCGCCCCAGTGCTGCCATGGCCAAACCCCACGGCACGTGGTCCCCGTCGCGGAACCCCAGGCTCCAGGAAACGGCTGAACTCGAGGTGGCAATCGCCGTCGCACCTGCCTCCTCCACAACCCTGGCGGACGCGGCATCCCAGACGTTCACCAACACCAAGGGGGCGGGCCCGGCGTCGTGGAGCTTATGGAAGTGTTCGGCTTTGGTCACGGATCCCCGGTGCGCTGTCATAGCTACATTCCAGCCTTTCCCGATCCCCGCGTAAAGCGTGACCTGAGAAAGTAAAAGCTTACGAAAACATATGTTGCCTCATTAGCAACATCGGGGAGTATCCTGAGACTGTGACCCACGAAACATTGGATGCCGGCGCAACGCTGCCCGCTGAAGCCATCGACGCCATTGAGCGGGCCGCCACGGCCTCTCACCCGCACGAGGAACTGTTCTCCGCGCGGGCCGCCAACATCAAACAGTCCGCTGTCCGGGACGTCTTCGACATTTCCATGCAACCAGGCCTTGTCTCCCTTGCTGGCGGCAACCCCTACTTGCAGTCGCTGCCGCTGGAAAAACTCGGCCAGACCGCCGCCCGCATTATCGCGGAGGAGGGAATGACCGCCCTGCAGTACGGCGGCGGCCAAGGCACCGAAGAACTCCGCCAGCAGATCTGCACCATCATGGCCGCTGAAGGAATCACCGATGCCCACCCCGACAACATCGTTATCACCGCGGGATCCCAGTCGGCTCAGGACGTTGCCACCAAGGTCTTCTGCAACCCCGGCGATGTTGTGTTGGTGGAGAACCCCACATATGTAGGCGCCCTGAACACGTTCGAGGCGTACCAGGTTCAGGTGGAACCGATCGAAATGGACGACGACGGCCTGGTACCGGAACTGCTTGAGGCCAGGATCGCGGCACTCCAGTCAGAGGGCAAGAACATCAAGTTCCTCTACACGATCCCCAACTTCAACAACCCCTCCGGCATCACCTTGGCCGAGGAGCGCAGGCAGCGGATCGTCGATATATGCCGCACTGCGAATATTATTGTCCTCGAGGACAACCCCTATGGACTGCTGCGGTTCGACGGCCACCCGATCGCCCCCATGCGGGCCGCCAACCCGGACGACATCATCTACCTCGGCTCGTTCTCCAAGATCTTCGCTCCTGGACTCCGCATTGGCTGGGCGCTTGTTCCCGCACACTTGCAGCGGCGCTTCTACCTGGCCTCCGAGGCAGTGACGCTCTGCCCGCCGCCACTGAACCAGATGCTCGTCTCGGCATATCTCCGCGAGTACGACTGGCAAGGTCAGATCGACACCTACCGGGCCCTCTATGCAGAGCGCTGCAAGGCACTCCTGTCCGCGCTCCAGGAGTACATGCCGGCCGGACTCACCTGGACCCGCCCGGATGGCGGCTTTTTCGTCTGGGTCACCCTGCCTGAAGGCGTAGACACCTATCCCCTGCTCGGAAAGGCGATCGACGCCGGCGTCGTCTTCATCCCCGGCGCAGCCTTCTCACCAGCCGACGGGCCGTCCAATAAACTCCGCCTCGCATTCAGCGCCGTGCCGCCGGATACGATAGCCGAAGGCGTCCGCCGCTTGGCCCCCGTCCTGGCGGAAGCCATTGAAGCTACCAATGAAGGAGCACCGCAATGACCGGAGTTGTGATTGTAGGAGTAGACGGCAGCGAGACCGCAATGAGGGCAGCGCAGGCCGCCCAGCAGTTGGCGATCGGCCTCGGAGCCAGCCTTCGCGTGGTGAGTGCCTTCGACAGCAACCGGACAGAGGTTGTTGAGATCGGCACGGACAAGTGGATCGTCTCCGATGCCGCCGAGGCCGAAGCTGTGGCCCGCGCAGTAGCCGAGCGTCTGGCTGACGACCGCCTTGAGGTCACCTACTCTGCAGCCCGCGGCAAGCCCGGGGAAGCTTTGGTCAAGGAAGCTGAAGTGCATGAGGCCCGCCTGATTGTGGTGGGTAATCGTCGCATGCAGGGCTTGGGCCGCGTGCTTGGAAGCGTAGCCAACACCGTGGCACACACGGCACCCTGCGATGTCTACATCGCCAAAACCGACCAACCGTAAAGCGAGCTGAATCACGCGGCCGGGTGGGGAGTCTCACCCGGCCTTCGGCGCTTTTTAAGCAGGATCCACAAAGTCATCGTTATAAAATCGAGATGCCCCCAATGGCGCGTGCCACCTCCACTTACTGACTTCAGGGGATCATCTTTTGCTTACTTTGCAGCCGCGCCAGCGCGTGGGACACGACATTCTGCTTGCCCGCCACGGCAACCACATCAGCACCATGCGCTACGACCGGGGCAACGATCGCATCATCGCCATGCTCGACGACGGCTCCTGGGACAGCGCCCCCAACATGATCTCCCCCAGCCTTGAGATGCCCGAAACATTCGGCAGCGTCTTCCGCAAAGATTGGCGCTTCCTGTCCCTGGCGTGCGTCGCCATGGTGACCGTGGCCGCCGTCGCCATGGGCATCAGTGTTGAAATGGCAAACCACATGTCGACGACGGAACTTCAGGCGCTGCTGGTCAGTTACCCGGCGTTCTAGCGCCCTCGCGTTCCCCGGGCTTAGGTCCCGTCGGGGCCGCAGCCGCGGCGACCATGCCGTCGTCGAACGTGAGAGCTACCTGCCCTCCGGACTTCCGCCTGCGCAGCAGGAAAATAACGGCTCCGACTGCAAGCCACGCGGCGCCCAGCAGGTACGTGAACCAGGCCAGCGAAGTCCATAGCCAGGCGATGAAGGCAAAACCCAGCACCGGCATGACCAGATTGCGCACAATCCCCGCTGCTCCCCGCTTCCGCAGGTCGAAAAAGACCACCTTGATGGTTGCCAGGTTCACCACGGCGAAGGCGACCAGAGCCCCGAAGTTGATCATGTACACCGCCTGTTCCAGCGTGATGACAAGGGCAATCAAAGACACCGCAGAGACAAGCACCGCTGCGAAGTAGGGCGTCCGGAAGCGCGGGTGCAGCCTCGCCAAGGCCTCGGGCAGAATCCTGTCCCTTCCCATGGCATAGATAACCCGGCTAACGCTCATCTGGGCAGCAGTCCCGCACAGAACCAAACCGCAAAGGTTCACGATCACGAAAACCACCATGAGCACATCCCCTCCTGCGCGCTGCATGAGTTCGGTCCCCGCGGCGTCGAGGTTCATGATGGATCTCCACTCGGGAGCGATCAGACTACCGGCCACGGAAAACACGGTGTAGCCCAAGCCGGCACAAAGCGTGGACAGGACGATGCCCCGCGGCACATCGCGTTGGGGATTCCGAGACTCTTCGGAGAGCGTGGAAACGCCATCGAATCCCAGGAAGGCAAAGGCCACAATGGCAGCAGCCGCCATCACCGGTGCGACCCCACCTTCCCCCGGAGTCAGCGGCCGGGTAAGACTGTGGAAGGACACATCCGGGGCATTGACCACTGCCAGGACGAGGAACACCAGAATCACAAGGACCGAGGCCACCACCACGATGTTCATCTTCTTGATCCAAGCAACACCGATCACGCTGAAGAGCCCCACCACCATCAGGCAAATCAGGACAGCGAGCTGCGGCGGTATGACGGGCACCAGGCTATTGAGATACAAGCCGAACAGCAGGAAGTTCACCATCGGAAGGAACAAATAGTCCAGCATCATGGCCCAACCCACCATGAATCCCACCGGGCTGCCGAAAGCCCGCGAGGCGTAGGCGTACGCACCACCAGTAACGGGGACGTGCCTGGCCATCTGGCCATAGCTATGCGCGGTGAACAGCATCGCCACCAGTGCAGCGATGTATGCGGCCGGTAAATGCCCGTCACTGATCTCCGTCCCAGCCCCATAGACCGCCACCACGGACAGGATGCCCATTGATGTCAACCCAAAAGCGATGAGCGACGGTAGGCCCAGGACACGCTTGAGCGTAGGGGCCGATTGCGGTCCATCCGTTGCGTTTTTTCCAGTGATGGTCATGGTTCTCCTTGATGCGATCCAGGTCACATAAATGAATGTTGTTCATTAGAGTAGATCGCTCATGAGCCCATGTACAGCTTTGGTATCCCAGAAGAGCCAGCGACTTGGTTCTGTATCGACTTCTCTGCGAAATTTGTAGCCTCTTTGGTGCGGCCTTCTTTCCTTTAGCGAATTTTGGTATACCTAAATGAGGAAACGAGAGGACGCGAATGATGACACAAACGCCATCGACCGGCAGCAAGGATGAGCCCTCTCCAGGGCGGGGTTTGCTGTTCACGCCGGGTTTTGTTGACGCGCATATCCACCCCGACAAAACCACATGGGGCTCCGGCTGGCTATCCCGTTCACCGGCGCACACGCTGACGGATCTCATAGGGAACGATCTGAAGGCACAGCTCGAGTTCCAAGACAGCGTCGAGGACCGGGCTTTTGCCCTCATGAGCCATGCTGTGCTCAACGGAACCATGGCAATGCGGGCCCACGTGGACGTTGCCCCGCAAATTGGCCTCAGGAACATCCACGGTGTCCGTGCAGCCGCTGAGCGTTTAGCTCCGTTCCTGGACGTTCAGGTGGTCGCCTTCCCGCAGTTCGGACTGCTGAGCAACCCCGGCACGCTCGATCTCATGGAGGCCTCCTTGGCGGACGGGGCTGACCTTGTGGGAGGCATAGACCCGGAGTCAGTGGATGGCGACCTGCATGGACATCTGGATGTCATCTACGCGCTGGCGAACAAACACGGCAGGGATCTTGACATCCACCTGCACGACGTCGGCGCAGAAGGGTTGGCGCAGCTGCGTCTCATCGCCAAACGCACCGTAATCGAAGGCATGCAGGGCAGAGTCACCATCGGGCACGGCTTTGCACTCTGCGATGCCTCACAACCCGCCCTGGGCTTTACCTTGGACGCCATGGCCGAGGCCGGAATCTGGATGGCTACCTGCGCCCTGGGAGCAGACCCCGTACCTGACCTTGACCTCTTGGAAAAGCATGGGGTCAAGGTTGCCGTCGGATCAGACGGAGTCCGCGATGCCTGGTCACCGTTCGGCACCGGCAGCATGCTGGATCGCGCACACCTGCTGGGGTACCGCACAGGAGCATCCACCGATGCCGAGTTGGAGCGTTGCTTCCGGCTTGCCAGCTCAGCTGGGGCCGAGCTTGTTGGATCCGCTGCGGTAAGGAGCTTCACCGGTTCATCATCCCCTGATCGGCTCGAATTTGCTGCGAACTCCATCCCGGAACTCGTAGTAGACCGGCCCGCTCCACTGCGGGTGGTGCGGGGCGGTGGAGCCGTGACCCTCGACGGTTGAGGGCACCGCACGCCTGAAGATGCTGCGGCTAAGAGGTGCTGCGGCTAGAGCATCCACTCCCGCAACAGCCACCACAGGCCGGCGATCACAATGCCTCCAAACAAGGAGCCAGCAATGACCTGCGCTAAGGTGTGGGCCCGCAAAACCAGCCGTGACCAGCCAACAGCCGGCACGAGGAGCAGCAAAGGGAGCCAAGCCGGCCCAAACATGAGGATGGCAATCACCACTGCGGCCGCCAGGGCCGAGGCATGCCCGCTCATTTTCCAGAACGCACTGACAACGGCCAGAACACCGATGCCCCCTATGAGCGCGATGATCATCACCGTGACTCCCACAGGGCCGTTAAGCAAGTGCAGCACCAGCAACCCAACTAGCACGGAAACAAGCGTCATCAGAAGCAACGCGGGCCGCTGACGACGGTCGCTGACATGGTGGTCTGAGATCCTGCCCAGCTTCACCATCACCAGGACATAGGCCAAGGGCAAGACGCAGACGAACATCGCCGCGAGCAGCCCGAACCACATGGTCCCCGGGAACCCGGGTTCCGTAGCAGGGCTGATCATCAGAAGAACGAACACGACAACCGGTGGCTGGAAAACTTCCGTCAGCACGCGGGCCACCCTGCGCAACGGCCCAGTCACCACGTGAAGCTGTCCGTGGCCGGTTTCCTCCAGTGTTGCCCCGGCGCCAGAAGTAATCCCGGCGCCAGAAGTAGTCCCGGCGCCCGCTGTTGTCCCGGCTCCGGTACGGGCTTTCTCGTCAGTCAAGCAGAAGCGCCGGTTCTTCGAGTATGGAGGCTACGTCCGCCATGAAGCGTGCGGACAAATCACCGTCTACTACGCGGTGGTCGAAGGAACCCCCGAGCGTGGTGATCCAGCGGGGAATGACCTCGCCGTCCAGGACCCAGGGCTTCTGCTTGATGGTTCCGAACGCAATGATGGCTACTTCGCCGGGGTTAATAATGGGAGTTCCTGTATCAATGCCGAGTGCGCCGATGTTGGTGATGGTCAGACTTCCACCCTGCATCTCAGCCGGCTGGGTCTTCCCTGCCCTCGCTTTGGTCGCCAGTTCGTTAAGGGCCAGGGCCAGTTCCTTGAGGGACAGATCCTGGGCGTCCTTGATGTTGGGGACCATGAGGCCCCGAGGAGTCGCGGCGGCAATGCCCAGGTTCATGTAGTGCTTCACCTGGATTTCCGCACCACCTTTACCGTCGACGTTGTCCACCCAGGTCGCGTTGACGCTGGGGTTTCGTGCCGCGGCCCAAATCACTGCTTTGGCCAGGATAAGCAGCGGCGACACCTTGATACCTTCAAAGTCGCGGGAGACCTTTAGCCGCTTGACGAACTCCATAGTCCGGCTGGCATCCACATCCACGAAAATGCTGACGTGCGGAGCCGAGAAAGCCGAATCCACCATGGCCTTGGCGGTCGCCTTGCGTACGCCCTTGACCGGCATCCGCTCTACACGCTGGTCCTGCGGTTTCTTGGAAGCCCCCCAGAAGCTATCGGCCTGGTCAAGTTCGGCGTCGCGTTGGGCCTGGTAGCTCACCAGGTCCTCGCGGGTCACTTCGCCGCGTTGGCCGGTAGCCACCACATCTGCGAGATCGATTCCCAGATCCCGCGCGAATTTGCGTACGGGAGGCTTTGCCAGGACCTTGTTGACCAAGCCGCTGATGGTTCCGCCGATAGCGGCACCGCGGGAGGCCGCGGCCTGCGGCGCTTCGGGTTTGGCCGGCGTCCGGGGCTCCGGTGTACGGGATTCTGCCGCGACCACGGCGGAGGCCGCCGTCGTGCGGTGTGCAACCGAAGCTTCGGCTGCTTTGGCTTCAACGGCTGCCTGATGGTCCTGTACGGTGCCCTCCGCGCTCTCGGCGATGGTGGCTGCCTCAACCACTGACCCGGCTGGGCGTTTGCGCGCACGTCGCTTGACGGCGTCGGCCTTGGGGCCGGAACCGACCAACGGCCCGCCGGCCGGACGGTTGTCATCGCCGTCGTCGGTAGGCAGCTTGCCGTAAAGGGGCGTCTCGACGACGGGGGCCTCCGGAGCAGCCGGCGTTACCGGTGCAGCGTCCCCGTCCTGTCCTTCCGATACAGCGATGATCGCCGTGCCCACCTCAACCGTGATGCCTTCCTCAACCAGCAGCTCGGTGACAGTACCCGCAAAAGGCGAAGGGAGCTCGACGAGGGACTTGGCGGTCTCGATCTCGCACAGGACGTCGTTGATGGCAACGACGTCACCCGGCTTGACCTTCCAAGCCACTACCTCGGCCTCGGTCAGGCCTTCGCCAACGTCCGGCAGGTTGAATTTCTTTACAGTCACAGTGGTCCTCGTTTTCCGGTTACCCGGCAGCGAAGCCGGGCTGGATCAGGGCGGTTAGTAGGACGGCGGTGAACAGGCGGTCCTGGTGGAACCGGCGGTTCTAGTAAGAGAAGGAGCGGTCGAGCGCCTCAAGGATTTTGTCGATGTCCGGCAAGTAGTCCTCTTCCACCTTGGCGACGGGGTACGGCATGTGGAATCCACCGACTCGGATGACCGGTGCCTCCAGGTGCAGGAATGCCCGTTCACTGATGCGGGCAGCGATCTCTCCGCCGATGCCGCCGAACGTGGGGGCCTCGTGGGCTACGATCAACCGGCCAGTCTTCTTTACCGACGCTTCCACAGTGTCGAAGTCCAGAGGTGAGATGGAACGGAGATCGATGACTTCAATGCTCCGCCCGTCCTCCGTGGCAGCGTTCGCCGCCGCCAGAGCCACTGGCACCAGCGGGCCATAGGCCACGATGGTTGCATTCGTGCCTTCGCGGACTACGTGGGCTTTAAAGGGGTCCTCGGACAGCCCGGCGTCCTCTACATCAACCTCACCCTTGAGCCAGTAACGGCGCTTGGGTTCGAAGAAGATCACGGGGTCCTGGCATTCAATGGCCTTCTGGATCATCCAGTACGCATCGTGGGCGTTTGAAGGCGAAATGATGCGTAGGCCGGCAGTGTGCGCGAAGAGCGCCTCGGGAGACTCGGAGTGATGCTCGATGGAGCCGATGCCGCCGCCGTACGGGATGCGGATGACAACAGGAACGGTCAACTTCCCGAGGCTGCGCGCGTGGATCTTGGCCAGCTGGGTGGTGATCTGGTTGAAAGCCGGGTAGACGAAGCCGTCGAACTGGATCTCGCAGACCGGCGAGTATCCGCGCAGCGCCAAGCCAATGGCAGTGCCGACGATGCCCGATTCAGCCAACGGGGTGTCCACGACGCGTTCGTCGCCGAACTCTTTGATCAAGCCATCGGTGACACGGTAAACACCGCCCAGGTGACCGATGTCCTCGCCCATCAGCAAGGACTTGGGGTTGTTCGTCAGCGATGCCCGGAGACCTTCATTGATGGCCTTCGCAATGGTCATTGTTGCCATCAGTTAGCTGCCTCCTGGTCGCTCTCAAAGCCGGCCGAGTATTCCTCGAACCAAGCAAGTTCTTCCGCAATCAGCGGGTGTTGTTCGGCGTACACGCTGGCGAAAGCATCGCGGATGTCCGGGACCTCGAGGCCATGTGTTGTGCTGCGGACGTACTTGGCGAGTTCATCGCCGTCGGCCTTTACTTGGTCGAAGAACGCTTCGTCCGCCAGGCCTTCGGTGCGCAGGTACTTCTCCAAGCGGTCCAGCGGATCCTTTTCGCGCCAGGCAGCTTCTTCCGCGGATTCCCGGTACTTCGTGGGGTCATCGGCAGTGGTGTGTGCACCTACCCGGTAGGTGTAGGCCTCAATGAGCACAGGGCCCCGGCCCTCGCGGGCATGCTCGAGAGCCCACTCGGTAACAGCGTGGACGGCGATGACATCGTTTCCGTCCACCCTGATTCCCGGGAAACCGTAGCCCTTGGCACGGTTGGCCAACGGAACCTTGGTCTGGACCTCTGTGGGCACCGAAATGGCCCAGTGGTTGTTCTGGCAGAAAAACACCACAGGAGCGTTGTACGACGCAGCGAAGACCATGGACTCGTGGACGTCGCCTTCAGAGCTTGCGCCATCACCGAAGTAGGCGATAACCGCTGCATTGGGGTCCGCGGAATCTGTAGCCGCAGCGAGCTTCTGGTCTCTCTGGATGCCCATGGCATAGCCAACTGCGTGGAGTGTTTGAGCTGCGAGGACCAAGGTGTACAGGTGGAAGTTGTTCTCCCGGGGATCCCAGCCGCCGTTGGAGACGCCACGGAACTGCTTGAGTAGTTCGGCAAGGTCCACGTTGCGGACCAGGGCGACGCCGTGTTCGCGGTAGGTGGGGAAAATGTAGTCCTGCGACTGGCTTGCGTGGGCCGAACCGATCTGCGCGGCCTCCTGACCGGTCAGCGGTACCCACAAGGCAAGCTCACCCTGACGCTGCAGTGCCGTGGCTTCCTGGTCAAAGCGTCGGATCCTTGCCATGTCTGTGTAGAAGACACGGAGTTTCTCGGGGTCAATCCGCTTGGCGTAGTCCGAAAAGACGGGATCGGATCCCAATGTCCCGTCAGGTCCGAGCAACTGCACCATTTCCACTGGTTCGCCTGGCGCGGCTGCTGCCGCGGTGGTTGCCGCGAGAGTTTCTTCCGTCCCGGGGGGCAGTTGTGTCGAGCCCATTCCGTCTCCTTGCTTGCCGTGGCGAGGCGCCGGGCAATGTCTGTCGCTGGGATATATGCCCGTTCCGGAATGCATTCCGGAACGGGCATATATTTTGGCTTTCGTCCCTTACTTTATCGGCAGTAAGTAGCGTTGGCGCATTTGTTAACCGCTAGGAACCTTGCGGAGCCTTTGTATAACCTGCACAGAGATCCAAGAAGCGGGTGTTGGCTTCCACCTCGCCAATGCTGACTCGTACACCCTCGTTTCCAAAGGCACGGACTGACAGGGCCTGTTCCGCCGCCAAAGCAGCAAACTCCGCGCTGTGCTCCCCAAGATTCAACCAAACAAAGTTGCCTTGAGCCTCTGGAACAAACCAACCGAGTTCCCTCAGGCCAGCCGTCACGCGATCCCGTTCATCCACCAGGCTTTGTACCCTTTCCACAACCTGATCGAAATTCTCGATGGACGTAACGGCAGCTCGCTCCGCAATCTGGGAAACGGCGAACGGAGTGGCCGTCACCCGGAGATGCTGGGTCAGCAAGGGACCGGAGACACTGTAGCCAACGCGCAGGCCAGCCAGTCCGTGCGCTTTGGAGAAGGTCCTCAGAACCACCACATTGGGGTATTTACGGTAGAGCTTGATGCCGTCCACAGCCTCCGCATCCCGGACGAACTCCTGGTACGCCTCATCGATGACAACCACCACATTGGGCGGCACCGCCTGGATGAAGCGTTCCGTTTCCTCGGCCGTAAGGATGGGACCAGTAGGGTTGTTCGGCGTACACAGGAGGATGACCTTGGTGCGGACGGTTACTGCGGCAGCCATGGTTTGGAGGTCGTGGCGCCCGTCTGGCAGCAGCGGAATTTGGACACTTGCTGCCCCGGCGAGGCCGACGCAGATGGGGTACGCCTCGAAGGAGCGCCAGGCGTAAATCACCTCGTCCTGCTTACCGTCGTCATTCTGCCCTGCAAAGGTGCCCAGGATTTGGTTCAGTGCCCCCAGGCTGCCAGCGCCCGTGACAACATCGTCAGCCGGAACATCAAGGAAGTCAGCCAAGGCGTTACGCAGCTTTGTGGCCAGCGGGTCCGGATAGCGATTGATATCGGTCTGATCTGCGATTGCCTGCAACACTGCAGGAATCGGAGGCAGAGGGTTTTCGTTGGACGACAATTTATAGCTGGTGAGGCCCGCAATCGCAGCAGGTGGTTTACCAGCTGCATATCTGGGGAGCCTGTCCACGACCGGACGAGGGATTACGCCCTCCGGTACGTTGTCAGTAGTAGTCATGGCTTCAAGCCTACTTGCCCACCCATGGCTGACACCGAGCTCTTTAACAGCAGCGTGTGAAAGCATGGGTCCATGGGTTCATTCATCATTCGTGTCTTGATCAACGGGCTTGCCTTGTGGGTTGCAACCTGGCTCCTGCAAGGCATGGACATCTCCACCAGCGCCACGGAATCGGCCGCGGCCAACGCCGGACTCACCCAGGGCGCAGACACCGCCGGCATCATCCTGGCGTACCTGTTCATCGGCCTGATCTTCGGAGTGGTGAACGCCTTCGTCCGCCCCTTGGTCAGGCTGTTGTCCCTTCCGGTGACCATCCTGACGCTGGGTCTGTTCACTATCGTGATCAATGCAGCCATGCTGTACCTGACGGCATGGCTGAGTACCTTCACGCCCGTGCACCTCACTATTGACTCCTTCTTCTGGACAGCAATCCTTGCCTCCATCATCATCAGCATCATTTCCATGGTGGCGGGCCTTATTCCGGGTGCCAAGAAGCGCTAACACTTCCCCATCCGGACACGTCCGTACGAGCCCTACCTTGTTGCAGCTCCCTGCTTAGTCTTCTGGATGGTAGGTGGCGAGGGTGGGTGTGGAGACGGCGGTTGGACCGGAAGCGGAGCTCTTTCCAGCTTGAACCGAGTCACCTTGGCAACGCCGCCCACGCCCACAACACCAACAAACGCTGCAGTCGAGGCTGCCAGTGACTCGTCATGGCTCGCGGTCACCAGCGCAGCTCCTGCAGCATAGTTCTCCTGGGAATGTCCGGGGCCGATGCCGGGATCCTGCCCGTCCGGAGTTTTGACCTCATTTGTCAGCGTCACCGTCACCCGGTCTTTTGTGTCGACGTTAACTCGGCCTTCGGCTCCAGGAACCCAGTCTTGGGTATGTTCCAAATGCAGTGAGCTGATACCGGGCTCGGGGGTGATGCCTCCCACGGGAGATCCGGCCGTGAGCACATACTTAAGGTCGAATTCTTCGAGGAACGCCCTGTTCTGGCTGAGATTCATGGCGTGGAGACCTCCTTGGCTATGTCCTACTGCCACCACTTGATCGCCCGCCTCAGCGCCGGCTTCACGGAGTGCCTGCCCAACGGCAGAGACAACTTCTTCAGAGTCGTATCCCAGTGCTTCGCCAATTCCCTGCGTGTCGAAGGGATTGGTGCTGGGTGAATGAGGTTGGGTGCCCGGGATCAGTACCATCCAAGAAGGCGAGCCGTTGTTGTCGAGGCAGATAATCTCAATCTCACCGTCGTTGCGGGCATGGAGTCTCTCGAGACGACGAAGGCTTTCCGCCATGGACGGTTCCATATCCTCGACCGATTCGTCCATCTTTTCGATGCTGACGGGTCTTGGCCGCATGTCCGAAAGCCGGGGCACCTCAAGGATCTGGTGAACGACGCCCCCTGGAGTCGTCCAGAATGGAAGAAGACCTGAGGCCAGATAGTTGCTCATGTCCCGGGTAGGCGGCCAGGCCGGCTTTATCTCGCTAAGGTTCGGGAGCAGCGGCAGGACGTTTTTGGCTTCCCCTTCCACATAATCCCGGTGGCTTGCCCGCACACTTGCGCTGACCTCCACCAGTTCCTGCCGGACTCTTCCCACTTCCTTGCGGCTCTCGGCCACAGCATTGAGGGCTTTGCAGCCTGTTTCATAGGAGTCGTACAGAAAAGGTTCCAGGCCGTCTTGGACCTGGCGGGCCTCGTTTTCTATACCCACTAGTTGTTGAACCAGTCCATCGAGCGTTCCCGCGCCGCGGAGGAGTTCTTCGAGCTGAAAAGACATTCCGCCCACACCTCCCCTGATACTGAGGATTCCATCGTTGGCCGGAGGGGTGGGCTGCGGCGCTGCGCCGGCCCCGACGGGAGCTGAATCTGCCATCACTGCCCCCGTTCGCTGGAGACGGAGACGTTCTGAGAGTGCCTGAGCACCACCGCCACTGCGGCCTCCAGAGACTCACGTGCTCGCATCAGCGCTGAAGCATGCAAGGCAAGGGTTGTCCTGTATGCCCGCCCGGCAGGGGAGAGCCAGTCGTCTACCTGGGCTCTGCGCAGCGACGCAAGGACCACGTCCACTTGGTCCACGCACGATTGCATTCGCCAGGCCAACCTCTGTACTTCATGGCTTCGGGAAGCGCACTGCAAGGGATCAAATATGGGCGGGTTGGGTGCAGGCATCAAGCCGACGCTCATTGTCTGTGTACTCCATTGATTGTTCTGCTGATCGATAAGGTCGACGCTACGGAGCAGCAGAACCCACCGGAAGTTGCTTTGTCGCTTATGTGGATAACCTGAACGGCCGTCCACATAGCCTCGTCATGGTCTGCATGACCCCTCGCGGAACATGAAAGAATAGGCATCATGGCTGAATCCCTCCGCGTGTCTCTCGCTTCCGAACCCCTCGCCCTTGGCGCCCTCGACGGGCGCTACCGTGCCGCCGTCGCGCCCCTCGTGGATTACTTGTCCGAGGCCGCGCTTAACCGCGATCGCGTTCACGTCGAGGTCGAGTGGCTCATCCACCTGACCAGCCAGTCCGTTCTGCCCGGTGCCGGGCCTCTGTCTGACCAGCAGGTGGCCCAGTTGCGTGCCATCGTTACCGAATTCAATGCTGCGTCCGTCAACGAACTCGCGGAAATAGAAGCCGTCACCGTCCACGACGTCAAAGCTGTTGAGTACTACATCGGCCGCCGGCTAGGGGCAATCGGCATCGAGAACCTCACCGCCATGGTGCACTTCGGTTGCACGTCCGAGGACATCAACAACCTTTCCTACGCTGTGGGAATCAAGGGTGCGGTGGAGGATGTGTGGCTGCCCAACGCCACCGCCCTGGTGAAGCAGATCGAGGCCATGGCCGAGGCAAACCGCTCCGTGCCCATGCTGTCCCGCACCCACGGCCAGCCTGCCACGCCCACCACCTTGGGCAAGGAACTTGCTGTCATTGCTCACCGTTTGAACCGCCAGTTGGCGCGCATCGCCAAGACTGAGTACCTCGGCAAGATCAACGGCGCCACCGGAACGTACGCAGCCCACGTGGCTTCAGTTCCCAGCGCTGACTGGGAAGCGGTCGCCAAGACGTTCGTGGAAGGCCTGGGCCTCACGTGGAACCCGCTCACGACGCAGATCGAGAGCCACGACTGGCAGGCTGAGCTGTACGCGGACATCGCGCGCTTCAACCGCATCCTGCACAACGTTTGCACGGACATCTGGAGCTACATCTCCATCGGCTACTTCCGTCAGATTCCGGTTGCCGGGGCCACCGGCTCCTCCACCATGCCGCACAAGGTGAACCCGATCCGCTTCGAGAACGCCGAAGCCAACCTGGAAATCTCCAACGGGCTCTTGGACACTTTGGGGGCCACCCTGGTGACCTCCCGCTGGCAGCGCGACCTTACGGACTCCTCGTCGCAGCGGAACATCGGCGTCGCATTCGGCCACTCGTTGCTCGCCATCTCCAATGTGGCCAAGGGTTTGAAGGCCCTCGACGTCGCAGAAGAGGTCCTCGCGGGCGATCTCGACACCAACTGGGAAGTCCTTGGCGAAGCCATTCAGATGGTCATGCGGGCCGAGGCAATTGCCGGCGTCGAAGGCATGGAAAACCCTTACGAGCGCCTCAAGGACCTTACCCGCGGACAGCGTGTGGACGGCGCCCGCATGCAGGAATTCGTGCAGGGTCTCGGCCTCTCCGCTGACGCCGAAGCCCGCCTGCTCGCGCTGACCCCGGGCAAGTACACGGGCATCGCGGACAAACTGGTGGACCACCTTCAGTAAGGATCATCTGTTGTAGTACAGAACGCTCGACGACGGCGGGCCGGGGCTGGGTGCCTCGGCCCGCCGTCGTCTTTATCCAGCGATCGGCGATTAGGCTGGTGAACAGAAGTGCGTTCCATCCCGGTTGCTGCTACCAGCAGCTCAGCGGGGGCCCTGAGACACGGCGTGTCGGGCTATTCCGGTGCTCAGCCGGCTGGTTGGCTGGGAGTAACCGGGCAGGAGCGCGGGAGGCGAGCAAGGCCGAAACTGTTCCATCGGAAGGAGCGGAGCACCCATGAAGCTCCTGTTGATCAGGCACGGACAGACACCCGGCAACGTCGCAGGCCAGTTGGACACTGCGTTCCCGGGCCCCGGGCTGACCAAGCTCGGTGAGCGCCAGGCGTCCGCCCTGCCGAAGGCTCTGGCCCACGAAGCAATCGAAGCCCTGTACACCTCCACCCTGCTGCGCACTCAGCGGACCGTCGCTCCCCTGGCGAAAGCTACCGGATTGGAGCCGGCAATCCTGGACGGAGTCCATGAGATCGAGGCCGGCTCACTTGAAAAGAAGACCGACCACGAATCTCACCGCCGTTACATGAGCACCGTCTTTGCGTGGACGGATGGCCACTTGGATGTGCGCATGCCCGGGGCTTCTGACGGACACGACTTCTTTGCCAGATTTGACGATTCAGTCCAGCAGGTTGCGGCCGCCGGACATTCGACGGCGGCAATCGTCAGCCACGGTGCTGCTATCCGTTGCTGGGCGGGCCGTCGGGCGACAGACATCGACACCGTGTTCGCCGAAACGCATCAGCTCCCCAACACCGGGATTGTTGCGTTGGAAGGGGACCCGGAAAGCGGATGGCGGGTGCTGCACTGGGACCAAATCCCCGGCGGAGGCACGGCGCTGGCAGACCACACCGCCGATGACCCGACGGGCGAGGCACTTCACCCCTGATTCCATACTGCCCATGCCGGCGCACCGTCCGCCTTGCACGCTGCGGGCCCTACTCTGCACGCTGCGGGGCCTGCTCTGCACGCTGCGGGCCCTGCTCTGCTCGGTAAAACCACCCATAAGGGCGCAGAGCGGGCCTCACAACGCAAGAAAGTCCCGCAATTCTCCCACCCCTTACGCGCAGGAAACACCGCGGTAACCGCAGCTCCCTAGGCTTAGTACGCATAGACACCTCCCCGAAACCCGGCGAAAAGAGGCAAAGATGCAGACAAACCCACGGCTCAACATCCGGCAGGTAACTTGGGCGAATCCCGTGGGCGCAGACCTCCGCGCCGCACAGCAGGCAGAACTCGACGCGAGGTTCGGCACCACGGACCATGAGCCTGGGCCACCGCCGACGGAAGCAGACACAGCAGTTTTTGTGGTGGCTTACGAAAAATGCTCGGGCCAGCCTCTGGGATGCGGCGGTTTGAGAATGCTGGATGAGAACACCGCCGAGATCAAGCGGCTCTATGTGGTCCCGTATGCCCGCGGCTCCGGAGTGGCGAGCTCCATCCTGGCCGCCCTTGAAGCGCAGGCTCATTCGCACGGTTTTACTGTGATCGCAGCTGAGGCGGGGTCGGCCCAGTCAGACGGTCGAAGCTTCTATGAGAGCGCGGGCTTTGCGGCCGTCCCGAATTTCGGTCCTTACGTCGGTGCCAGCGGATCGTTTTGCTACTCAAAACGGATCGACTCGCACAGTGCCTCGCACACCGCCATGGCCTAGCGTTCGGGCGCAACATCAAGCGCAGGTTGCTTCAGTTCGATAATCTCGGATTATGGAAAAAGCAGACATCACCTTCCGTACCCGCAAATGGGTGCGGCCCGAGGACCTCAACGCCAACGGCACGCTCTTTGGTGGCAGCCTGCTGAAGTGGATCGATGAAGAGGCCGCGATCTACGCCATCCTCCAACTGGGCAACGGCCGTGCCGTCACCAAGTACATTTCGGAGATCAACTTCGTCAGTTCCGCAGTTCAAGGTGACCTGGTTGAGATGGGCCTGACCGCGAAGCGCTTCGGCCGCACGTCCTTGACCATGCGCGCCGAGGTCCGCAACATGATCACGCGCGAAGCGATCCTTACCATCGAGGAGATCGTCTTCGTGAACCTCGGCCCCGACGGCCGCCCTCAACCTCACGGCTACACGGAGATCACGTACGACCGCGATCGCATCCCCACGCACCACCTGACTGAAACGCTCGACGAAGACTGAACCTGCCGCCGTCGGGCGCTTGATGACCGCTGGTACCCGAAGACCGTCTGTGAGAGGGAAGGCGGGACGCTAACCGGGATGGAACGTTCGGTGAAACCAACAACCGCACCGTTGAACCCACCTGCCCCAGCAGGGTAGAACGGGTAGATGAGCAACGACGTGAACTCCTGGATGGATCAGTACGAACGCGCGTGGACCTCGAATGATCCCGCAGAAATCAGGGCGCTTTTCACCGAGGACGCCGTCTACTACGACCGGCCCAACACGGCGAAACCGTGGAACGGCCACGAAGAGATCGTCAAAGCATGGGCTGACGCCGGGGACAAGCCGGAGGACTGGACGTTCGAATGGACGCTCTTGGGCAGGGACGGCGACACGGCTTTCGTCCAGGGCCTGACCACGTACCTTAACGGCGACCCCACCTACGACAACCTGTGGGTCATCCGGTTTGCTGAGGACGGCCGCGCCCGCGAATTCACGGAGTGGTACATGGCCCGCAAATAGCTAGCGGGATTTATAGAGGACGTTGGGGTGGATCCAGGCGGACCCGCCAGTGGAGCTCTTGGCCGCGTAGTACTCCACGTCGTCGTACGTTGTCAGCAACCGGGCTGACCCGGCTTTGATGTCCGTATCCACACTGATAAGGCTCACGGTCCCCGGAAGTTCGTCCTCCGCCGTCGCTTCCCGCACCAGGACATCCAGGCCCGTCGGCGACGAACAACCAGCCACTCCGAGCATAGTTACAACAGCAAATACAGCTACAACACGACGATTCATGGGACTGTCCCTCAGGCTGCCTCGTTCATTCGAGCCTAACCCACGCGCAGGCCGCGGATACCAAAGGGTCAGTAGCTTTCGCGGTCAGCCGTCTTAGACACCGGAATGAACGTGGATGCAAAGCCCTCGGAAGCGCGGGCCAGCACCGCAACATCGGCGCCCACCAGGACAAAGGAGGCCCCGGCGTCGAGATAGGCGCGGGCTGTTGCCTCGTTGAAGGCGTTCACGCCTGCGGGCTTGCCGGCCGCTTTTGCGGCTTCAAGGCAATGCTCGACGACGGCCCTCACCAAGGGATTCTCCTGCTGTCCCAGCAGCCCCATGGAAGCGGCCAGGTCCGAGGGGCCGAGGAAGATGCCGTCCACGCCGTCGACCGCCAGGATCTCCTCCACCGCTGATGCCGCAGCCTCCGATTCGATCTGGACCGTCAGGCTGATCGATTCCGAAGCGGACGCCAAGTAGTCCGGGACCCGGTTCCAGCGTGATGCGCGGGCCAGAGCCGAGCCGACTCCCCGCACCCCGAGTGGCGGGTACCTTACCGCGGCCACTGCGGTGGCTGCCTCGAAGGCCGAGTTCACCATGGGGATCAGCAGGTTCTGCACACCGAGGTCCAGGTATTGCTTGATGATCACGGTGTCGTTGACGGGTGGCCTGACCATGACCTGCGGCGGGTACCCGCTGACGGCGTGGAGCTGCGCAAGGATGGATTCGAGCCCGTTGGGGCTATGCTCGGCGTCGATCAGCAGCCAGTCCAAACCGGAGCCCGCGCAGATCTCCGCCACGAGCGGACTGCCGGAACAGACCCACATGCCGGCCAACGGACGGCCGGCTTCGGAGAGGGCCGAATAGAAGGTGGGGCTCAGCTGAAGTGACATGTCACAACTCCCAACGGTCCGTAGTCCGCGTGCACGGTATCACCTTTGTACACCCATAGGGGACGTGTAAACGAGCCCGCCAGGATGATATCTCCGGCTTTCATCGAGTCACCGTGCGCGGCAATTTTGTTGGCCAGCCAGTGGACCCCGTTGGCCGGGTGATCGAGCACTCCAGCGGCCACTCCGGTCTCTTCCACGGTCTGGTTTTTGTACAGAATGGCGGAGACCCAGCGGAGGTCGACGGCGTCGGGCCGCACCGGGCGGCCGCCCACCACCATGGCGCCCATCGCAGCGTTGTCCGAGATGGTGTCCACGATGGTCCGGCCCTCCATTTCGATCCTGGAGTCCAGGATCTCGAGGGCCGGGACCACGTAGTCGGTGGCGTTGAGGACGTCGAAAATGGTGCAGCCAGGTCCTTTGAGCGCGTCTTTGAGGACAAACGCCAACTCCACCTCAACCCGCGGATGCGTGTACTGGTCCCACTCCACTGAGCAGCCGGTTTCCAGGACCATGTCATCGAAAATGGCACCGTAATCAGGCTCGGTGATGCCCGTGGCGGCCTGCATGGCTTTGGACGTGAGGCCGATCTTCCGCCCCACCAACGTGCGGCCTGCTTCTTCGTTCCGCCGCATCCAGAGCTGCTGAACGGCGTAGGAGTCCTCCACCGTCATATCGGGGTAGCGGGCAGTCAACCGCGGAACCGGCGTACGGGAACGGCCGGCTTCGAGGAGCTCGTCGGCAATGGCTTCGATCGTCTTCGCGTCCATCATGGTTTAGACCTGCGCTCCCAGTTTGAAGCCCTCGGCAGCTTCGCCGGAGGCAGCGTCGGCGCGGGTGTAGGAGAAGCCATCGGCGCCCACGGTGACGGCCATTTCGGACTTGTCTTCGCGTTCAATAATGGGCTGCGGGTTTCCGTCGAGGTCCAGGACCGGGGAGGCCTCCGTGTACCAGGACGGGACCACGGGGTTCCCCCACCAGTCACGGCGCTGGTTGTCGTGGACGTCCCACGTGACGGTGGGGTTGTCCGGGTCTCCGGTGTAGTAGTCCTGGGTGTAGATCTCCACGCGGTGGCCGTCCGGGTCCAGGATGTAGAGGTAGAACGCGTTGGACACGCCGTGGCGCCCGGGGCCGCGTTCGATCCTGTCCGAGATGCGCAAGGCGCCCATCTTGTCGCAGATCTGGATGATGTTGTGCTTCTCGTGCGTGGAGAACGCGATGTGGTGCAGTCGGGGTCCGTTGCCGCCGGTCAGGGCGGTGTCGTGCACGGTCTGCTTGCGGTGCATCCAGGCGGCGTACGTGACGCCGTCGGAATCTTTGATGTCCTCAGAGACGCGGAAGCCCAGACCCTCGAGATAGGCCCGGCCGCGCGGAACGTCCGGGGTGACCTGATTGAAGTGGTCCAAGCGGACCAGTTCACCGGCGGAGTAGAGGTCGTAGCGCTGGGTGAGGCGTTCCACGTGCTCCACGTCGTAGAAGAACTCGTACGGGAAACCCAGCGGGTCCTCCACGCGGACGGAGTCGCCCACGCCCTTGGTGAAGCCTTCCTTGCGGCGTTCCACCCGGCAGCCCAGCTCGCGGTAGTACGCCTCGGCGGCGTCCACCTCGGCCGGGGACTTCACCCGGTACGCGAACGCTGCAGCGGCGGCGACGGGGCCCTTGCGAAGGACCAGGTTGTGGTGGATGAACTCCTCGAAGGAGCGCAAGTAGATGGTGTTCTCGTCCTCTTCGGTGACGTGCAGGCCCAGGAGGTCCACGTAGAACGCGCGGGACTTCTCGAGGTCCGTGACCACGAGTTCCAGGTAGGCGCAGCGGACAATGTCCGGCGCAGGGACCGACGGGGTGGGGATGGGGCCGGTGAAGTTGCTCATGGGATTCTCTCTTCGTTGAAAGGGGTCAGATGGATGGAGTTTTTGTACAGGTACGGCCCTTTAGAACGGGTTTAAGGGGCGTTATCTGTACAAAAACTCCGAGTTTAGGCGCCGAATTTGGGGGTGTGCACGGATCCGAGGGTGATGTGCACGGCCTGCTGGTCGGTGTAGAAATCGATGGAGCGGTAGCCGCCCTCATGGCCCAGACCGGACGCCTTCACGCCACCGAACGGGGTGCGGAGATCGCGGACGTTGTGGCTGTTGAGCCACACCATGCCGGCTTCCACGTTCTGGGAGAAGTTGTGGGCCCGGGTCAGGTTCTGCGTCCAGATATAGGCCGCCAGGCCGTACTTGGTGTTGTTGGCCAAGGCGAGGGCTTCGTCGTCGTTCTCGAAGGGCGTGATGGCCACGACGGGACCGAAGATTTCCTCTTGGAAGATCCGCGCGTCAGGCGCGACGTCGGCAAACACCGTGGGTGCGATGTAGTTGCCTTCAGGGAGGTGGTCGGGTCGGCCGCCACCGGCCAGGAGCCGGCCTTCGGACTTGCCGATCTCCACGTAGGACGCCACCTTGTCGTAGTGCTCCGGGTGGACGAGTGCGCCCACCTGGGTCTTGGGATCGTGGGGATCGCCCACCACGATCTTCTTGGCCCGTGCGGCGTACTTCTCGCAGAATTCGTCGTAGATGGCCCGCTCCACCAGGATGCGGGAGCCGGCGGTGCAGCGCTCGCCGTTGAGCGAGAAGACCCCAAAGAGCGCGGAATCAATGGCTGCGTCCAGGTCTGCATCTGCGAACACGACACACGGGGACTTGCCACCGAGCTCCATGGACAGGCCCTTGAGGTTTTCGGCCGCGTTCCGGAAGATGGTCTGGCCCGTGGTGGTCTCACCGGTGAAGGAAATCAGCGGAACATCCGGGTGCTTCACCAGTGCATCGCCGGCTTCTTCGCCTAGGCCGTTGACCAGGTTGAACACACCGTCAGGCAAGCCTGCGTCCTTGAAAATCTGCGCCCACAGTGACGCGGACAAAGGTGTGAATTCGGCAGGTTTCAGGACCACGGTGTTGCCCGTGGCCAGGGCCGGGGCAAGCTTCCAGGACTCCAGCATGAACGGGGTGTTCCACGGGGTGATCAGGCCGGCGACGCCGATCGGCTTCCGGTTCACGTAGTTAATTTGTGAGCCCGGGACCTTCATGGCGTCGTCGAACTGGGCCACGATCAGGTCCGCGAAGAAGCGGAAGTTCTCCGCCGCACGGAGGGCCTGGCCCTTGGCCTGGGTAATCGGCAAGCCGGTATCGAAGGTTTCGAGTTCGGCGAGGCGTGCTTCCTGCGCCTCCACGGCATCGGCAATCTTGTTCAACACCCGGGCACGCTCGCGGGGCTTCATCTTCGGCCACGGGCCGTTGACGAACGCTTCGCGTGCCGCGGCGACAGCAAGGTCGATGTCTTCCTTTTGGCCGGCAGCAGCGGTGGCGTAGTTGCCGTTGGATACCGGATCCAGGACGTCGAAGGTCTTGCCGGACACGGAGTCAACGAACTCACCGTTGATGAAGTGCTGGATGTGGGTGGGCAGGTCCTGGGGGACGTAGTGCTTGGTGGTTTCTGTAGAGGTACTCATCATTGAAGTCCTTACTGGTTCTTTGCTGTGGCGAGGTACGCGTCCAAGGTGGCGGCGCGGTGTTGTCGGGCTGCTTTTTCGATGGTGTCGGCATCTGCTCCGCCCTCGATGAGCTGAAGGAGTGCCTCGTGTTCGCGCACCGATTCCTGGGCGCGTCCGGGGACAAAACGGAAGGTGGTCGATCGCAGGGACGCCAGCCTGTTCCACCCCCGGTGCACGAGGTCCAGGATGTGCGGGTTGGGGCAGTGCTCAAACAGGACGCTGTGGAAATCCTGGTTCAGCGCGGTGAAGCGGACGGGATCAAAATGCTCCAGGCATTCACGCATCTCGGCGTTGACCGCACGCGCACGTTCTATGGCAATGGCATCGATCAGCGGCGCGGACAACGCGGTGGCCGCACCTTCCACGATGCTCAGCGTCTGCATGGTGTAGAGGTACTCGGTGGGATCAATGCCCGAGACCGTGGCGCCCACGTTCCGCTCGAACTTCACCAGCCCTTCGGCCTCCAGCCGGCGGATCGCTTCCCGCACGGGAACCACGCTAAAGCCCAGGTCCTCGGCGATCTTGGCGAGCACCAGCCGGTACCCCGGCGTGTAGGTGCCGTGGATGATCCGCTCCTTGACGGCGGCATACGCCTGCTGGGATTTACTCTCGACGGCGGCGCTATCGACGGCGGTTTCAGGCACCGTGGGCTCCTTCCGCGGTTTGCTGGCGAGCGGACCACTCCTGGAAGCGTGCCTGCCATTCCTTGTTCATGGGGTAGAGCCCGTCAACGCTGTTGCCTTCCTGCACCATCTGGAAGATGAAGGTTTCTTCCTTCTCCTGGGCAATGCAGTCATCGGCAAGTTCATCGGCGATGGCCGGCGGGATCACCAGAATGCCGTCCGAGTCGGCCACAATGATGTCCCCCGGCTGCACGGTAGCGCCGCCGCAGGCGATGGTGATGTCCGTGTCCCACGGAATGTGGCGGCGGCCCAGCACTGCCGGGTGCGGGTTGGCGAAGTAGGTAGGCATGTCAAGGTCAGCCACGGCCGAGTAGTCGCGGACGCCGCCGTCAGTGATGATCGCAGCGGCGCCGCGCACCTGGGCCCGCAGTGCCAGGATGTCCCCCACGGTGCCGGTGCCCTTCTCGCCGCGGGCTTCCATGACCAGGACTTCGCCCTCGTTCACGGAATCGATGGCACGTTTCTGGGCGTTGAATCCGCCGCCATGGGTTGTGAACAGGTCCTCGCGGTTGGGAACGTAACGGAGAGTCCTGGCGAGGCCCACCACTTTGCGGTCCGGACGGGTTGCCTGCAGTCCGTCGATGCTGACATTGTTCAGTCCACGCTTGCGGAGCTGGGAAGAAAGGGTCGCCGTAGCAACGGACTCCAGCTTCGCCTTCAGCGCCGGAGTCAGCACGGAAACGGCAGGAGCCAAACCGGCAGCTTCGCGCGATCCGTAGGCCTCTTCCCGCTGGGTGTCATCAGTCCTGGGCCGGGCACCAAAGTCCGCGAACGGCGTCGTACCTTCCGTTACTCTGGTGGCCAGACGGCCGCTGCTGAAGTCGCCGCCGGTGACTTCAATTTCGACGACGTCACCCGGCTTGGCAACAGAGGCGCCGGCCGGGGTGCCGGTGAGGATGATGTCGCCCTCTTCGAGCGTGAGCAGTTGGGAGAGGTCCGCGATGAGCTGCGCGAACGGGAAGAGCAGGTCCTCGGTGGTGTCGTCCTGGACCAGGTCCCCGTTGTGCCAGGTGCGAATTCGCAACTGGGCCGGGTCAACGGCGTCGGCCGGGATCAGCGTGGGGCCAACGGGAGTGAAGCCGTCGCCGCCTTTGGAGCGGACATTGGAGCCCTTGTCCGCGTAACGGAGGTCGTACACGCCGAGGTCGTTGGACGCGGTGACCCACTCGACGTGGCTCCAAGCGTCCTCAAGACTGACGCGGCGGGCGGACTTGCCGATGACGAGAGCGATCTCGCCCTCGTAACCGAGCAGTTCGCAACCGGCGGGGCGCTCAACCGTGCCAGGTACATCCGCGGAGCCGAGCGCCAAAGACGAGGACGGCTTCAGGAAGTACGACGGCTGCTCGGGAGTACGCCCGCGCTGGGCAGCACGGCTGGGGTAGTTGATGTGGACGGCAATGACTTTGCGCGTCCGGGCCAGCATGTCCTGGCTGACTTCCTGGGTCCGAAACTCCAATGTCACGGCGCCTCCTCTTCCTCGAATACGATCAAGTACGAAATCGTATACGAATTACTATGACGGCGAACGTGACCTTCGTCAACCCCCCGTACGCACCCAACCGAGTAGCAGCAGAGCGCGTTTTCAGGGCTCACAACGCGCTCTGCTGCTACCTAGTTGGGTGAGGGTGGGTTTGGGGGGAAGCCTACAAACTGTCGGTGGGCTCCCGTAGGGTACCGGCATGGACATCATCCTTGTACCCGGATTCTGGTTAGACGCGTCGTCGTGGGAGGAGGTGACGCCGCCCCTGGAAGCAGCTGGCCACACGGTTCATCCGCTGACGCTGCCAGGGCTGGAGTCGGTGGATGCCTCACGCGCGGGCATCGGCCTCCGCACGCACATTGACGCCGTGGTGGCGAAGGTGGACTCCCTGGACGGCAAAGTCGTCCTGGTGGGCCACTCAGGTGGAGGGGCCATCATCCACGGCGTGGCAGACGCCCGCCCGGACCGGGTGGCCCACGCCATTTACGTTGACAGCGGACCGCTCGGTGAGGGCGGGGTCATCAATGATGAACTGCCCGACGACGGCGACGACCTCCCGCTGCCGCCTTGGGAACTGTTCGAAGACGAAGACCTGATTGACCTGACTGACGAACTGAAGGAAGCGTTCCGTGCGCGGGCCATCCCCGAGCCCAAAGGCGTTGCCTTTAACCAGCAACACCTGAGCGATGCCCGGCGCTACGACGTTCCGGCCACCATCATTGCCTGCCAGTTCCCGTCCTCTCTCCTCAAGGAGTGGATGGATGCCGGGCACCCTTTCACCGCGGAACTCGCCAGGATCCATGACGTCGGGTACATCGACCTCCCCACGGGACACTGGCCGCAATTCACCAAACCCAAGGAACTGGGCGAGGCGATCCTGACTGTGGTGGAACGCGTCAGCTAAGGCTTGGGCGGCGTGTTGGTGGCAGGCCCTTCCGGTGCAGCGCCGCCCTCGCCGGTCCAGTCGCTTCCTGTGGTGTCATCAAGGGCGGGATCAGAGACGACATCCGACTTAATGGTGGGAACGGTGGACGTGCTGCTGGAAGTGGAGTCCGTGTGCTGGCCCGACTTGGGGGAAGTAATGCCCGGGAACATGGTCTCGGCCTTTTCCATCAACTTCTTGCCGGCCTCATACAGGTTGTCCAGAATGTCCGGAACCGACTCTTGGACCGCTTCCGTAGCTTGATGGACGTTCTCTTGCACGTCCGGGTTCTTCCAGACCTTCTCCGTGCCTCCGCGGATCCGCCGGTACACCTCCGGCCAGGACTTCGATCCCCACACGTAGCCGACAGCCACGCCAACTGCGAACAATGCTTTGCCTTTCACAGCGATCACTCCTTTCGAGGTGTTTGTATATCGACATTAGCCCCGCGCGCCGCACCCTGTCACCTGCACTTTGACGGCGGGGCGGCTTATTTGATGGCGGGGTGACTTAACTGTGACCGCCAAAATAGAGCATTAAATTCAACTGCTTTGCCAACCATTGGAATTCCACAGAACTAACAGGATGACAACCCCATGGATGAAAACCCTGAGGACCGGGGCTGCGGGCCGATGGCCCGGAGGAGCATGAGGGCGCAAACCTGAAGCCGTCGCGCGAGAAAGTTCAGCGCACTGCCAAGGGGTTCATGGACTCCCTTAAGGGCCACTGGAGCACGAATCCCCGGTGTTTGGAGGCCGCAAGCAAGGGCGCGCTAATAGTCAGGTTACTTGCTACTAGTCCCGGGAGCAGCTAGCGTTGCTGATGTAGCACCCAGTCCGACCCCATCGGCACGGGTACTTTGTTCGCTGTAATTCATAATTTCATCGGGGTTGCGCAGTTCGTTCCACTCCCCACATTCCATAGGGCCTTCAGGGCCCGCATTTGGTGCCTACATTTTGGAACAGGGCACCCGATGAACTGAACCTCTTCATAATGTTCATGGGATCTCCATCAACAAGAAAGTAGGAACAAAAATGGGTTTCTTTGGTTTTCTTCTGCTCGGTCTTTTGGCCGGCGCTATCGCTAAGCTTATTCTTCCCGGCCGTCAGGGTGGCGGCTGGCTCATCACTCTCGTGTTGGGCGTCGTCGGCGCACTCCTGGGTGGTTGGATCGGCAGCCTCATCTTCGGCACCGGGCTGCAGGAATTCTTCTCCCTCACCACGTGGCTCCTGGCCATCGGCGGCTCCATCATCGTGCTGCTGATCTACGGCCTGGTCACCGGCCGCAAGGCACACCATGGCTAACAGCCAGAACCACGACGCCAATGGCGATGAACTCGACGGCCAGTATGTCGAGGGCGATTACGGCGACGCAGGCGCGTCACCGGAAACGCTGAAGGAGGACGCCGGCGGTGATTACACCGAGGGCGACTACGCCGAGAAGACGGTCCCATCCGCGGACGCAGAGCTCGACGAGCACAACACGGAAGACACCCCAAAGGACCGGCCCTTCTCATCCGAACCGGATGAAGAAGCGTCAGGCTCCAGTCGGCCGTAACATCTGAATACAGTCAAGAGCCCGGAGAACTGCAGCTGCAGTCTCCGGGCTCTTGCGTTGCCCGGGACCTGATATTTTCGGGCACGGATTGTTGGGCGCTCGGTCTGGACACGCGGGTAGCGTCGAAGGAAAGGATGGAGGCAGGTGCAAGAGGGAGACGGGGTGCCGGACATGATGCACGGCTGGAACCGGGCAATAGGGCTGATCGAGCAGGACTTGACCACGGACATCGAAGTACGGTTTTTGGCCAAAGCCGCTTTGACGTCCGAATATCACTTCAGACGGATGTTTTCCTCCCTGGCAGGCATGCCGGTTTCTGAGTACATCCGTAGGCGGCGCCTCACCGCAGCCACGGCGGAGATCCTGGAGGGCCTTACGGTCCTGGACGTGTCCGTTCGCTACGGATACGGATCGGCAGAAGCATTCGCCCGTGCCTTCAAGGCCATGCACGGGCTGAGCCCCTCCGAGGCACGGCTTCCGGGCGCAGTTCTCCATTCCCAGCCTCAACTGAGGTTCCACCTCCGAGTCGAAGGGAACACCGACATGAAACACCGCATAGAAGACAAAGAAGCTTTCCGCCTTATTGGCCTCAAAGCCCGCGTACCGCTGGTCTACGAAGGACCCAACAACGCCATCATCGAATTCCAGCGCGGCGTGGATCCTTCTGTCACCAAGCGTTTGCTGGAGCTTGCTGATATGGATCCGGCCGGCTCTGTGTCCGTAACGGACAACCTCGAAGAACAGCGCACCGAGGGCAGCGAACTGGACTACTGGCACGCGGTGGTCTCTACCCAAGCGGCTCCGGAAGGTTTCGAGTCCCTTGAAGTCCCGGCAGGCTTATGGGTGGTCTTTGAAGCTGAGGGAAAGTTCCCGGAAGTCCTGCAGGGCATGTGGGCAGACGCCGCAACGGAATGGTTTCCTGCCAACCCTTACAGGTGGGCACCGGGACCCGAAATGCTCAGCGTCCAAGTGGGGCCCGGGGGCACGCACGGCCGCGGCCAGTTGTGGATCCCCGTGGAAAGGGAAGAAGCGGGTTAAAGCCCCTTGCCACCCGTAACGGGAAGGACCGCCCCTGAGATGTAGGATCCTTCGTCGGATGCCAGCAGCACGTAGGCCGGTGCCAGCTCGGCCGGCTGGCCTGCCCGGCCCAGGGGCGTGTCCTGCCCGAACGTGGGCAGTTTGTCCGGCCATTCGGTAGCTGGGATCAGCGGAGTCCAGATGGGGCCCGGCGCCACAGCATTGACGCGGATACCCTTGGGTCCCAGTTCCTCGGCCATGGCCTTGGTGAAGGCTACTTGTGCTGCCTTGGTCATGGCGTAATCGACCAACTGTGCGGAGGGGTTGAAGGCCTGTATCGAGGCCGTGACAATGATGGAGGCACCTGGACGAAGATGCGGAATGGCTGCCTGTGCCGTCCAGATGAGGGAATACAGATTGGTCTTGAAGACGCGGTCGAACTCCTCGGTGGGGATAGTCTCCAGCCCTTCGCGGTTCTTCTGGTACGCCGCGTTCAACACCACTACATTGAGCCCGCCAAGCTCCTGCACCGTACGTTCCACGATCTGCGCCGCGAAGCCTTCATCCCGTGCGTCGCCGGGCAGCAGCAGGACCTGCGAGCCGCACTCACGGATCCATTCCGCCGTCGACTGCGCGTCTTCTTCTTCCTCCGGCAGGTAGCTGATAGCCACGTTGGCACCTTCACGGGCGTACGCGATGGCGACTGCCGCGCCGATGCCCGAGTCACCGCCGGTGATGAGCGCGATCTTGCCTTGGAGACGCCCATGCCCCACGTAACTTTTCTCGCCGTGATCTGGTTGCGGATCCAACGGTTTGGTAAGTCCGGGCTGTTTCTGTTCCTGCTGGGGGAACTTGCCCGAGTGGTACCCGCGGCGGGGGTCCGATGGCGCGGAGGAGAGGCGGTTCCCGTCGGTTAGCGGCTTATCAGCCTGGTTCGGATCACCTTGCGTCATGGTTCTGCCCCTTTTCAGATTGCACTACACGGTTCCTGTGCCCTGTACCCAGCCTCCCAAGCTCCTAAACCTGGATAGCCCTAGGTCCGCAGCGTCCTCGCTTTGACCATGAGAAACAGACCGTAGGCAATGAGCCCCAGAGCCACGGCAGCCAACAGATAAGGCCCGTAGGGCTGCTCCTTCAGGGCTTTCAGGCCGCCGTCAAGCCCGGTTGATTGTTCGGGCTGGGCGCGGGCCGCGGCGATAACCACCAGCAGGCCAACCAGGAACAAAGCGATTCCTTTTGCGATGTAGCCCACCACGCCAACCCAGAGTTGGAACTTATGCACCGACTGGTTGGACGACAGCGAAAGGTCTTTGGTGAACTTCTTCCGGAAGCCCCTGACCACAAACACGATGCCGGTAATGGCGATACCTGCACCGAGGGCAATGAGCAGGAATACCCCGAACGGCGCCTGCATGAGAGTCGCGGTGAAGTCGCTGCTGGACTCCCTGCTGTTCCGGCCTTGCCCCAGCACGAAGGACACGATGGTGGCAGCCAAGGCGGCGAATACCAAGGCCTGGCCAAGGGCAGAGAGCCTCTTGGTCAGCTTGTTGTCCGAGACGTTCCGATAACCAAGGATGGCGTTTCCCAATTGCCACAGAGCAAGCGCCGCACAGGCCGCGAAGCAGGCCCAGAGCAGGACGGGTCCGGCTGGCTTGTTGGCCAGCTCGGTCACTGCCCCGCTGACGTCGGCCTCGCCGCTGCGGCCCACCGCGAGCTGGATTGCGATGACGCCAATGAGGACGTGCAGCAGGCCGCTCACGGCGTATCCCGCGCGGGCAACGGCTGCGAAAGTCTGCGAATTAGCGGCTTCCTCGGCCACGTCGGCGGCCTTTCTCATCTCATCCTTGATGACAAGCCTCCTTGTTGAGTGGACTGGATTCCATGGTCCCTTAATCGACGTCGGGCAGGGTACCTTCCAAGGGAAAGGTCCCTGCCCGAATCACAAACCGTGGTGTCCTAGAACCCAACAACCGACTGCGGCCAGATGCTCCGGAGACCCGCGCCAAGGGGATTGAACTGCTCACGGATGGTCACCACCGCACGGGCCTGACCAGCGGCGTCCGCGGCATGGCCAGCGGTGTCGGCCGTGCCCGCAAGTGCTTCGGACTTCGTGTGAGCCGAGCCGGCAGGTACGGACTTGGCGGAGATCTGGTCAGTCATTTCGGTGGTCCTTCCTGGAAGTTCCCGTCAGCTAATTGGCTGATGTTTCAACCATCGGACGGGGTCCTCAAGAAGGACGCCGGGTCATCTCAAGATTCGCTCAAGATTTCGCACCAGCGCACCAGCGGGACTGCATGAGGAGACTCAAGGCATATCCAGCATCTTCCGGGCACAGGGCCGCAGGGCTACTCCTCCAGGCGCTCGTTCAGCAACTGCTCTATATCGGCAAAACCAAGTCCCGCCGCGATGGCAAGATCCGGAAGGCCCGCACCGGCCGCTGCGGCGGCACGCATTGCCGTAGCCAGGCAATCCCGCGCCTCGTCCATCTCCCATTGAAGACCCTCAACCCGCGCGGAGGCCGTCCACACTTCGTCCAGCAGGCTGGTCCTCACTGAGGGACTGGAGGTGGCACTTGGCGCCCCGGAGGTCACCGTAGGGAGAGCCTCGCCCTGTTCTTCACTCACAAGTACTGCAGTCATTAGAGCCCTCCCGTGTAAGAATGTGTCTCGACAAACTAGTTATATGGGAATCTAACTAAATAAGCCAGTGATGACCTTCGGACATGTGATGCACATCACATAAATCAACCGTGAGGAATGCCCCAGTCGTCACGTCCTATTCATGACGGCGCAACAAGCACCGCATCAAACCGAAAGGAGTGATCGTCTTGACGATCCAAACGCACACCCCCGCAGACGTTCCCGCCAAGAACTCCCAGGCGACCCCGGCACCCGTGCTGGACACCCCCAACAAGGGTAAAGACGGCCGCGGAGCCACCACCGTCGCCGACGGCGTAGTAGCAAAAATTGCGGGCATCGCCATCCAGGAAATTCCCGGCGTACACGCCCTTGGCGGTGGAGCAGCCAGGGCAATCGGCAATCTCCGCGAGAAGGTGGGCCAGAAGGACCTCACCCAAGGCGTCAGCGTAGAAGTGGGGCAGACCCAGGTGGCTGTGGACGTGACCCTGGTGGTCGAATACCCCCATCCGCTTCAGGAAGTCGCAGACAACGCACGCGACGCTGTCTACACCGCGATCGAAGACCTGGTGGGCATGGAAGTCACGGAAGTCAACGTCACCATCACTGACATCCACGTGCCGTCCGACGACGCAGACGTAGAGGACTCCGAGCGTGAACCGAGGGTGTCATGAACCCCACTATCGCAGGCGTAGCCATCGGCGCCATCCTGGCCGTGGCGGGGCTCGCCTTCGGGTTCTGGGGCCTGCTGCTCACGGCACTGTTCATGGGAATCGGAGCAGTGCTGGGCCGCGCAGCCGAAGGAAAGCTTGACCTTCGCGGGGTGCTGGACGCCTTGCGGGGCAAGCGCTCATCCACATGAACGGGACAAGATCCGCCACCATGAGTCCCCCCACGAGGCGGCCTGACGGCAAGGAAACACGGGGCCATAACCGGATCACCCATCACGCGATCCGGCAAACCGTGGAAGCAGTCACCGCCCGGGCCTTCCGCGTCGGCAAAGACAACGTCACCGCTGCTTTGGAGGACGACGCCGGCAAACTCGGCGTCAGCGTCTCCATCAAGTTGAGGCTCGAGCCACTTTTGGAACCGCGGAACAGTAGCGGCACCATCTTCGAACGGGCTCAGCAGGCCCGCGCTGAGATCACGTCCCGGGGTACCGAACTCGCCGGACTGGAGATCGGACGGGTGGACATCCGCCTTACCGGCGGGAAACAGGAAGTGCCCAAGGAAAGGAGAGTGACATGAGCAAGGATCCACACATCCGGCGCCTGGTTCGCCGGGAAACGCACTCTTCCCGCGCCGTGCCCTCTATCCTGACGGCTTCTGTCCTGCTGGCAGCCTCGCTCTGGCTGAGCCTCGAATCCGTGCTGTGGTTACTCAAGGATCAACCCCTGCTCGTCAGCCCGGCCCAGATGCTGCGGTGGCTGGAGGAACTTCCGGGAAAGACTGTCCCGGCGGGCCTGATCGCGGCCGGCATCGGCGTGGCATTGCTCGGGCTGCTCGTCCTGGGACTCGGTGTGGGGAGGGGCCGTCGGCGCCGCCGTTCCCTGGAAAGCGACCGCGCAGCAGTAGTGGTGGACGACGACGTCATCGCAGCAGCCGTCTCCGGACGGGTTCGGCTCGCCGCCGGCCTTGCACCGGGCCAGGCGACCACCACCGTGGGCGGACGCTCAGTGCGAGTCCAAGTGCGTCCGACGTCGGGCCAACCGCTCGCGGTGGACAGGGTACGGGAAGCGGTCGACGGCGAACTGGCCGCCTACGGATTGGACCGCCGGATGACATCCGGCGTCCGGGTTCTGACGGAAGGAGCGGTGGGGCAATGAGAAACACACATCGGGGCCTCAACCGGATTTTGCTGACCCTCGTGGGGATCCTGTTGCTGGGTATTGGTGCCGCACTCATCGCGACCGGTACCCTCCCATCGGCGGCGGACATCTGGACCACCACGGCATCCTCAGTGCGGGACCAGGCCCGGAGCCTTGCCGGGACGGCACCTCTACCCGAACCGGTTCGGAGTTGGTGGCTGGTGCTGGGAGTTGCCCTGCCCTTGGTGGGCGCAGTCCTCAGCGTCGCTTGGCTGGCGAGCCAAGGCGGAGGCAAAACACCCCGCTTGGCCGAGCAATCCGACGGTACCGCCGGACGAACTGTTGTTGACGCCGGGCTGGTCTCCACCGCTATCCGGGAAGCCCTCAACGGGAACAAGGATGTGCTCTCAACCTCCGTCTCCGCTTGGGAATCACGCCGTGGCACCGCGCTCCACATCCGCCTGGAGGCCCGCAAAGGGGCATCCCCCAGGGAGCTCACGCACACGGTGGAACACCTCCTCCGGAGCACCGACTCCTGGCTGGGACATCCATTGCCCGCGCTGGTCCGGATCACCAGCGGCCCACGCACACAGATTTCCGGAACCCGTCGCGCGCGGTGACCGTCTCTCAGAATTTCCACTAAAACACGCGCGACTCAGCAGAGACCGTGCACAACAAGAAAAGGGAACACCATGGGAATCAACGACAAGATCAACAACGCAGCCACCGAGCACCTCGGTGCAGCCAAGGAAGGCGCCGGAAAGCTCACCGGAGATCAGTCGCTGGAGCGCGAAGGGCAGCACGATCAGGCACAAGCCAAGATCCAGCAGGCAGGCGAAAAGGTCAAAGACGCTGCAGCCGATATCACCGAGAACATCAAGGATGCGGCGCAGAAGCTCAAAGAAGGTTTCTCCAAAAAGTAGCTTGCGGCCCGGGACGGTTCTGCTGGCCAGCGGGACCGTCCCGCCACTGAGCATCATCAGGACCACCGAGACCTTGGACGACCATAGATGGGGAAGGCAGAAAACGTGACTGGTTCACCCGCAGCGCAGCACCAATTGGACCTGGTGCCCGATGCTCTGCTGGCCGGCCGGGCCGCAGACGGTGACACCGCAGCCTTCGAGGCACTGGCGCGGCGCCACGGCCCGTTGATGCGGGCCACGGCCCGGCGATTGACCGGCTCACAGGCAGACGCCGACGACGTCGTGCAGGAAACACTCGTCCAAGCCTGGAAGCAACTGGACAACCTCCGCGACCCCGCAGCAGTCAAGGGATGGTTGCTCAGGATTGTCGGCAGCCGCAGCATCGACCACCTCCGGAGACGCCGCAATCATGCAGGCCTCGACGCCGTGGAGAACCAGGTGGAACACGACGCCAAGCCGCAGGCAGCTGACCCCGAGCACAGCGCAGTTATCACCTCCCGCGTGGAGGCCCTAAAAGCGGCGCTCGCAAAGCTTCCCGAGGAACAACGCCGATGTTGGGTTCTTAAGGAATTCAATGACCAGAGCTACGAGGAGATCGCACTGACGTTGAATATCAGCCAAGCCAGTGTCCGCGGCCGCTTGGCCAGGGCACGGATCACCCTTGCGCGCATGATGGAGGAATGGCGATGAACACCCCCGAAGATTCCTTGGACTGCGGGCACAGCCTTGCCGAACTAAGCACTTACCTGGACACCGGAGAGATTGCAGATCCCGCCCATCTCCACTCATGCCCTGAATGCCAAGCTGGCCTGGCATCGTTGCGCCGGCTATCCCAACTGGGCAGCGAACTGCTGACGTCGGATCTGGCCGATGCAGGCTCGGGCCATGACGACTGGATGCAGTCCATCCTGGACAACCTCCGGCTGGAGCTGCGTCCAGGCAGGAGCATTCCCCTGCAGGCCGGGAACCCGAAGGACACCCTTTGGGAAACCGAGGGTTCAATCTCAGCACTCATCCGATCCGTGGCTGACGCCCTGCCTGGCACGGCCGCCGGCAAGTGCCGGTTGCATGGCGACGTCACCACACCAGGAGCCGGAATTACCGTGGACGTGGAGATAGCCGTGGTGTACGGACACCCCCTGGATGAACGTGCCGAAGAGCTGCGCCGTGAGTTGGCGCAGACGCTCGCCTTCCAAACGGAGCTGAACATCGAGACCATCAACATCACCGTGAGGGACGTTCTGGAACCGCCTTCCGCCGCAGACCAGGTTCCCTCTCCACCCACCAGCCCCGCACCCACCACTCGGGAGGATCAGCCATGACGGAACATCTGGAACCCGGGAGCATCCAATCCGCAGGTGCTTCACCCGCAGTGGCGGAGGAACTGCTCGGTGTCATCCAAGGAGTGGAGGGAGTTTCTGCCGTATATCCGGCCCAGCCCTTATGGCAGTCGATAGCGGGTGCGGCCATGGCTGCCGTGACCGGGGAGATTCTTCCCTTGGTCTCCGTCACCGGCGATGGAGACGCGCTCGCAGTCAAGGCCCGGATTGGCGTAGGCACCCTTCGCCCCGCACCCAGCGTGGCCCGCGAAGTAGCCGGCGCGGTCCGCACGCACCTGCTCCCCCGGGATGCCGCCGTCGAGGTATACGTGGTCAAGGTAGGACCCTGACCGTCTTCTCATCCACCCGGCGCTTAGGTTACCTGTAACTGCTGGACGGTTATGGCCCCTTTGAGTACCAGCCGAAGCGTCCCGCTCGCGGTCCAAGCCGGGAGAACGGAGGGGTCGACGTCGATTCCAACCTCGCCGCTGTAACCCTCCTTCAGTTGGCACTGGCCAAGATCGAGCCAGGTGTCGGCTGGCCCGGAGGTCTGCACGCTGATGCTGCAGTCACCAAAGCCCTTCCCTGTCCTGGCGGACAAGACCTCACAGTTGACTGCAGTTATTGGCAGGCCGTCCCACTTGCGGTAAACCGCCCATGCAGGTTCGAAGGGATCTGCTGGAGTGATCGCTGTACCCGAGAGGGGCTGAGAGGGCACCAGGTCAATGTTTGATTTCGTGTCGTAAAGCCGCGCCGGCACCCACGTCCCTGCTATCCGCCGGGAACGCTGTCCGCGATCCGGGACCTGAATGGCCACGCTCACTGGCAGCCTCTGGGCGGAAGAGCCCACCAGGATCCGGTACTCCCCGGGTTCCACCACCATGGCCTCCGCGACGGTACTGAACGTGGCCAACCGTTCCACAGGGATGCGCAGGGTGGCCGTTATGCGAGCGCCTGGAGCGAGTTCAACCCGCCGGTGGGCAACTAAAAGCCGCCGCGGAAAGTGGTCCTGATGGGTGGGAGCTGAGGCGTAGGCCTGCACCAACTCGTGGGCCACCCGATCTCCCTGGTTGGTGAGGGTGACGTCCACGCCGATGGTTTTGCTGGCAGGGTCGCTGCTGACAACGGCATTCGTGTACTGGACATCTCCATAGCTGAGGCCATGACCCAGCGGATAGAGCGGCTCCGCACGCGTGTACAGGTACGTGGATTCGGATCCGATGATGTCGTAGTCAAGAATGTCCGGCAGGTCCCGGTTCCGGGCGAACCACGTTTGCGGGAGGCGTCCCGTGGGTTCGGCGTCTCCGCTGAGCACGTCCACCACCCCCGGACCCAGTTCCTGGCCCCCGTGCGATGTCCAGGCGATAGCGGGGAGATCGGCCAAATCACCCAGTGCATAGGGATAAGAGGAGACAACAAGCAGGATGGTTTTGGGATTCGCATCCTGCACGATCCTGACGAGTTCCTGCTCGGACTGCGGCAGGTCCAAGGATTCCCGATCCTGGGTTTCCCTCCCGCCAAGGTGGGGATCGTTGCCTACTACTACCACTGCCACATCTGATGAAGCGGCCGCAGCATGCGCTGCATGGTGCCCGGATTTGATGGTTCTGACCACAAAGCGATCAGCGGCGGCTTCCACCCCGGAGGCCAGCACCAAACTCCCTGTCCCTGACTCGACGCGCACCCATTGGGAGGAGGCAACGTGCTGGATGGCAACGGTTCCGTCGTGGGAATGCACCAGGCGGAAGGTTTCCTGCACCACCCACCCTCCGATTCGATCCGCCGAAGCCCTGAGGTAGTTGTCGGTGCCGGCTGCGACAAAACGCCCGGTCAAACTTGACTGAAGACTGAACTCGCCGCTCCCCCAGTCCTTCAGCGTGAAGTGTTCCCCAACAGCTGGTGAGGTTGTGTCCGCGACCAGGACGCCGCCGTCGTCGTCGGTGGTTTCCGACGGCGACGGCAGCCCCAGGTAGGTGCCTGTACGGACGCTTCGCAGGGTTATAACGTCCAGGCCGTCCTCAGCTATGACGTCCTGGTAACGCCGGGAAAGAGCCTCTGCTATGCCACACTCGTTCTGCAAGGTGCCGCTGTACCAGTCACTCAGGACGCGCTGGCCCAAGGTTCCAATGACGGCAATGGACCCAGGGTTGTTCCCCAGTGGGAGCAGGTGGGGATCCGGCTGATTACGCAGCAAGACCACGGACTTCCGGGCAGCTTCGCGGGCCAGGGCCACGGTTGCAGCCGCATCGCTCTCCCCTGCGCTGGTCGAAGAAGAGCCGTGATGGTCGCCGAATTCTCCCGTCCTGGCGCGGAGCGTGAGGAGCCTGAGCACGCTTCGGTCAAGGTCATCCACCGTCAGCAGGCCCCGTTCCAAGGCGTCCTCAAGGTAAGACACTGACGGGCCCGGGTTGTCGCCGTCGTCAGTGAAGTTATCCACCCCTGCCTTGAGCGCGGCAGCGTAGGCGGACGCGCCGTCGGGAAAGTACTTCTCGGCGCGGAAGAGTGCGGAGGGCGCACCTGCGTCACTCACCACAACCACCGAGCCGCCGTTGGTCCATGTCCGCAGATGCTTGTTGACCAGGTCCGAGACGTGGGCCGGGCGTCCGTTGACCAGGTTATAGGAGAGCATTACCGCTCCAGCTACGCCGTCCTCGATGGGTTGCCGATATGCCGGCAACTCGTATTCGTGCAGGACCCTGTCGCTGAGGTTGCTGGAGGTGAGGCTGCGATCGTGCTCGTTGTTATAGCCAAGGAAATGCTTCAAGGTGGGCACCGTCAACCAGGTCCCGGCATCGGCTCCTTTGAGTCCTGCGCAAAAGGCGCTGGCAAACCGGGCAGTCAGGTGCGGGTCCTCGGAAAAGCCTTCCTCGTTCCTCCCCCATAGCGGGTGTCGCAGCGGGTTGACCACGGGGGCCCACACGTTGAGGCTGACGCTGGGGTCCATTTCCTTTTTTGCTTTGACCTCGCGCCCTATGGCTTCGCCCACCCGGGTGATGAGGTCCTCGTCCCATGTTGCAGCCAACCCTACGGGCTGCGGGAAGACGGTTGCCGGTCCAAGCCACGCCACACCATGGGCAGCTTCGGTGCCTGTCCTGAAAGGTGCCAGGGCAAGCTCGGGAACCGCGGGGGCATGCTGATGGAGCATGGCGATCTTTTGCTCCAGCGTCAGGAGGCGGAGCAGGTGTTGCGCTGCCTGGACATGGCTTTTAGTCACGAAGAGTGTCCTGTCATTGACTGTTGAATCGCTTCTACGAATGGGCGTCGAACTTCAGTGTTCCATCAGCTCACTGTGATGTGCAACACCCAAACCATTGCGTCAAAGTCAGCGAATAGCCTAGGGTGGACGCAATCGAAGCGTTTCGACAGTTCTTGCAATGAATTCATCACAAAGGAGTGTTTCATGCTTGGTTCCAACACGCCGCCGTTTAAGACTTTCCGGGAAAAACGCTCGGAAGCACCACCTCGCGGAACGGGGGCAATCAACGTCAACCGCCGGTCCTTCCTGGGCGTCCTTGGCGGCGCGGTATTTCTGGCAGCTGCACCGTCAGCCCTCACAGCCTGCAGCCCGGAGCGTCCGCACCCCTTGCCACAACTTCCGGTGGTCTGGCCGAGGCAGTCGCCAAACTGGTCCCGAGCTACATTCCGCTGGATCTGGTGAAGCCGGACATTCCCTCAGTCAAGGGATCCACCCCCGGATTTACCACGCTCCCGGCCACCCTGGTTAAGTCCGTGAAGGACACGCCCGGCAAGGGAGGCACCTATACAGCCATGACACCTGCATGGTGGGCAATCCCGCCGTCCCTGCCGGAGAACAGCTACTACAAAGCCGTGAATGCCGAGCTCGGAACCACCATCAACTTCCAGGTCAACGACGGCAATAGTTATGCAGACAAGATTCAAACCGTCCTCGCCTCGCCCAAGGACGTCCCGGATTGGGTAGTCATACCCTCCTGGAACCTGCCGCCGCGATTCGGTCAGGCGGCCAAGGGCATCTTCACCGACCTGTCAGAGTTCCTGGCCGGGGACAAAGTGAAGAAATACCCCAACCTTGCCAACATCCCCACTGCCTCGTGGAAACTGGGCTGCTTCGATGGCGGCCTCTACGGACTTCCCTACCCCGGCGCCCTGATCTCCGACGCCATCTTCTACCGGGCAGACATCTTCGAGCAGCTGGGAGTGGAACCGCCAAAGTCTGCCGACGACTACCTCAAGGTGGCCAAGCAGCTGACGGATCCAGCCAAGAACCGCTGGGGTTCGGAGGACGTGTGGAACGGCGCCCAGATCATTCACGGAGTGGTTCCCAAATGGAAGCAAGTGGACGGAAAGCTCCAGAACAAATTCGAAACGGACGAATACCGCGCTGCGTTGGAGTGGACTGCCAAGCTCTTCGCGGACGGTTCGGTGCACCCGGACGCCGTGGCCGGCAACGCCCAGCAATCCAAGCAGCGCTTCGAGTCCGGCGCATCGCTCATGGCATCGGACGGCGTAGGTGGCTGGCACGAAGCACTGGCCCGGGTCCTGCCCTCCAACCCGGGTTTCAAAATGCTCCCCATGGACTACTTCGCACCCGACGGCGGGGCGCCCACCCTGTTCCGTGCCCAGCCGGCAGCAATCTTCAGCTTCATCAAGAAAACCGATGACCCCGCCAAGGTGGAGGAGCTGCTCGCATTGGCCAACTTCATTGCTGCCCCCTTTGGAACACAGGAAAACCGGCTGATCACCAGCGGCGTGGAAGGCGTGCACTACACCAAGGACTCCCAGGGCATCCCTAAAATGACTGAAAAGGGAAGCCAGGAAGTTACCAGTACTTACGCCTTCCTTGTGGCGGGCCCGATCGTCAATTCCATGGTCCAGTACCCGGGACTCGTAGAAGCCCAGTCCGGATGGGAGGCCCGCCAGGCACCCCATGTGACGGAGGATGCTTTCTTCGGTATGCAGATTGAGGAACCCACCAAGTTCGCCTCATTGGGTAAGCCCTTCAACGACCTCGCCAAAGACATCGTCCGGGGCCGCAAGAGCATTAAGGACCTGGACAGCGAAGTGGCCTCCTGGCGGAGCAAGGGTGGAGACGAACTGCGCGACTTCTACGCCGGCTTCCTGGCCTAGGACGGCACTCCATGACTATCGAAACCGAAAAACCCTCGCCCTCAGCGGGAGGCGATAAAACGGCAGCCCACAGCAGCGGGTCAGCCAGGGAACCCCAGACCGGCAAGAAATCACAGACCGGAAAGCGCCTGCAGGAGCAGGTGTCCGGACGACCCCGGGCCGGCAGGCTGGCCCGATTCAAGCGCGACCGGTCGTTGGTGTTCATGGCCTTGCCCGCGGTCCTCCTATTGGCCGTATTCGCCTACCTCCCCATGCTCGGTAACGTGGTGGCGTTCCAGGATTACTCCCCCTTCATAGGCTTCGCCGACAGCCCATGGGTTGGCCTGGATAACTTCTCCAGGGTCTTTGGCGATCCCGATTTCTGGATGGCCGTCAAAAACACCCTGGTCATCACTGCCTTTCAGCTGGTCTTCTTCTTTCCCATTCCCATCGCTCTGGCCATTCTGCTGAATTCGCTGATCAACCCCAGGCTGCGCGCAGCCATCCAGGCCGTGGTGTACCTGCCACACTTCTTCTCGTGGGTTTTGGTGGTCTCGGTATTCCAGCAAATCTTCGGCGGCGCCGGCCTGTTGAACCAGTCCCTGCGCGCCAACGGCTGGGAGGCCGTTGACGTCATGACCAACCCGGATACCTTCCTCTTCCTGATCACCTCCCAAGCCATCTGGAAGGACGCCGGGTGGGGCATCATCGTGTTCCTCGCTGCGCTGAGCGCCATTGATCCCGCCCAATACGAGGCGGCTGCAGTGGACGGCGCCGGCCCGTGGAAGCGCATGTGGCACGTCACCCTGCCGGGGCTCCGAAGCGTGATCGTCCTGCTGTTGATCCTGAGGCTGGGAGATTCCCTGTCCGTGGGCTTTGAGCAACTCATCCTTCAGCGGGACGCCGTGGGTGCCGGGGCAGCGGAGGTGCTGGACACGTTCGTCTACTACACCGGCGTGCAGAACGGCGATTGGAGTTATGCAGCCGCGGCCGGCCTCATCAAAGGCGTTATCAGCCTGGCCCTGATCCTTGCGGCGAACAAAGTCGCCCACATATTTGGCGAGAGCGGTGTGTATTCAAAGTGAGCATCCTGGTCAGAAATACCAGAAAACCGGACAGCATCTCCCAACGCGCAGCCTGGGAGGAGGAACCCGGCGTAGTGGCGAAGGCCGGGAAGTTCCTGATTCTCGGCGCTGTGGTCCTGGCCGTGCTGGGGCCGCTGTACACCATTGTGCTGACCAGCGTTTCTTCCCAGGCCACCATCACGCAAGCCGGTGGTTTGGTGTTGATCCCGGGGGAAATCACCTTTGCCGCGTATCAACAGATCCTCAGCGGCGGGGTGGTCACCAGGGCCGTCCTGGTCAGTGTGGGCGTCACAGCGACGGGAACGGCATTGAGCATGGTGGTTTCGGTGCTGTGCGCCTATGGGTTGTCGCGTCCGGGCTCGTTCGCACACACACCCATCCTGTTCACGCTGCTGATCACCATGTTCTTCAGCGCGGGAATCATTCCGGCCTATCTGCTGGTGTCCAGCCTGGGCCTGATCAACACATACTGGGCGCTGATCCTGCCCAGCTGTATCTCCGTTTTCAACATCATCATCCTCCGCGGGTTCTTCATGGGCATTGACCGCGGCATCCTGGACAGCGCGCGCATGGACGGCGCCAGCGACTGGCGGACGCTCACGCAGATTGTGCTGCCCATGTCCAAAGCTGTCACCGCCGTCATTGCCCTCTTCTATGGGGTTGGCTATTGGAACGCTTTCTTCAACGCCGTCCTCTACATCAACGACAGCGCCATGAATCCGCTCCAGGTGGTGCTGCGTTCCTACGTCCTTCAGGGCGTGACGGTGCCTGGGCAGATCGACGTGGGACAGGGCGCAGCTGCTTCGCCGGCACTTCAAATGGCCGTCATTGTGCTGGCCATGGTGCCGATCCTGCTTGTTTATCCGTTTGTTCAGAAGCACTTCACCAAGGGCGTCATGATCGGTGCGGTCAAGGGATGACTGGGGTTCAGGGAGCTTCGGCCGTTGTCTCGCCCGGCGTCAAGGATGGCGCAATAAGCCTCAGTTCTGCGGGCTTGTCACGGCTCAGCCGATCCATCACCATTTCCACTGCGGACCGCCCAATGTCCATGGCCGGAATGGATACGGCGGTCCACGGGCGGGCTGCCGCTTTGGCTACATCTGCCGGCGCAATGACAACCACTGAGATGTCCTTGGGAATGGCCAGGCCCCGGAGTGAAAGCTCTTCCCGGAGCATGGGAAGCAGGGCCTCGTTGTGCACCACCAGCGCAGTGGCCGGATGTTTTCCGGTGAAGATGGCGTCCAGGGACTCTGCCAGCTGCGGGGAATCCGCCTCACATGCCACGGCCCGGCCGGTGGCGCCAAAACTGTTTGCGGCGTCGGTGAACCCCTGCAAGGCGCGGTCTGCATACGTGGCGTGGCGTTTCAGGGAGGCAGGCGGTGAGCCGATGAACGCGATGCTTCGGTGCCCCAGGTCCCAGAGATGGCGGACCGCCAGCCGGGATGCGCCGGAGAAATCGAAGTCCACACAGCTCAGCCCCCGCGGCTCGTCCGGCATGCCGATCAGGACCGCTGGCTTCTGCAAACGGGCCAGGACGGGAATACGGGGATCGCGGGCTTCGATGTCCATCATCAACAACCCGTCCACCATCGATTGCGAAGTGACTCGTTCGATGCTTCCGGGGTCGTCCTGCGTCAACAGCAGGACATCCTGGTTGAAGGTCCGGGCAGTGGTTACCACGGCGGTCACGAACTGCATCACCACGCCAACGTTCACGTCCGGCCGGAGCGGAACCACCAACCCCAAAACGTTGGACCGGCTTGAGGCCAAGGCCCGGGCGCTGGACCGGGGACTGTAATTCAACCGCGCCATGGCGGCCTCAACGACGTCGCGTGTTTCTTTCGAAATAGTCCGCTTACCACTCATCACATAAGACACCGTGCTGGTGGATACCCCGGCCTCCCGGGCGACATCGGTGATGGTCGCACTTGTTGAAGCCCTTCGATTATCCATAGCCACCATTTAACCAAGGAAAAAGAATGCAACTCCGTAGCCACGGCCTGAAAAACGTGACTGATGGGACCGGCCTGCTCTTCGGCGCGGACTACAACCCCGAACAATGGCCGGAAGAGACCTGGCCGGAAGACATAGCCCTCATGAAGCGGGCAGGCATCAACATAGTGACCGTTGGGGTGTTCAGCTGGGCCCGGCTCCAGCCCGAAGAAGGGCAGTGGAACTTCGGCTGGCTGGACCGTCTCCTGGACTTGTTGGCTGACAACGGAATCCGTGTTTGCCTGGCAACACCCACCGCTTCCCCGCCCCCATGGCTGGGCCACCAACACCCTGATTCGCTCCCCACCACCGCGGACGGCACCACGCTCTGGTACGGCTCCAGGAACCAGTTCTCGCCGTCATCCTCCGCCTACCGTGCAGCGGCGTTGGCCGTCACCTCCCGGCTCGCCGCGCGCTACGCGGCCCACCCAGCCGTTGCCATGTGGCATGTGGGCAACGAGCTGGGTCAAATCAGTTACGACGACGAAACGGCCGTGGCGTTCAGGTCATGGCTGCTGCGCCGCTACGGATCCCTCGACGCCGTCAACTCGGCGTGGGGGACGGCTTTCTGGAGTCAGGGCTACGGCAGTTGGGAAGAGATCCTTCCGCCGCGTGCCGCGCCGTACATGCATAATCCCACCCAGGTCCTCGACTTCCACCGGTTCACCTCAGAGGCTCTCCTCGAGTTGTTCGTGGCGGAACGTGATGTGATCCGAAACCATGCCGAGCAGCCGGTCACCACCAACCTGATGGGCTTCTTCCGGGGTGCTGACTACTTTCGTTTTGCGCAGGAAACAGACTTCATTGGCAACAACCACTACGTTGATCCGGCAGAGCCGCAATCTTGGGAAACCGCAGCGCTCACCCACGATCTTTGCCGGGGCCTGGCCGGGGGTGCGCCGTGGATGCTGATGGAGTCGGCAACCTCGGCGGTCAGTTGGCGCGGTCACAACGTGCCCAAGGACCCGGGCGCCCTCCGCGTGGACTCACTGGCAGCTGTCGCACGGGGCTCCGATGCCGTGTGCTACTTCCAATTCCGCCAGTCCGCCTTCGGAGCCGAACGCTTCCACTCCGCAATGGTTCCCCTTGCGGGAGCAGACACGAGGGTGTTCCGCGAAGTTTGTAACCTGGGTTCAGACCTTCAAGAGCTTCGCCTTCTGGCAGGCACCCCTGCTCACGCACGGATTGCAGTCTTGTTCGACTGGGACAGTTGGTGGGCTTCGGAATCACCGGACCGCCCCAGCAACCGGCTGGGTGTCATGGACCAGATGCTCGCGTATTACCGGCCCCTGCTCCGGCGCGGGCACTGCGTGGAAGTCATCCACCCCTCAAGCCGCCTGGGACGTTACGATCTGGTGCTGGCACCGAGCCTGTTCCTGCTGACCGAAAAGGACGCTGAAGCACTGGACGCGTGGGTACGCGCGGGGGGCACCGCCGTAGTAGGTCCCTTTAGTGGAGTGGCCGATGCCAACGGCCATCTTCGGAACGGCCGCCACCCGGCAGTGCTCGCGGACCTGCTGGGAGTGACAGGGGAAGAGTGGCGCCCGTTAGCCAGCCCGGTGCGCCTGGCATTCGGCCAGGGCGTCGCGATGGACGCAGAGGCGCTCAGCTGGTCCGAGGACCTCCGCATCCACTCAGGCAGCGCCTCACCCGTGGCGTCCTTCGCCGCCGGCCCATTGTCCGGCCAGCCGGCGGTGGTGCGTAACAACCACGGCAAGGGGTGGAGCTGGTATGCCGGAGCCGACCTGCCCGAGGACGCCGTGGATGTAGTGGTCGAGGGCGCGCTACGGGATGCAGGAATCGCCTCTGTGGTGGCCGGGAAACTGCCGGCCGACGTCGAACTCGTCCAGCGCGGCGACTACCTTTTCCTGCTCAACCATGGGGACGGGAGCCGCCACATAGAACTCAACCAGCACATGAGAGCCAACGGACCCTCCATAGACATGCTCACAGGCACCAGCCACGAGGCGGAACTGACGCTTCCTCCCTACGGAGTCCTGGTCCTGAAATGCGGCCCGACTACCCAAAACCCGCACTCGCCACAAAAGAACGGAAACTGAGTCACCATGAAATTCACTGACGGATATTGGCTCTACCGCAAGGGCTTTTCCGCCCTGCGCCCGCAAGACGTCTCTGATGTGGTGGTCAATGAAGATGCCTTGACGGTTTACGCCCCTACCAAGCGCATCGCCACCCGCGGGGACGCGTTGAACCTTCCCCAGATCACCGTCACTTTCGACGCCCCGATGCCCGACGTGATCGGGGTGACCATTGAGCATTTCCAAGGCGGTTTGGACAAGGGGCCCAGGTTCGAGGTCAAGCACGACGGCGCCGCACCAACCTTCCGGGTCGATGAAGACTCCGCGCACATCACCTCGGGAGGCCTCACGGCCACAATCAACACCCGTGGGGACTGGGGCGTCGATTTCTTCGGCGACGGCCGCTTACTGACCAGTTCCACGCCCAGAAGTGTAGGGGTCATTACGGACGATCAGGGGCGGACCTTCGTCCATGAGCAACTCAGTCTGGGTGTTGGGACCAACATTTATGGATTGGGCGAGCGCTTCGGCGCCTTCGTCAAGAACGGTCAATCCGTGGATATCTGGAATGAGGATGGCGGAACGTCCAGCGATCTTGCCTACAAGAACGTCCCATTCTTCATGACCAATGACGGCTATGGCGTGTTCGTGAACCACCCGGAGTTGGTTTCGTTCGAAGTTGGCTCGGAGGTGGTCTCCAGGACCCAGTTCAGTGTGGAGGGCCAGAGGCTGCAGTACTACATCATCCATGGGCCCTCCCCTAAGGACATCATCCGCCGGTACACCGAACTGACGGGCCGGCCGTCCCGAATCCCGGCATGGTCCTACGGTTTGTGGCTGTCCACGTCATTCACCACGGACTATGACGAGAAAACAGTGACCTCGTTCATTGACGGAATGGAGCAGCGGAAACTTCCGTTGTCGGTGTTCCATTTTGACTGCCATTGGATGCGTTCCTTCCATTGGAGCGACTTCATCTGGGATCCGGCCACGTTCCCTGACCCTGAGGGAATGCTTCAACGCCTGCATGATCGTGGACTCAAGGTCTGTGTGTGGATCAACCCCTACATCGCCCAACGTTCACATCTCTTCCGTGAGGGTGCCGATCTGGGCTACCTGGTGAGGCGTCCGGATGGTTCGGTGTGGCAGTGGGACATGTGGCAGGCGGGCATGGGTCTTGTGGACTTCACCAACGCCGATGCGGTGCGCTGGTATCAGGACAAGCTGCGGGTGCTGCTGGACCAGGGGGTTGACTCCTTCAAAACGGACTTCGGCGAGCGCATTCCCACCGATGTTGCCTGGCACGACGGCTCTGATCCGCAGAAGATGCACAACTACTACTCCCAGCTGTACAACCGCGCGGTCTTTGATCTGCTGAAGAAAGAACTGGGCGAAGGTGAAGCCGTAGTGTTCGCCCGTTCCGCAACTGCCGGCGGCCAGACCATGCCGGTGCACTGGGGCGGAGATTGCGAATCTACGTTTGCGGCCATGGCAGAGTCGTTGCGCGGCGGCCTTTCCCTTGCGGCCTCCGGATTTTCGTTCTGGAGCCACGACATTGGAGGCTTCGAGGGGACGCCTGAACCGGAAATCTTCAAACGCTGGATCGCTTTCGGACTCCTTTCCTCCCATTCGCGACTCCATGGCTCCAATTCCTACCGCGTTCCCTGGCTGGTGGACGAGGAGTCCGTGGAGGTTCTCCGACACTTCACCGAGCAGAAAATGCGTCTGATGCCCTATTTGCAGATGGCGGCAGAAGAAGCATATTCGCAAGGCATTCCGCTGATGCGCCCCATGTTCCTGGAGTTCCCGGAGGACCCCGGCTGCGCACCTTTGGACCGGCAGTACATGCTGGGGCCGGATCTCCTGGTTGCTCCGGTCATGAATCCGGGCGGCGAGGTTTCCTTCTATCTTCCCGAGGGCACATGGACGCATCTTCAGACGGGAGAAACCCTGAACGGTCCGCGCTGGCATCACAAGGCGTACACCGTGATGGACGCGGCGGTGTGGGTACGGGAGGCCGCTGTCATTCCGATCGGCACGGTATCCAACCGACCCGACTACGACTGGGGCCAAGACGTGGAATTCCACGCCTTCGCGGCCCCCGACGGTCTTGAGCGCAGAGTGCGGGTGCCTTCGCCGGATGGAAGCAGCAGGGTTTTCACGGTGCGTGTTCAGGACGGAAAAGTCACGGCAACGCTCCTCTGACGGTCAGCTTGCACCGCTTTGATTCGCTGCGGCACCGCAGCGGCACCGCAGCAAACGTACGACGGCGACCTCCCGCCGTCGTACGTTTGCTGCTGATAACCGGTGACCGGCTTTAGCGCGCATCCTTCTTGGCTTGGCGCTGGGCTCCTTGGGACCGGCTGGAGGCGTCGCGTTTCACGCCGCCGGTCGTCTTCTGGTGGGACCGGCTCCGTCCGGGACCGGTTCCTGACCTGGCACCGGCACCCACGGAATCCGGCCCCGTTGACTTCCCGGCACTGGCGCGTTCCAGGCGCTCATGCTTGAGGGCTTCGGCGGCTTCGTGAGCTACACGGGCGAGTTCGTTGCTCACGATCGAAAGGGCTTCCTCGAACACGAAGGCCCGTGCCCTGGCTTTGTCCGATTTGTTGGAAGCAGCTCCGCGCCCGCCGGCCTCCAAGACCTCGTCAGCGGCTTTACGCCGGTAATTGGTGGTGTATTTGTTGCGGGCCCGCCGCACCCGTTTGTGCAACTTCAGCAGGCCGTCCTCGTCAAGGAGTTCGAGCCTGGCCGGCTCCAACTCCCGAATCAAATCCAGTTGATCTTCCTTCAACACCCACAGATATTGGTCCATTGGCCGATACTTGCATACCTCAATGACGGGGGAAAGAGGTTATCGAGTTATCACTCGAAGCAGGCGAGGACTCTGTGATTATTCGAAGAGATCCGGGGCTGCCGTCAGCGCAACGTAGGCCCACACATCAAGGCCGAGGGGCTCCAGTGCTTTGACAACCGCCCGCCGGACGGCATCTTCCTCGCCCACGTTCCAGTCAGTTCCCGCCACCACGAAATCTACTTCCACGTAGAGCTTTCGCCCCACTTTTCCGGATCGAATAAGCGGTTTTTGCAGCCCGAATTCTTGCCGCACGGCCTGAACTGCATCAGTGATGGCTGCGTCCAGTTCCTTGGACGGTGCACCTTCGAGGAGTTCGTTCAAACCGGTCCGGATCAGTCCCACGGGAATGTAGGCCAGGATCAGGCAGGCAACAAGCACCAGGACCGGATCAACGTAGAGGGCAACATCGTCCAGGCCAAGGCCCTGCAGGACCAACGCCACCACAGCACCCAGTACCATCATGACGCTCAGGATTGCCCCGGCGCGCCACTGCGCAATTTCTGCAACCACCAGATCCGAATCAGGTGCCGCCCGCCCCATCCACCAGACAAGCGCGAACCCAATCGCCGCGGTGATGACCCCATAAACAGCAATAATGGCGGCGCTGACCGGAGAACCGCCGTCGCGAATGATTACCACAGCGTCACCTGCCGCGACCAGCAGCGTTCCGGCCACCGCCAGGCCCTGGATGAGCACCACCAACGGGGTGAAGGCATCCCGTCCGAAAGGGAAGCGACGTGTGGGTCCGCCTGCGGACGCAGACGACGCTTTCAAGGAGATCGCTGTAAGTATCAACCCGATCCCCATGTAGGCACCGTCGAACACAATGATCCTTGTCCCGCTGAGGACCCCCAGCATGATGGCCCCGGCCGCCGAGCCAACGGACACCCACAACGAAATCCCCAGGGCCCTCCGCTCTGCCCCCACCTCTCCGGCCGACATCAGTTGCTACCCGTGGCGAGGGCGTCCAGCAGACGGATGAACACGGCGATCCAGCCGTAGATGATCACAAAAGCGACCAGCTCAAAAGCGGTCAGGTTGAAATAGCCCACCGGGAAGAACAGCACGAGCGAGACGATCAGGGCGGCCAGAAAGCCCCCGCACACCAAGAAGAAGCGGCCCGGCAGCCCCCTCAGAATGAACGGGGAGGCCAGTAGCAGCAGAATGAAGACCACGGCCATACCTGAAGCAAACAGCGTATGGATCAGGAAACTGACGGATAGCGGCACAACCCCTACGCCGGCCAGCAGCAGTCCCATGGCAACGAACGCGCCGGAGCAGAGGCCCGCACTCCACCGGTGCACCAGCACACCGCGCGCGATCAGCGACTTCAGATCCCGGTCCAGGTACACGGCGAACGTGGTGATGAAGAAGCCCGCAACGATCAACGACAGGTTGAACAGGCCACTGGACGCCCCGCCCAGTGTGCCGAGCTGGCTGAAATGGTACTCCCACCATTTGGGATCCTGCGACGTCGCCATGCTCGCCACAATGCTCATGACCATGAACAGGACCAGCAGCCCTGACAGTTTCCGGGTGCTGATGTCCGCCACGGAAAGGTAAATCCAGTAGACGGCAAGACCGGAGGCCACCGCCATCCCCACTGTCGCCGCATAGATGTCCACGGTGAGGCCTTGGAAGCTGCGTTGCAACAACAGGAACGAGGAAACGGTGGCGATCGCTGCGATCAGCGCGTGGACCAAGGCAACAGTGGACGCATCCACGATGAACTTCCAGGGAGGCAGGCCCAGCCGCCAGTGCTGGTCCGGAAGGTACCGCGAGCGCCAGTAGCCAATGTACGCCGCAGCCATCCCGAGCACCAGAATGGCACCCGCGGAGATGAGGCCCAGGGAAACGCCACCCCACAAGGGCGGCGTCCGGCCAAAGAAGATCAGCAATGCTGCCAGGCCTGCCACCACCGCCGCGGAGGATGCGGCCAGGAGCGCCTCGGATTCGGTTGCCATCCGGTTCTGCGGGGCTGGGTGGACGGGTGACGGCGTTTCAGAGGTGCTTCTTCTCGCTGCTGCCGGTTGGGTCATAGTGCGGCTCCTCCCAAAGAACCTGAACCGCCCTTCCGCTGATCCATGGCATGCTGAGCCGTGGCATTTCGATGAGCAGTTTGCTGCTCCGGTTCCACGAGCCACGCCATGGCTTCGGCCTCGGAGGAAAAGAACCGGGTGGGGCAGGGTGCCGGTTGGGCGGCCAGCTGATAATCCACCAGCATTCGGTCAACCGCGTTTTCGCCCAGCAACGCGATCCTGGATGCCGCGCAGGGCTCTACGAAAACGTCCCGCGCGGCCCGGCTCAAATGGCTCGTTTTAGCCATTCTGACCAGCAGGGGGTAGCGATTACCGGCAGCGAACTCGTTGACCGCGTCCACGGCTGCCCGGGCATTCTCGGCTTCGATCCGGGCTCCCGGAGCCCACGCCAATGACAGGACATTGTCCGGCTCAAGCTGGAGCGTGTAATCGACGTGGTTCGCCTCAGCCATAGAACCGTCTCCATCTCTGCAAATACGCAGGACTGCCCGCGGGCCACGGACTGACTCCACCCTGCACCACGCGGCAATCATCCCGTCTCATCCGAATAGAGTGATCTTTGCCGTGAATGTGGGGATGTTCCGCATCCCGTCAGGCGGTGAAGCGGCGTCTGTAGTCCGTGGGCGAGGTGGAGAAGGTGCCGGCAAAGTTTTGCCGGAGGGTCACTGCGCTGCCGAAGCCGCAGTCGGCCGCAACCTGATCGATGGACAAGTTGGTGGTTTCCAGGAGTCGGCGGGCAGCATCAAGCCGGCGACTACGTATCCAGGCAGACGGCGTCGTCCCGGTTGAGGCACGGAAGGCGCGCACAAAGGTTCGCCGGCTCATGTGGGCTTGGGCCGCGAGCCGGTCAATACTGAGGGGTTCAGCCAGTCGCCCCATGGCCCATTCAAGCAGCCTTGCCATGGGGTCGCCTTCGGCTCGCGGCGGAAGGGGGTGCTCGATGTACTGGGCCTGCCCGCTCTCGCGGTGCGGAGCGATGACCAGGCTTCGCGCCACCTGGTTTGCTGCCGCAGACCCCAAGCGGCCCCTCACCACATGCAGGCAGGCATCGAGCCCGGAGGCCGTACCGGCAGAGGTGAGGACGTCGCCGTGATCAATGTAGAGCACTGTTTGGTCGAGGGACACCTCGGGGTGCCGGACAGCGAGGGAATCAAACGCTTGCCAGTGCGTGACGGCAGAACGGCCATTCAGAAGGCCGGCATCTGCAACGGGGATGGCTCCCAGGCACAACCCCACAATGGTTGCACCCCTGGCGTGGGCTTGTCGGAGGATCTTACTGAAAGCCTCGCCGGGCTCGCGCTCGTCGTCGAACCACGAGGGCACCACCACGACGTCGGCCCGTTCCGCCGTCGAGGGTCCCTGAACCTCCCCCAGCGTGTACCCCTCAGCGGTTTGGACGGGGCCCGCCCGGTGGGAGAACAGGGCGGTGGTCCACTCGGCCAAACCCTGGCGTGACACTTCGCCGAACACCATTTGCGGCACGGCCAGGTGAAACATCGTGATGCCGTCGAAGGCATATACCGCGATCCTCACACCGTGCTCCCTAATCCTTTGGCCCGAATCAATCGTATATAGGCATACGTGCCACTGGTGCCTAAAGGGACTCGGCCCAAAGATGAGAAGGGACATCCAAACACAAGCAACCACCTACGGAGAACACCATGAGCACAATCCGCCGCGCCCTGATCCTTGTAGACGTCCAGCAGCAGTACTTCAGCGGGCCACTGGAAATTCGGTACCCGCACCACCAGGAGTCGCTGCCCATGATGACCCAGGCGATCGATGCTGCAACCGCCGCAGGCATTCCCATCGCAGCGATCCAGCACAGCGAAGGTGAAGGCGCGCCCGTTTTCGCCCCGGGATCTGCTGAATACGAGCTACACCCTGAGGTGGAAGCCCGCAGGACCGGTTTCTGGAAGAACGTCGTCAAGCGTTACGGTTCGGTGTACGCCGGCACCGATGTTGCTGCCTGGCTCCGCGAGCACGACGTCGACACCGTCACCTTGGTGGGTTACATGACCAACAACTGCATCCTGGCCTCGGCCGTCGAGGCAGAATTCCTTGGTTTTGCCACCGAAGTCCTCTCAGATGCAACCGGTGCCATCAACCTCAGCAATGAGGCAGGAACCGCTGACGCGAAGACCGTGCACACCACCTTGATGGCGTTACTCAACTCCAACTGGGCTGCGGTTGCCTCAACCCAAGCATGGGTCAAGGCGGTCCAAGGCGGGCAGGCCCTGGAGAAGAGTGACCTGGGCACTTCTGCCATGGCAGGAGCCGCAGTACGCGCAGCCTCCTGATCAGCCCCGTCAAAGCGGGCGCCCTCGCTTGAGGGGCGCCCGGGCACCCCTAATGCGAGGACGGCGTTTCCGAGCTTTCACTCTCCCGTTCTTCCGTTGCCGTCTGCGTCTTGGAGGTTTGCGCATAGGAGGCAGACACGCGGCGGTAGACGGGAGTGAGGAAAGCGATCAGCGCCACCACGATCATGATGATGCCGGCGGCCAGGAACACCAGGGCGATGCCGCGGGAGATCCCCTCGCCCAGCAGCGGTGCGAGGTTGGCAGATCCCTCCGCGGACCGGGCGTACGGGATGATCCAGAATTGGGCGATCGGGGCAATGAGGAAGGCAGTGATGGGCGCCGCAGCGGACTCGAATGCCATGGCGAAGCCAAACACCCTGCCCTGCCGGGGAAGTGGCACCACGCTTTGGATGACGGTCTGCTCGGCGGCTTCCACCACGGGAACCAGCGCCATGTAGAGCCAGATTCCTACGATGTAGAGCCAGGCCCACTCGCGGAAGGTGAACAAGGCGCCGATGAATCCCATGAGCACCACGGCAATGAGCATGGTCCGCAGGGGGTTGGACCCCAGGCCTAATTTGCCGACCAGTGCGCCGCCCACAATGAAGCCTGTGGCACCGATGGCAGAGACGACTCCCCACATTTCAACGGAGAACATTTCCAGGCCATAAGGGTCCATCAACGCCATGTAGACGCCGCCGATGAAGTTGTTGAACGTGGAGAAGAGAATCAGCGCGAAGAGCCCGGAGATTGCCATGACGGCAGCCCACGCCCCCCGGAGGTCGAAGCCGCCTTGCGCATCGGAGGCCGCCGCCTTCACCTCCTCCGGCAGACGCAGGGTGAGCAAGTGCGCGAAGGCCAAGGCGGTCAGCACCAGGGCGACAACTACGGTCCAACCCATGCCCAGCAACCCCACCGATAGCCCGGAGAGGACCGAGGTGACAATGAACATGAGCCCTTGCACCATGCCCACCAGCCCGTTGGCGTTGGCCCGCCGATCCGGTTCGATCAGGATGGTGACGGTGGTGGATAGGGCAATGTTCCGCATGTTTTCCACCACTGCACCGATCAGGATGATCATGGTGAAGATCCAGAACCATGGCTGCGTCAGGTCCAGGAGCGCCTGCTCCGGTGTCAGCAGGAACATGACGCCTGAGAGGACGAACATCCCCATGGTGAAGGCTGCGGCGAAACGCATCACGGCAAGCTTCCGGTAACGGTCCACGAACGTTCCGAAGCTGATGCTGGAGAGGGCGATCAGCAGCATGTACGCACCGCCGATCACTCCGGTGGCAATGACGTTGCGTGTCTCCAAGTACACCCAGAACGTCAGGGCGAACCACAAGTAGCTGGTGGTGATATTTGCCAGGGCAGTGTTCACCAGGATCCCGGTGAAAGTACGGGATCTTTCCGCGGGGGTACGTAGGGAGAGATCGATGCTGTCAGTAGACGCGGCGGAGGCCGGTTCCTGCTCGGTCATGCGTCCCAGTAAACCACCGCCGCCAGCGTCCCGGTAGTATCGGCAGGGAATCCTAATGACGCTTGGGGGAGTAATAATATGACGGAAGTTCAGGGCCAGCTTTCCTTCACTGATGACATCAGCCGGGACCTGGAACTACAGGAGTATGGCTTGGACCCGGCCTTGGATTCAGTACTGCTTCCCAATGCTGCCGTCATGAGCGCCCTGCAGAACCTGGTGCGGCTCGCCACGGAGCTGTGCGGCGCTCCCTTTGGCGTGGTCAACATCATCAGCGCGGAGTACCAGCACCAGATTGGCGCCTGGGGCGTGGACCCGGGCGTCTGCTCCCGTGAGGACTCCATGTGCGCCAAGGTGTTCCTCTCCCGTGAGAGGACAGTGGTGGCCGATGCCTCAAAGGATCCGCGCTTCGCGGACAATCCCTTTGTTACCGGTGAACTCGGAAAAGTCCGCTTCTATACTTCGGTCCCCCTGCAGACAGAATCCGGATTCGTCCCTGGAACCTTATGCGTCTTCTCGGATAAGACAAAAGAACTGCGCCCCGAACAGGTGAGCATGCTGGAGGTCTTGGCAAAGCAGGTGGTGGAGTTGTTGGAACTTCAGCACCGCACCACCCAGCTGGACCGGACCTATGCCGAGTTGAAGGACAGCAATGCCAAGCTCGCCGAGTTTGCCGGACGCGTCAGCCATGATCTCCGCATTCCCCTCACCACCATCCTGGGCTATGTGGAACTGGTGGAGGACGACCCCGATGTAGAACCGAACAGCACGGCTGCGCGTTACCTGGACCGCATCGGCTCCAGCGGACGACGGATGCTGGGCATGCTGGAGGATGTTCTGAGCTATTCCCGGGTGGGCGGCGCAGTCCAGCCCACCCACGTTTCCCTGCGCCAAGTGACCGAAGAAGTTGCCCGCGACCTGGGCATCGAGAATCACGGGATTGTGGAGGTGGAGGATTTGGCCCTCCATGCCGACCATGGACAACTCCGGACGCTGCTGCAGAACCTGCTCTCCAATGCCATGAACTACCGCAGTCCTGATCGCGATCTCCGCGTCCGGATCAACGGGGTTTCCAATTATCATGGCGCCACGATCTTCGTGGCGGACAACGGCAAGGGCATCGAGCCCGGAGATCGCGCCAAAGCCCTGGAGCCCTTGGTGCGTCTGCGGCGGGAAGGCGACGGCCCAGGTTCCGGACTTGGTCTGGCCACGTGCAGCAGCATCGCCAAAGCACATGGGGGCGAGCTCACGTTGACCGAAACTCCCGGCGGCGGAACAACCGTGGCGGTCAGCTTTCCCGCAGGTCTTTAGGCTACTTACCCTCGCCGGGTCCTTTGGCCTTTTCAGACTTTTTCTCGCTCTTTCCGTTGCTCTTTTCCTTGGCAATGTCCGGGCCCGGTACCGCTGCGGGCGCGGGCGCCGGCGCTTGCACTGGCGCAGGATTCTGGGCGGGCTCCTGAAGATTGACGACGTCAGCGGGCTGGACGTCAGCACTTCCGGCGTCGCCGCTACCGGCGTCGGCAGGCTGGGCATCAGCAGGCGATGGCGCAACAGGGATGGCGGGCACCACCGGCGCAGCTGGCTGCGGCTCCGCCTGCGAAACGCCTGTGTCCGAAGGCTGGGAGGGATCGGCAGTGTTGCTTGCGGGCGCGAAACCCTGAGAGAGAATCAGCAGGGCCAGCGGAATGGTCACCGCTGCCGCGGCCACGCCACGGACGGTCTTGGGTCGCCGTTTGCTGAAGTCCCTAATGCCGGTAACTGTGGCCTGCTTCCGGGTGACTGCCCGCAGAGGCGGCCGGCTCGGAACCTGCGGCAGCACGGCGGTCCTTCGCCCGGCCTGTATCCCTTCCTCGGCGAGCGCCTGCTCCACGTGCTGCGCAGTGGGGCGCTTCCCCGGATCCATGTCTGTCATTGCTTCGAGCAACTCCCGCAGCGGAGCCGGCAATTCCAACGGAACCTGCGGTGCCCGGTGGAGGCGCGCTGATGCTGTCTCAATGGGGGTGCCCGGGTACTCGGCCCTGCCGGTGAGGCATTCGAGCAGTACCAAGCCCAGCGAGTAGATGTCGCTCGCGGGAGTCAGGCCCAGGCCTTGAGCCTGCTCGGGGCTAAGGTACTGGGCGGTCCCCACGGTGAAGCCGGTTGCGGTGAGCCTGTTGTCGTTCATGACCAGAGCGACGCCAAAGTCTGCCAGCTTGACGGTCTGCGCCAGGCCGTCGTGGTCGGATACCAAAATATTGGCCGGCTTGATGTCGCGGTGGATAACGCCGTGTTGATGGACCTGGGAGAGTGCCCCGGCCAGCCGGATGCCGATCCGCGCGGTCTCGGGAACGGTCAGCGGCCCGTCAGTGAGCACGGCGCGCAAATCCCTGCCCTCAGCAAGTTCCATCACCAGATAGGCACGTTCTTCGTCATTGCGCGTGTCGACTCCGGCGTCGAAGGCAGCCACCAGCCCCGGGTGGTCGAAGGCGGCCAGGAGCCGCATTTCGTTTTCCTGGCGGGCCCGGAACGATTCGTCGCCGGAACCGGGCAGGAAAATTTTGATGGCCACGTCGCGGCCGAGCAGCAGGTCCGTCGCCTGGTACACGGCTGACATGGCGCCTCTGCCCAGAACGGGTCCCAGCTGGTAGCGGCCGTCAAGTGTTTCAGCGGCACCTGCAACGTCTGTTCCTGCAGTTGCGGCTGAGGCGGGGAGATGGGGGTCCACGGCCTCGTAGTTGTTGCCCACGAATGTCACGTCCTTCAGGCCGACCTGGAGCCGCGGACCCAACCACTGTCCTAGCGTCACCACGCAATGCCGTCATTCAAACTTTCACGATGGCCGCGCGGCCGTCTGCTTCAGCCACGTGCGGCCCAGGCAAACAGCCCACACAGCATCATCCGGTTTACCAGATAAGTAATCAGGATACTGATTAAGCAGCCGGATGGGTAATGCTAAGACGCAATTGCCCGGCTATGGCGCGATCCGGAGCCGGTCCACCGCCACCCGGGACTCAGCATGGACCTGGGTGAATCCGGCGGAGATCGGGCCGGGCGGCACTAACCGCAGCAGAACGCCCGACGGCGACCTCCCGCCGTCGGGCGCTTCCTCACGTGACGTAACGTCCCTACGTGACGGAGGAAACTGCGGAGCGGCGCGCCTGCAGGGCACAATGGAAAGCATGACCCTCACAACTTTCGCCCTCGTCCGCCACGGCCAAACCGACTGGAACGCGGAGCGCAGGTTGCAGGGGGCCACTGACATCCCGCTCAACGACGTCGGCCGCGGACAGGCGCGCGACGCCGTCGACTTCCTCTCAGACCAGGCATGGGACACCGTAGTGTCCTCGCCACTGAGCCGTGCCGCCGAAACTGCCCGGATCATCGCCGACGGCCTGGGACTCAAAGTTGCCCGGCTGGTTCCGGAGCTCACCGAGCGCAGTTTCGGTCCCGCCGAAGGACTCCAGGCAGGGCCCGAGCTGGAGGCATTGCGCATCCCGGGCGGCTTCCGTGGAGGCGAAACAGACCAGGCCGCTGCTGACCGCGGCATTGCCGCCTTGGAATCACTAGCTGAAGAATTCGCCGGCAAACGCGTCCTGGTGGTTGCACACGGCACCCTGATTCGGCTGACCTTGAGCCAAGCGATCGGCCGCACCCTGAGCAGCGTGCAGAACGCTGTGCTCAACCTGGCCCACCACCATGTGACCGACGGCTGGCAGCTGGAGTACTTCAACGGCCAGCGCGTCACGGCCGACGTCCAGCCCTAAGCCGTCAACCCCAGCCGGGACCCCCGTATACCAGTCGCTGCATCGGGGACCAAGACGCAGGCTTGAAGCAGCTATCGAGCGTCGAGCCGGGCCCTCAGTTGCTCCGTGTAGTCCGAATAGGCGGCAGCAATCTCTTCCAGGTCAACGGTCTGCGGGAAATCGATCACGGGTTGATGTTCGGCCAGATACGTCGTGGTTTCTTCAACAACACGCTGCTCCTCAAAGACGTCCAGGCCCGCCTCAGCCAGGAAATCCGGGTTGGTGTGGACCAGGGACTCCCCGGTTTGGCCTTCCGAGGCCCACCGCACCAAGTACTCGTTGTGATTGACCAGTTCAATGTCGAATGACTTCTCCATGGCAGCAGCCTACGCCGCTAGGGAGATGGCGCTGACATACCCCGCATCGGCTTGGCTATCTGAATTCGGCTCCGGCCAAGATGGTCTCCGAACGGCTTGACCACAGGCGCACCCTGAACTGTCGCCGCCGGGCCCTCCGGGCGACTGGCCCTTCGGGTCCGGACGCACAACAGCGCACGACGGCGGCCTCCCGCCGTCGTGCGCTTCTTCGATAAGTTGCGGCTGCTAGACCTCGGGGCGCCGCTCGACAACCGTGTGGGGATCGCCGCGGCGTTCAACAACAGTGCGGCGGGTCCTGTTGGACATGGCGATGGAGATGATGAGGCCGATGATGCCGACCCCGATCAAAATGTAGCCGACCAGGACTTGGTCGAGGAAGGGGATGATTCCGGGGGCGAGCGCGAAAGCCAGAATAGCTCCGATGGCAATCAGTGCAATGGAAGAACCAATTCTCATAACGTGCTCCTCATATTGTTTTGGCGCAGTCAGGGCCTGCGTCAAATCTGTGTCATCAGGATACTTACGAACAAGAGCTCCGGCCAGTCATCGCCACGCCGCGTTCATCGGCGTTAATTAATGACCGTAGCGTTCCGCCACCCTGCCGATTGCATCCTCGGGAGTCGGCGCTGGACCAAATACCTGCTCCTGGCGGCTGATGTCCGCAACGTACCTGCCGGTCTCGAACCACGCCACCATGCTTGCCATATCGCCCACCAACGGCAGGACTTTCGCGGTCACTTTACCGAGTCCCGCTATGGCCCCGGCGGGTACGGACATCACCTTGATCTGCTTTCCCGCCCGACGGCCAGCCAGCTCCGCCGCTTCATGAATACTCACCGGCCGGCTCCACCCGATGTCAATCCGCTCACCCTCAACAACGTCCGCGTCCACCGCCTCCGCAAGGTACGCGGCGACGTCACTGGCCAGGACGAAAGTGAGCCGGGCATCCTTGGAACCGAGCCACACGAAGCGGCCCTTCGCGAAGGGATCCCCGCCCATCCCCACCGCTTGGTCGAAGAACGCGCCGGGCCTGAGGGTCACAAAGGGAACACCGAGATCTTCGAAAGTGTCCTCGGCCTTCTTCTTGTTCCAGAAATGGGGAATCTGGGGAGTCTGGTCGCACGTGACGATGCTGATGAGCACGAAGCGCGGCACCCGGGCGTGCTTCGCCGCGACAGCCAGGTTGTTGTTGCCGAAAGTGTCGATCGCTGTGGCGTTCTTGTCATTGCGCGTATAGCCGGCCGCCGTCGAGATCGCCGCCGAAACACCGGTCATCGCAGTGATCAAGGAGGCGGTGTCCAGCATATCCCCGCGGGCAATCTCAACACCCTTGGCAACAAGCTTGGCCGCATTGGACTTCGGTCTCACCAAAGCGCGGACTTTCTTGCCACGCTTGAGAAGCTCGTCCACCACTTGGCCACCCAGGAAACCCGTGGCACCAACAACAAGGACAGGTAGGTCTTCGGCCACGGCTTCTCCTCAAGGGTTTGTTCCTAGGGTCAGTGGTAGCACGCGACGGGAGCTCCGGGCTAGGGCATGTTCAGCCGAGCACATTGCCCTCGCCTGCGTGGCTTACCCTGCGTGGCTTACCCTGCGTGGCTTACCCTGCGTGGCTTAGATGGTGATGACCACCTTCCCGCGGGCTTTACCGGCGTCGAAATAACGCATGGCCTCGGGGACCTGCGCCAGCGGAAACGTTCGGTCTATTGCAGGAGTGATGGTTCCTGCGTCCAAGAGCTCCGCAAGGTGTTCCAGATCCCCAGCCGTCTGGGTTCCCACTATCATGGTGAGCCGCTGCTTGATGAACGGGGAGAGTGCCACTGCCCGCAATTGGCGATCCATGCTCCCCGTCCACGAGCCGCCTTCCTCACCACCGGTGATCACAGCAGTACCGGCAGGGGTGAGCGACCGCCGAAGTCGGGCAACGGACGGGTTGCCTGCGATGTCGATGATGACGTCGTAGCGTTCCGCGCCATCAGCAAAATCCTCCGTGGTGTAGTCGATGACGTGGTCTGCGCCGAGGGTTCGGACCAAGTCCAGCTTGGCGGTGCTGGCAACGCCGGTGACCCGGGCGCCTGCAGCCTTGGCGAGCTGCACCGCGTAGCTGCCCACGCCTCCGGAGGCGCCGGTGATCAGTACGCTGAGCTCCCTGGATGCCGCCGCCTTTTCCTTTGGCATCGGGGCCTTCATCGGATCAATACCGCCGGCGCGCAGCGCAATCAGGGCAGTGCAGGCTGAAACCGGCACCGCAGCGGCCTGCTCGAAGCTAATACCCGAGGGCTTGTGCGCAAGATGATTTTCACCGGCAGCGGCGTACTCAGCGAAGGTTCCCTTCCCCGACCCGAAGACATGGTCACCCACAACAAACCGCGTCACTTGTGAACCCACCGCCTCAACGGTACCGGCGAGGTCCAGCCCGGGAACGGGATGCCTCGGAGCGCGGAAACCGTAGACCGGGCGCAGCGCATACGGCAAACCGCTGGTGATGTGCCATGTCCCGCGATCCAACCCGGCGGCCTGAACCTTCACCAGCACTTCATTCTCACCTATGGCGGGGCGCGGGACCTGAGCCTCGCGCAGGACGTCGGCGGAACCGTAACCCTCCTGAACAATGGCCCTCATGAACGGGCCCGGCATGGACCGCCGCTTGTGATGACGTGATTCCTTGGCTTGCTGACCAGTGGTCATGGCCGGACCTCTCAGGGTGTGCGTTGATGGGTTACGGGGTTGTTTCAGCAATTTCGTACGCTGTACCAAAGACGTTACCGTACACTGTACTAAAGGTCTAGGGGTACTAAACGTCTAGAGGTACTAAAGGTTTAGGACCTAGACCACCAGCACCAAACCGCCATGAACCCGTTCCAAGCCGAGGGAGATCCCGTGACCGCAGCAGCCCAGCGCCTCCCCCTGAGCCGGGAACGCGTCCTGGAGTGCGCCGTCGCGCTCGCGGACGAATCCGGGCTCGCTGCGTTGACCATCCGCACGCTTGCTCACAGCATGGGAACCAAACCCATGTCGCTCTACTACTACGTAGCCAACAAGGACGAAATCCTGGACGGAATCGTGGACATGGTCTTCAGCGAAATCGACCTTCCGGCGTCCGACGGCGATTGGCGCGAAGAGATGCAGCGGCGGGCAACGGGAGTGCGAGCGGCACTAAAGCGGCACCCCTGGGCAGTCGGGCTGGTGGAAAGTCGGTCCGCCCCGGGACCGGCCACACTCCGGCACCATGAAGCGACACTCGACACTTTGCGGAGTGCGGGGTTCTCTGTGCAACTAACCGCCCACGCTTATGCCCTGCTGGACAGCTACATCTACGGATTCGCCGTCCAGGAAGCTGCCCTGCCGTTCGAGGGCCGCGACACTGCAGCGGAAATCACCAAACCCATCATGGAGCGCTTCTCCACAGGTGAGTATCCGCGCATGGTGGAGATCGCCGTCGAGCATGTCCTCAAACCCGGATACGACTTTGGCGACGAGTTCATGTTCGGCCTCGACCTCATCCTGGATGGACTCCAACGGTTGAAAGCCGGCACCGAATAAAAGCCATCCCGCAGGACGCGCGAGTCTCATTGGAGGCACTCAGGCGCGCGGGGTACGGTTCGGGCATAGCTGACGACGCCGACTGAGGGAGTTTTGTTCATGGCCAGGATCGAGGACTACGCCATCATCGGGGACCTGAACACGGCTGCCTTGGTGGGGCGCAGCGGCTCCATCGACTGGATGTGCCTGCCGCGCTTCGACTCCCCGGCCTGCTTCGCCGCACTGCTGCATAACCCCGACGCTGGCCGCTGGCTCCTTGCCCCCGCCGGGACACCCGACGGGGGAAACTGCACGCGACGCCAGTACCGCGAAGACACGTTGATCCTGGAAACGGAGTGGGAAGTTGCCGGCGGCTCGGTCCGGGTGATCGATTTCATGCCCGTCCGCGACGACGCCGTGGATCTGGTGCGGATCGTCGAGGGGCTGTCCGGCGAGGTAACCATGAAAATGGAGTTGGTTCTGCGCTTCGACTACGGCCGGGTGGTGCCGTGGGTCCGGCATAGCGAGCACGGCATCAGCGCGGTGGCCGGCCCCGACTCGGCCTACCTCACCACCCCGGTCACCCTGGAGGGCCGGGACAAGCGCACCTACAGCGAATTCACGGTGAAAGCAGGCGACCGCGTTCCCTTCGTGCTGCGATGGGCGCCAAGCCACGAACGGGAGCCCCGACGAATCGATCCCTTCCGTGCCGTTTCCGGAACGGAGAAGTTTTGGCTGGAATGGATTGGACGCAGTGAGATGTCCGGCAAATACAAGGAGCCGGTGGAACGGTCCCTGATCACCCTTAAAGCCCTGACGTACGCACCTACCGGTGGGATTGTGGCCGCCGCAACTACGTCCTTGCCCGAGCAATTGGGCGGGCCGCGGAACTGGGACTACCGTTACTGCTGGCTGCGCGACGCCACGCTGACCTTGCAGTCGCTGCTCGCTGCGGGCTACACGGAGGAAGCCGGCGCGTGGCGGGATTGGCTGCTGCGCGCTATCGCCGGCGACCCTTCAGAGCTTCAGATTGTGTATGGGCTCGACGGCGCCAGGAGACTTCCGGAGGCGGACATTCCCTGGCTCTCCGGTTACGAAGGTTCACAGCCGGTCCGTACCGGAAATGCCGCTGCCCCGCAGCTTCAGTTGGACGTGTGGGGCGAGGTACTGGATGGTCTCTCACTGACCCGGGCTGCTTCTCCTCAGGGCACGGTGGACACGTCATGGGACATCCAGGTGGCGTTGATGGAGTACCTGGAGGGTGCATGGAACCAGCCTGACAACGGGCTGTGGGAGATGCGCGGACCGCGCCGGCACTTCACCCATTCCAAGGTGATGGCCTGGGTGGCTGCGGACCGCATGGTCAAGGCGGTGCGTACATCCGGCTTGCCTGGCCCGGCTGACAGGTGGGCGGCGCTTCGCAGCGAGATCCACGCTGACGTCATGACCAAAGGCTTCGACAAAAAACTCAACACCTTCGTCCAGTCCTACGGAAGTACGGAATTGGACGCGAGCCTGCTCCTCATTCCACGGGTGGGTTTCCTGCCGCACCGGCACCCGCGGGTTGCCGGGACCGTAGATGCCATCCAGAAAGGACTTAGCGATGACGGCTTGGTCCTGCGTTACCGCACCCAGTCCGGGCACGACGGACTCCCGGGTGACGAAGGTGTCTTCCTGGCGTGCTCGTTTTGGTTGGTGGACGCGCTGCTGGGAATCGGCCGCACCGGCGAGGCGACCGAGCTGTTTGAGCGACTACTCAGCCTGCGCAACGATGTGGGCCTGCTCAGCGAGGAGTGGGATCCTCGGACGCAACGGCACCTCGGAAACACACCGCAGGCATTCAGCCACTTCCCGCTGATCCACAGCGCGCTTCAACTCCACCAGGGCGAAGCCCACAGCAGTGACACGCCGCTCCATCAATCCAAACATCCAGAGCGAGCCAGCGGCTCTACCCTTCGGAATGGCCCTCGCCTTCGGTGACAGACGTTCCGTCCTTATGGCTGGCTTCCTCCAAGTGAAGGTCCAGCTTGCGTTCGGCTTCGCGGCGACGCTGGCCGACGGTCCGCATCTGCTGCGTTGTAGGATCTCCCCGTTCTTCTGACGCCACACTGTATGTTGCTACGCCCTCGGCGGGCTGCACATTCTCTTGTTCGCCCATATGACTATGGTCCCATCCTTGGGTGGCCAGAGATAGCTTGATGCCGGCGTTGTGAGGCCCGCTCTGCGCACTTAAGTGGGTTCTTAGGGTGCAGAGCGGGCCTCACAACCTTCGCCCGGAAGTGGGCCCCGCCGTCGGGCCTTTGATAGAAATCGCTTTCACGGATCAGGAACATAAGCTACATTTATCTCCAGCGGTTTTCGGGATGCCATCCCTATAATCGGAATCAAGAAATCCGCATCCCTACTCACACGGCTACTACCTCTAGCCATCACTCGCTTGGAGACAAGATTGACTGAGAACAGCGTTGTTCAGAATGCCCGCCGGCCAGGTACCGGCACCCCATCCGAGGTGAAGAACGTCCGCCGCGCCGCATGGGCCGGACTGATCGGAACTGCCTTGGAGCAGTACGACTTCGTGATCTACGGAACCGCCTCCGCGATCATCTTCAACACGATCTTCTTCCCCAACGTAGAGCCCGCAATCGGCATCCTCGCAGCGTTCGGAGCCTACGCCGTGGGCTTCGGCGCGCGGCCCCTGGGTGGACTCTTCTTCTCCAAATACGGCGACAAGTTGGGCCGCAAGTGGGTGCTGGTGGCCACCCTTTTCCTCATGGGCATCGCCACTTTCGCCATCGGGCTTCTTCCCACATACCAGCAAGCCGGGCTCTGGGCACCAGCGCTGCTGGTTGCCTGCAGGTTCCTTCAAGGCTTCGGCGCCGGTGCTGAGCAGGCCGGCGGCGTGGTCCTGATTGCGGAAACCGCTCCCAAGGGCACGCGCGGCAAGTACGCCTCACTCGTCTTCGTAGGGGCCGCGGCCGGCACGGCGCTTGGAGCTGTGGTGTGGATTCTGGTCCAAATGATGCCCAAGGAAGCCCTGGAGTCCTACGGATGGCGACTGGTCTTCTTCTCCTCCATTTTCGTGACGATCGCCGCCTACGTCATCCGCCGAAAGCTCAAAGAGTCCCCGGTCTTCCAGGAACTTCAGGAAGAAGGCGCTATCGGCAAGAAGGACACCCCGGTGGCAGATGTGGTCAAGAACGGCCGCAAGAACCTTTTCCGCGTGTTCTTCATGAACGTCGGCGCCAACGCCCACTCCTACCTGTTCCAGGTGTTCCTGGGTTCCTACCTCATCAGCCAACTCAAGATCGACGCGACGTTCATACCGAAGGTCCTGCTGGTGGGCGCCCTGTTCGCGTGCGTGTCCGCTTACGTTTTTGGCAACCTCTCGGACAGATTCGGTCGTCGGTCCACGTACTTGGTGGTCACCACGTTCCTCTTCATCTTCCCCGTCCCGGCCTTCCTGCTGATCAATACCGGCAACCTGTTCCTGATTTCGCTGGTCATCGTCCTGGGCTTCATCTTTGCCGCCCAGGGATCCGTAGGCGTCCAATCCGCATACTTCCCTGAGCTCTTCGGCGCACGCTACCGCTACGCCGGCGTGGCACTTGGCCGTGAGTTCTCCTCCGTTTTCGGCGGCGGCATAGCCCCGCTGATCTGTTCCGCATTGGTTACTGCCTTTAGCGGATCCTGGGTCCCGGTTGCCATCTACATGATGGCCATCATGGGGATCAGCCTGTTCACAACCATCAAATCCCCGGAGACGGTCGACCGCGACCTTCTCCTTGAAGAGGACGCCAAGTAATGCCGCAACCCACCACCCCCACTCATCCCACCAAAATAGTCATCACCGACTGTGATCATGATTCGATCGAGATTGAGCGTGCTGTCGCCCGGGCTGCCGGCGTTGAGCTGGTGTTGGCTCAGTGCCGGACCGAGGACGAGGTCATCCATGCTGCTGCCGGCGCGGACGCGATCGTTGTGCAGTACGCGCCTATCACCGCCAAGGTTTTGGACGCGTTGCCGGGCCTGAAAGCGATAGGCCGTTACGGCGTCGGGGTTGACACGCTCGACGTCGCAGCGGCCACTGCGCGCGGCGTCGCCGTCTGTAACGTTCCCGACTACGGCACCGAAGACGTCAGCGATCACGCGATCGCGTTGGCTGTGAGCCTGGCCCGCGGGATTACGCAGTTGGACCGTGGCGTGCGCCGCGGCGATTATTCGCTGGGACCGGTTCAGCCGTTGCACCGGATCAGTGAGCGCGTGTTCGGGGTGGTGGGTTTGGGCCTGATTGGTGCAGCCACGGGCCGGAAAGCAAAGGGACTTGGTTACCAGGTCATTGGTTCGGATCCGCTGCTGGCTCCCGGGGATGTCACGGAGGACGGGATCACTGTGGTGAGCTTCGAGGAACTCATTGCCGGTGCTGATGTGATCTCCCTCCATGTGCCGCTCAACCAGCACACCCATCACCTGATCAACGGTGACGTCCTGGACCGGGTGAAGCCGGGCGCTGTGCTCGTCAACACTTGCCGCGGCGGAGTGGTGGATACCGAGGCCGTGGCAGCAGCCCTCGCGGACGGTCGTCTGCACGCTGCCGGCCTGGACGTCTTCGAAGTCGAACCCTTGCCCAGGACCAGTCCGTTGCTCGAGCTGGACAACGCGGTCCTCACGCCCCATGCGGCTTGGTACAGCGAGGAATCCTACGCGGAACTCAAGCGACGCACGGTGGAGAATGTGGTGGAGGTGTGCGCCGGCCGCACACCGCGGAACATCCTTAACATTGAGGTGTTGATGGGGAGCGTGTCCGCATGAGCATCGAAACTGCAGCTGAAACCACGTCACTGACCATGGGCGCAGCCGTCTGGACCGGTCCGGACACCATCGCATACCGGACCATTCCGCTCCCCGAGGTGCCGGAAGGTTGGGCATTGGTCCGGTCAGAGCTCACTGGTATTTGCGGGACGGACTTTTCCATCCTTCATGGCAGCCACCCCCGGGCCGAAGCGCCGGTGGTGATGGGTCATGAGATCACGGGGATCGTGGAGGTCGCAGCCCCGGGGGGTCCGGCAGTGGGAACACGGGTGATCGTGGAGCCGCTGATTCATTGCGGGAACTGCCACCCGTGCCGCCAGGGTGACACGCATGTGTGCCGGAGCCTGAAGCTGTACGGGATTGACGTCGCCGGGTCCTTGGCAGAGTACGTTGCTTTGCCGGCGGAAACACTCATCCCCATTAACTCCGGGGTTCCGGTCCAGGAAGCTGCGTTGGCTGAGCCCCTGGCGGTGGCGGTGCATGCGGTGTCCCGGTCCGGGCTTCGCGGCGGGGAACGGGTGGTGGTGTTCGGCGCCGGTCCCATCGGCATCCTCACCGCCTTGGTCGCCCGGCATGAAGGGGCCGGCAGCGTGCTGATTTCCGAGCCCTCGGAAGAGCGCCGCAAGGTGGCCGAGGAGCTGGGCTTTGACACCGTCCCTACCGGCTCCGACCCCGTGGCAGCCGTTCTGGACGCTACGGGTGGGGACGGCGCGGACATTGTGTTCGATTCCGCAGCCCACCCCTCCGTGGCGGCACTGTTGCCTAAAGCTGTCCGGGTGCTGGGCACCATCGTCTTGGTGGGTGTGTACAAGAAACCCGTCGAGGTGGACCTGCAAGCCCTGACCTTTGCAGAGAACACGGTGGTGGGTGTCCGCGTCTACACGCGGGCGGACGTCGAACGCGCCGTGGAACTGATCGAGGGCGGCAATCTCGGGCTCGGACGCATCCCCGTGGAGGTCTTCCCCCTCGATCAAACGCTGGCCGCGTTGACCAAAGCCATGACCGCCGGGGCGGTCCTCAAAGTATTCGTGGGCCCCGCCACCGCCACGGCGGCAGCGGCCCCCGGCAAGGAAGAAGCATGAAAGACACAACGGGAACTGACACCGGCACCACTGAGACCGTGGCGCTGCGGGCGCCTTTTGACCTGACCGGCTCGACGGCGGCCATCACCGGAGCTTCCCGCGGCATCGGCTTGGGCATCGGATTGGGATTGGTCCGGGCGGGCGCGAACATTGTCGCGCTCCAACGCGGCCCGCTCGCCCCGGAACTGGCAGCAGCCGCGGCAGAAGCCGGCGTGAGGGCCGAGGCCGTGGCCATCGACCTGTCCAGCCAGGACTCCGTCACCCATGGCATCGAAACGACGCTGGGCAGGCACCGGATCGACATCCTGGTCAACAACGCCGGCACGCAGATCCGCCATGATTCCGTGGAGTTCCCGTTGGAAGACTTCGACGCGGTCATGAACATCAATACCCGGGCCGTGTTCCAGCTTTGCCAAGGCTTCGGCAAGCCCATGGTCGAACGCGGGCACGGCAAAATCATCAACCTCGCATCCCTGCTGTCCTTCCAGGGCGGCTTACGGGTCCCGGCCTACGCAGCATCCAAGGGAGCGGTAGCCCAACTGACCAAAGCCCTCTGCAACGAATGGGCCCCGCACGGGGTGAACGTCAACGCCGTCGCGCCCGGTTACATCGCCACGGACATGAACGAGGCACTCTTGGCCGACACCGTGCGGAACGAACAAATCTCCACCAGGATCCCGGCAGCCCGCTGGGGAACAGGGAACGACCTCGCCGGCGCGGTGGTGTTCCTGGCCTCCCCGGCCGCGGACTACATCCACGGCATCGTCCTGCCCGTGGACGGCGGGTGGCTGGCCCGATGAACAACTCTCACAGCCCGGCACGCCCGGGCCCCTCGGCGATCCTGACAGCCCATCCTGTGGTGGCCGTCATGCGGGCACACCACGCCCGCGAGTACGCCCCCGTGATCGAGGCGCTGATCCGCGGCGGGCTCCGGTCCTTTGAGCTGACACTGAGCACCGAGGGCGTGTTCGCCGAACTGCCCCGGCTTAAGGAACGCTTCGGTACGGACGCCGAAATCGGCGTCGGCACCATCACCACCGTGGACCACGCCAGGCAGGCCCTCGAGGTAGGTGCGGACTACCTTGTCACCCCCGCAACGGTCACCGCAGTGGTGAGCGCCGCCGTCGAACGTAACATTCCGGTGTTCCCGGGTGGCCTGACACCCACCGAACTACTCGCCGGCTGGGAAGCCGGCGCCACCGCCGTGAAGCTCTTCCCCGCCTCCACGGTCGGACCCGGCTACATCAGCCAACTCCGCGGACCCTTCCCACAAATGCGGATCGTTCCCTCCGGCGGCATCGGGATCGAGGACGCGCCGGCCTGGATCGCGGCCGGCGCCCTGGCCGTGAGCCTCGGCGGCCCGCTGCTGCGCGACGCCTTCACCGGCGGGAACCTGACCGAACTCACCGCACGCGCCGAAAAACTCAGCAAGCTCGTGGCTGAGGCCGCGGACGCGAGGACAGCCACATGAGCTGCAGTAACGGGACATACACGGACGTGGTGACCATGGGCGAAACCATGGCCCTCATGAAAGCCGTAACGCCGGGCCCCCTGGCACACGCCGGGTCAATGGGGCTGGGCATGGGCGGGGCCGAAACCAACTTCGCCATCGCCCTGCAACGCCTCGGCGCCAGCGTGACCTGGCTCGGGCGCGTCGGGCAGGACAGCCTCGGAGACCTCGTACTCCGGGAAGTGGCCGCCGAAGGCATCACCACACTCGGCATCCGCGACCCCCACGCCCCCACAGGCCTGATGATCAAGGAACGCCGAACCCAGGAACACCTCAAAGTCTGGTACTACCGCACCGCCAGCGCCGGCTCACGCCTGGCACCGGAAGACGTCCCCGTCGACGCCATCCAAAACGCGAAGCTCCTGCACCTGACCGGCATCACACCCGGCCTCTCCGCAACAGCGCATCAAGCCGCGCTGCACGCAGTAACCGTGGCCCGCGAAGCCGGGGTGACCGTCTCGTTCGACCTGAACTACCGCGCAGCCCTCTGGACAGAAGAGGAAGCCGGGCCGGTCTTCCGGCGCTTCATCGAACAAGCAGATCTTGTTTTCGCCGGCGACGACGAAGCCGAAATCGCAGTAGGGCCCGGAGCGGACTCACTCCAGCTCGCCCACAAAATCGCCGCGTTGGGCCCCCACCAAGTGATCATCAAAAACGGCCCAGCCGGTTGCGTCGGTGTGATCGACCACGCTGAATACCGCCAGGAAGCAGTGCGCATCAACGCTGTGGACACCGTCGGCGCAGGAGACGCCTTCGTAGCCGGCTACATCTCCGACCTCCTAGCCGGAGCCCCCATCCAGGACCGGCTCCACACCGCAGTACGAACAGGCGCCTTCGCCTGTCTCGTCCCCGGCGACTGGGAAGGCATGCCACACCGCCACGAACTCGAACTACTGGACGCCTCAGAACCCGTGAGGCGGTAGCCGCCGTCGGGTCGGAAGGGCTGGGTCTGCCGGGGCTAGATCCAAGCCCTTTCGAATCCGGGAGGAAGGCAACTGGTGAGCTCCGGCTGGAACTTCTGAAGCAACACAACAAGGGACTGGATGCGCTCAGGGGTCATGTGGACGCTGGGGGCCGAGACTGACACGGCGGCAGCCATGACACCGCTCAAATCGGGTATCCCGATGGCCAGGCACGTGATCCCGAGTTCGTTCTCCTGATCATCCATGGCGTAACCATTGTGCTTCGCCCGGTGCAGCGCATCCAGGAAGTCTTCGGCCGTCCTAATGGAAAGCGGCGTGGGAGTGAAGGTGTGGTTAAAAGCCTTGATCGCCTCCGACTCGTCCTTCTCGGCCAGCAGCACCTTGCCCAGTGCAGTGGTTTGAGCCCGTCGGCGGACGCCGGGGTAGGAGGTCATCTCGAACCCGCGGTGACCACGGGCCTTGGCCAGGTACACCACTTCATCCCCGGAGAGTATTCCCAAGTGGGTGGCGTCCAGGGTAATCCGGGCGATGTCGGACAAGATCTGCTGCACGGCCCCTGGCAAGTCGATGCTGGTTTGGGCTTGAGTGCCCAGCTCCAGCAGCTTCACGCCAAGGTGGTAGCTTCGGTCTTCGGTTTGGCTCAGGTACCTTGCTCCAACAAGTGAGGTCAGCATCCTATGGGTGGCCGAGCGACTGAGTCCCGAGGCTTTGGTAATGTCCTCGAGCCGATGGTTGCCTGCCGCTACATGGTCGATCAGGCTGAGTCCGCGTTCAAGCGTGCGAGCTCCTGCGGTGGTGGCTTCCATGCTTCAAATTCTCCCACGCAACAGGCACGGATCCCTATATTTGGGAACCCTGGCGCCCGACGGCGACCTCCCGCCGTCGTAAGCTTTTGCACTGCCTCGGGCCCCGGGCTCTCCGGCGGCGACGGCTCTGCAACTTCTCCAAGGGTGGGATGGAGTCCAGCGCGGTTTGGCACGCGCGGTTGGCAGAAGTCGACTCCTGCGCACGTGCGCGTGCATATTCTTGGCCCGGCTGACGCCGATGAATGAGGCACAGCAATTAGTAAGCATCCTTGCTTTCCTGCAGAGCGTGGTGTTTTCTTGATTAACCCAAATTCAGGGACCCGGCTTAGGAGCTGACATGGCATATGAAAATGACGCAGGATCAAGCACCCCTCAGGGCCGTAGGAACGACGTCGTTGCCGCGGAGAAGGAACGCTTCGGCGGAATCAAGTGGGGTTCGGCATTCTTCGGCTGGTTAACCGCCATCGGGATGACCGTCCTGCTAAGCGCCTTGGCCACGGCCATAGGCGTAGGCGTAGGAGCGGCAAATCCATCCGAGACCCAACAAGCGGCGGAGCAAGCCCGGCAGAACGTTGAAACCCTGGGCATTGTGAGTGGAATCGTGCTGGCGGTCGTCTTGTTTCTTGCTTACTACTGCGGAGGGTACGTCGCTGGCCGGATGGCGCGTTTCGACGGCGTGAAGCAAGGACTCGCCGTGTGGCTTTGGGGCATCATCATCGCCATCATCGTGGCGATTCTCGCAGCGGTGGCTGGGAGCCAGTTCAATATTCTCGGCAATCTTAACGGCGCCCCGCAGATTCCCGTCGACGGAAGCCTCATGACCGCCAGCGGCATCGTTGGACTCGCCATCGCCCTAATCGTCCCTCTCCTCGGCGCGATCGTGGGAGGCGCGGCCGGAATGCGATTCCACCGGAAAGTCGATCAAGCCGGCGTCCACCACCAAACCGGGCTCGTCGGTTAGGCCCAGCGCAAGGATTAGCCCTGCCAAGGATTAGCCGTGCCAAAGATTAGCCCTGCTAAAAGACGCTCGCGCCGGGCGTTGGCATTTGGCAGTTGGGTGGGGTTTTCCACATAGCATCGATTGGGTCTGATGGTGGTGAAGCCTTCGTGACAGGGTTGGGTTATGGAAGGCATTGGGCAGGTCGTGGCGCGGCGGGAAGGTTCCCCCGGCGCCAGTGAGGTGCCTGGAATTGTCTCCCCCGTTTCCTCGGACATGCTTTCCCGGCCATCGGCGCGCAAGCCCCCGACGGCGGCAGGACCCGCCGCTGATCCCTCTTGGAACGCTGGGCTGCTTCTTGGATTCGAATCGTTGCATGGGCTTGGGGAACCGGGGCCGGAAGAAGTACCCGGGTTGCTGCACAAGCAGTCGTCCGGGCGCGGGGAATCCACCCTGACAGAAGAACCAGTGCTTG